>DAIOGM010000509.1:0-5101 GCA_036745215.1 Gemmataceae bacterium
TCGCCGGCGCCGATCGAACGGACCCGACGATTCGGCGCGTGATCGACTTCAGCCACCGGTGGGGCTATGGCGGGTTTGTCGTCGTCAACGCCTTCGCTCTTGTCACACCTTACCCGTGGCAATTGCTCAACGCGAAAGACCCAGTCGGCCCGTTCAACGATGAGGCGATCATCCAGGCCGTCGTCGGCCGGAAAGTGATCTGCGCTTGGGGCAATGTGTTTCATTTTCCCGATCGCATATCGGCGGTAATGGCGTTGCTCGAGCAAACGCGAACGCGGGCTCATTGCCTTGGCATCACCAAGTGGGGACATCCATCGCATCCGGTTCGACTGGCGGCGTCGAAGCGGTTGAGGCCATTCCGGCCGCGTGTGAGGAGGGCAGCATGACTATCGACCGATTCGCGCGTTTGTCCAATGCAACTCGGCGGAAAGTGCATTGCGGTCCAAACAAATCGAAGCATTGCGCCGAATGCCAGACGATCAAGGCCAATGGCTACTTGCTTCGTGCCGTTCAAGCGCTTGGGTATTCGAGCGGCATCTTCATTTGTGACGAGTGCATCGACAAGGCGAGGAAAGACGGCAGTTATCGGCACGAACCCGAAAAAAACTAACACCCTTCGGGGCCTCGGTGAAATCACCGCGTAGGCTCAGAGCGCCGCAAAAGGACGAGTTCCAGCCGCGGATAGGTCGCGAGTATGCCGCGGATCATGTCTAAAACGTGGCGAGCGCCCCGAGGGTTTTTGGTGCAGACGCATGGCAACAAAGAAACCGGCCTGGACGGCGGAAGAGGAAAGTCAGCTCGCCGAGCTGCTCGACGTCGGGGCCTCGGCGGCGCAGATCGCGGGCGTCATCCTCAGGCGTAGCGTCGCGGCGATCAGGGCACGACGCTTGCGCATTTGCGGCGCCCAGATGAAAACGTGGCGGACATGGACGCCTAAAGAGGAAGCCAGGCTCGAAGAAATGCGCATGGCCGGCAAAACGGTGAAAGAAATCGCGGCCGAGCTCGGACGCACATTTGCCAGCGTGAATGGTCGGCTATCAACGCTGGACGTCGCCCGGGCCCCGCGGCGTTGGGAGCAATGGCTCGAAGCTTTTTCAGACGGGGCGCCAGACCGCGTCGTCGCCGAGCGTATGGGCGTTGGCCTCTATGCGGTCAAGCAACGTAAGCTGCGGCTGCGCAAGGCCGGATTCGACATCGTCCACGTTCGCCGCAATCAGCATGGCGTTTCGTGGCAGAGCAGGCCAAGGGACGTGGATTGAAACCAATGCCGCCGGGAGGAGCAATCCGTGTTACGCGAACAGATCGACAGGAAAAAAGCTAAGGCGTAGAGAATGGCCGATCTTGTGCCCGACAACCTGGATCCGGACGGCGAAGACTTGACCAAAGTCCGCCGGGCGATGGCGCGCATTCGTCAACGCATCACGGGCATGGTCGGTAGCATGGAAACGTCGTCAATACTTGAAATCTTGGATGTGAAAAAGAAAAAGACGCTTCACGTCAGGTTCACGGTGAAAGAGTTGCGCGTCATCCGATACGCGATTGGCCGGTTTCTCGAAAGCTTGTGACAAACGCCGTCAGTCGCATCGTCGCGGCCGGCGATATTTCCAGGAGACGCATCATGAAAAAAATCCCAGTCACCGAAATCCCGGCCGGCGAGGAGCTGAGCCGCGAAACGCTCGAGTCGATTTTCAATTTCGACGATTGGAGCGAGGAGCAGTTTTTCACGTCGATCGATACGCTCATCTGCCCGCATTGCAAGGCCGCCATCTTCACCGGGCCACCCGATCCGAGCGTCGATCCGATTTGGCATTGCGGGCCTTGCGGCAAGGCATTTAGCGTTCGCACGGTAAAGTCGCCGCTTGGGTTGGCGTGGCAGACGCGTCAGGAGACGCAATCATGATCGCAACGCGGCTGCAATCGGGTAGAGTTGCGTATGTCTCCTCATGCCAACCAAATCGAACCGCCGGCGGCGAGCTCGACGGCCGACAACCCGGCGCCGAAGAAAAAACGCCGTCGCCGTCGCCGGCTGCCGAAGAATTTCAAGCCGCGGCAAATGGAGGCGTTCGATTCCGTTGCACAAGCGGCCGTCAACACGGCAACCAAATCGAAAAAGACGAAGGCATTTCGCGACCTGGTCATGTTGCAAACGATCCGTTACGCCGGCCTTCGAATTTCGGAGCTGTGCAATCTTCGCATCGAACACATGGACCTGGAGGACGGCGAGATCAATGTGATTCACGGCAAGGGCGACGTCGACCGCAATGTCGGCATTCACGACAAGCTGCTGCCAGTGCTGATCACTTGGATCGGCGACCGCAAAGAGGGCTATCTCTTCCCTGGCCGCGGCGACAAACCGGTCTCAGTTCGCACGTTTCAACGCCGGCTGCCGGCGCTGGCGAAAGCGGCCGGGTTCATCCTGACGAAGGAAAACAAAGCGAATCCCCACCGCTTGCGACATACGTTCGCGACCGCACTGTACAAGGCGACAGGAAACCTCCGGCTCGTCCAAGAGGCCCTCGGCCATGCCAACCTGCAGACGACGGCGATCTATTTGCACGTCGAAGTGGATGATCTGAAGGAAGGTATCAACCGCATCTAGGAAGGGTCGATGATGCTCACTCGCTATTACTTCCGCGTGAAGTGGAATCGGGATCACGGCAGTTTCTACCTCGGATTTGTCGACGCGCCGGACTCTGACGCCGCGACCGCTCGTGCAGAAGCCCGCTGGCCGCATTGGAAGAATGAGTTGGAGATCTACGATTCCGAAACCTTAAGCCTGCAGGATTAGAAAATGTCGCAATTGGTACAAAAAGCGACATTTTCCCGGAAGGTGCCATGAAAGGTGCAAGCCATGTTGAAAGATGCGAAGCTCCGATCCAGAAAGATTAAGGTTTTTGAGACTGCTACGGGTGCCGAGTCACAAGCGGATCAGATGATTTGTGCCTGCGGCAATGAAGGTTTTCGCGTTTACATGCCCCGCGAACTGGCTCTGGCCGGAGATTACGCGATGACTTTTGAATGCCTGAATTGCGCTGAGTCCTATTGCCGAATTGGGCAAGCCGGGGAGAGCAAACATGACGTGTGAGGTTTGCTACGAAGAAATGAAGCCGCTTTGTGGTGATCCGCCTTCTGATCATCTTTCTTGGTGCCCTCGCTGTGGGACATTGATTTTGATCGGAGGCGACGTGTTGAGGCCAAAGTGGATGACCTGGCCGGCAACCGTCGAGCGAGTTGCAGTCCTCAAGGATATCCAGCTTGGAGCGAAACGCAGATGACACCAACAAAACCAATTCCGCCTCGCGGCGGTACCGGCGTGAAAGAACGCGGGAAAGCGAGGGCCTTTCAATGGAACGTCTGATGTTGGCGGCAATCGCCACCATGGTCTTGGCGATCATCTGCATGGTCGCCTACACGTTGTTGAATTTGCAGCGCGGCACCGGACTGCTGATGTATCCCTAACCCTCCGGCCTGGGGGAGAGGGGCCAAGGGTGAGGGGCATGATCGTTCCGGAGTCAAACGCATGGCCAGCAAGCATGAACTTATTCGAGCGCGAATCTTCAAGCTCGGCGAGCTCCACGCCATGCTGATTGCCGCGGCCGATCGGCGCGAGCGCCTGGCCGACAAACGCGAAATCTGGGCGCACGCCCAATGGATCGAGGATCAAATCGCCGGGGAACGCCGCCGCATTCGTAGGGCACGGCAACGAAAAATTGAACGCAATCCAGCTTACACGCTTTTTCCAACGGAACCTGGAGAGGCAAGAAATGTGACCCGCCGGGGGACGGCGAGTCGGCAATCAACCTGAAAGGAGTCTGATGATGTTGGTCCTGACAAGGGAGCCGTCGCAAGAGATAGTTGTTGAGCACGCCGGCGAGCTGCTAAGGCTTGTCGTGACGACGTGCCGGCGTGGCAGGGTGCGGTTGGGCTTTGAAGGCCCCAGATCCTTCGAAGTCCATCGCAGTGAAGTCTACTCGGCGATCGCCGCCGAGGTGGCCGCGGCCGCCAGTAACGAAAAGGAGCCGGTCAGCGCTCCGTGCTAACCGGCGTCCGTGCCAACCGCAACGGCCCTCGCTGTCCCGGCCCCGCGTGCACTCCATTGCAGAACAGGGGTTGCCAAGGGGGCAGGCTCGATGGCCTGCCGAGGGCTCGTTGCAACTTCGCCGTGAACGATACCAGGAATCGCCCCGTTCTTACAATGGAATTCCCCCATGGCATCGGATGCACTAGGCCCGCTCGCCCTTCAAAACCAATTCCCCACGTGGAACCTGCGCGTGCAAGTCTCCATGGTGCCGATCGATCAACCAATGGATTTCTTCGGCCTGGCCGTCAAGCCGCTTATGTCGATGTACGTGGTGACCGCCACGAACGGCACCCATCACATCGCACTGGCGACGGATCGTTGGTCAAAGGAAGCGGCCGATAGCCTGGTTGAATTGTTGACTGCGTGCGAAAAAAGCTCGTGACGGGTTTCCAGAAAAAGGTACAACGAGGATCATGGGTTTATACGAAATTTGGTCCGGCTGGACTGGTGAGGCCTTTGAACGGGTCTACGCGTGGGCGTCATGCGAAACCGAAGCCATTGCGATGGCGATGGAGAAATTCAAACTGGCTCATCCAAGACGTGAAATCAAGGCCCAAGCGAGACTGAAGTTCACCGATAATTCGCCACCTTTCTGTTCTGAGGTAAGCGACTCAGGTTTTGAACTGTCCGATGATGTCGATTGACCTCAACCAACTTTACCTACTCGTTACACACGGTCCGCCATCGCCGCAAACGGCGGTGCGGACCGCCCCGTCATTCCGGCGATGGCGGATCCGTGTGTCATACTTCTTTCGACACTGAGAGCATGCGGTCGGCCTTCGCAAAGCGTGCGCGGGGGCCGGCCCTTTCAAATCCGTCGAGAAACCCATGAAGAGAATCAATGATGCCGCCGCGTTGCACTACGCGCACGGCGCCCTCAAAGAACAGGAAGTGCCCGTCGGCGACCATGACCTGTCGCGCGTTCGGGTCACCTTGACGTTTCCCGACGGGGCACGCGTTGTGCGCGGCGAGGGAAGCGAAGGCGACGGTACTGAAGCCGCCGGCCCGGTGGAGACTGTG
>DAIOGM010000510.1:0-5090 GCA_036745215.1 Gemmataceae bacterium
GCACATAGAACGGAGCCTCGTGGCACATCTCGATTTCCTTCTCGACGTTCATCTTGACCAGGTGCATCGGGATGTGCCCCGGGCCTTCGATCATCACCTGGCAGCCGTGCGACCAAGCTTTCAACGTCAATTCGCCGAGCGTTTTCAATTCCGCGAACTGGGCCGCGTCGTTGGCGTCCGCCAGACAACCGGGCCGTAAGCCGTCGCCGAGGCTGAACGTCACGTCGTAGGCGCGCATGATCTCGCACAGCTCGTCAAAATGAGTGTACCACGGATTTTGCTTGTGGTGCGCCAGCATCCAGCCGCCCATCAGCGAGCCGCCGCGGCTGACGATGCCGGTGATCCGCTTCGACGTCATCGGTAGGTATTCCTGAAGGACGCCCGCGTGGATCGTCATGTAGTCGACGCCCTGCTTGGCTTGATGCTCCACCATGTCGAGCATCTGTTGCGGCGTGATGTCGGCGGGATCCTTGACATTCTGAATGATCTGATAGATCGGCACGGTCCCGATCGGCACCGGCGAGGCATCGATGAGCGCCTGGCGAATGCTGTCGATTTCGCCGCCGGTCGAGAGGTCCATCACCGTGTCGGAGCCGAGGTGCACGGCCATGTGCAGCTTTTCGAGTTCGTCTTCCACGGTGCCGGTGACCGCGGAGTTGCCGATGTTGGCGTTGATCTTGCACAGCGCGGTGACGCCGATGCACATCGGCTCGAGGCGTTTCTTGAGATGATTGACGTTGGCGGGGATGACCATTCGGCCACGCGCCACTTCATCGCGGATCAGCTCCGGCGCGAGGTCCTCGCGCTTGGCGACGAAGTTCATTTCATCGGTGATGATGCCCTTGCGGGCGCTTTCGAGCTGGGTCAACATGGTACTTCCTTTTTTCTTGCTTTGCGTTTAGCGTTCGCATGGCGTCACGCGAGCGCTAAACGTAAACCTGGTTTACACTTTCGGCTCCACGAGCCACTTCAACACAAAAACCTGCAACGGATTGTCGAACAGCAAACTCAATACAAAGAAGAGCGCTGCCGGCACGTACAAGTAAATCACGGCGAGGCTCAGCCCCTGGAAATAGTCTTCCATCGAGAAGAAGAACATCATCCACCAGCCGGCGAGCGCCAGATAGCCGACGAAGAAGACGCAATGCATCGGCCCCGCGGGAAGCCCGAGCCAGGCTTCGTCGGCCGTCAGGTAATCGAGCAGGACGAAAACGATCGCGGCCGCGCCGAGGGCCCAGCCGGCGAACCAGGAACGCTGCAGCAATTCGTCGCGAACGTCATCGTCGATCGCCTTGTTGCCATGCCAGATCTTGTACGCCACGATCGCCCATGGGAACGTGATGAAGCCGAGCACCGCGACGGTGGTGCTCCAGGCGAGCATGTGTTGAGCGAACGTGTAGATTTCCATGATTACGCTTATCAAGCCCCGCGCCGAGCGCAGCGATTCGCGGGGGTGACGTTCGCAGGGAACAAAGGGAGAGATGCGCGATTCAACCGGTGTCTCGCTTTCCCACGCCGGCATGATCCGGATCAGGTCCCAGGGTTTGCTCTCAGCCCGCACGGGCACCCCTAGCGATTACTGACATCATATAGCACAACGGTTGCGGCGGGTAGGCGCTTGTGATCCCGCGTTTCCCGTGCTAGCATCCGCCCATGGCGAAGCGCCCGCGACAATCGGAAGAGCACGACAGCCCGTGGAAGGACGCGCTTCAGCTTTACTTCCCCCACTTCCTCGCGTTCTTCTTCCCTGACATCCATCCAGACATCGACTGGTCGCGCGGCTACGAATCGCTCGATAAGGAGCTGCTGCAAATCCTCCGCCGCGCCAAGCTCGGCAAGCTCTTCGCGGACAAGCTGTTCAAGGTCTGGCTGCACGACGGCACGGACTGCTGGATTCTCATTCACGTCGAGATTCAAGCGGAAGTCGAAAAAACGTTTCCGCAACGCATGTTCGAGTACCATATTGCCATTCGAAAGATGTATAATCGGGAAGTAGTCGGCCTCGCGCTCCTATGCGACGATCAGCCGGATTGGCGGCCAATGACGTTTTGGCAAGAGCGCTGGGGCTGCCGGATCGAGTTAACGTTTCGCATCGCCAAGCTGCTCGACTTTTTGTCGCGACGTGATGAGCTGGAAACGAGTGATAACCCAATCGCCGCCGTCGTGCTCGCGGACCTGGACGCGAAGGATACACGCAGCGACCCGGGCGATCGCAAGAATCGGAAGCTGCGCCTCGCAAAAGGGCTGTTGCGCCGGAATTGGTCGGCGGATGATATTCGGCAATTGCTCGGATTGATCGACTGGCTCATGGCGTTGCCGGACGATCTGGATGACGCATTTCAATCCGAGATGCACGAACTTCAGAAGGAGAAGAATGTGCCTTACGTGACAAGTTTTGAGCGGTACGGTGAAAAAAAAGGACTGCGCAAAGGCCTTCTTCTGGGAATCTCCTTGGCCCTCAAGTTCAAGTTCGGCGCTGCGGGTAGCCGATTGCTGCCGAAAGTGAAGGAACTTGGAAATGAAGAACTGGAAAAGTTCACACGCTTTCTCATGAAAGCCGAATCGCTTGAAAAGGTTCGAGAATACCTGAGCTGAAGCACGATCTGTCGGCGGGAAGAGTTGGCGAAGCGAGAAACGAGGTCCGTCTCATGTCGCGCATTCTCTGCGTTTGCTTCCTCCTCGCCGTCCCCGGCGCCGCGGCCGCGCAGCAAGAGCCGCTCGTCAAGAAAGTCAAAACCAGCATCGCCAAGGGCGTCGATTCGCTCGTCAGCCAGCAACGCCCCGATGGAAGCTGGGAAGACCTCAAGGATCCGAAAAACGCTCCCCAATATCAAGGTGGGCCGACAGGCTTGGCGATTCTCGCACTGCTGAACTGCGACGGCGTGATCGACAATCCGAAGAAAGACAAGGAGCGCAAGGACGCGATCGCCAAGGGCTTCGTCAACCTTCGCAAGATCGATTCGCCAAAGGTCTACGTCCGCGCCTTGCAGACGATGGCCCTTGCGGAGGCGAAGACGGATGTCCCGCTCATCAAGGCGAACGTCCAGTGGCTGCTCGACGCCCGCGTTTACAAGAATGGGCGCTTCATCGGCTGGACGTACGACAAACGGGCGACCAATCAATCCACCGACGCATCCAATTCGCAGTACGCCATGCTCGCGCTCTGGTACGCTCGGCAAGCAGGCGTGCCGATCGATCGTAAGGTCTGGGTGGAAATTCAGGACTATTACGCGCGCACCCAGAATGCGGACGGCTCGTGGACCTACGGTGAGTACGGCCCCGACGACGAGGTCGGCCCATCGATGACCATGACCGTCGCAGGGCTGTGCGGATTGTTGATCGCCGGGCAGGAACTCGCCAGTCAGGATCACAAGTGCGGCTTCTACGACGACAATAACGCCGTCGCCAAGGCGCAACAATGGCTCAGCAAGCGGTTCGGCATCGATCTGCAACGCTTGCGCGCCTACTACCATCTCTATGGCCTCGAACGCGCCGGCCGGCTGTCGGGCAACCGCTTTTTCGGCGAGCACGATTGGTATCGCGAGGGCTGTGAATTCCTCGTTACCAAACAAGGCGCATCCGGCGTCTGGCCCTCGCGCGGCGACGGCTGGGATCGCTGGCCGCACATCAATACCAGCTTTGCCTTGCTCTTTCTGTCCAAGGGCCGAACGCCGGTATTGATGAGCAAGCTCGTTCACGGCAACTTCTTCCCGGCGCGGGAAAAGGACAACGACTGGAACAACGACCGCAACGACCTGCGCCACTTGACCGATTACCTATCGCGAACCGATCTCTTCGAAAAGAAAACCGCCACCTGGCAGACGTACGACATTCGTCGCTCCATTGAAGCCATCCTCGACAAGAACGTCGCTCCCAACGCCGAGGAGGAAGCGGCCATCGTCGCCGACATGCGGCAATCGCCGATCCTGTACATCACGGGACACAAGTCGCTGCTGCCGGGACGATTGGGGGACAACGAAGTCCGGTTCATCAAACGATTTGTCGAAACCGGCGGCTTCATTCTCGCGGAAGCGTGCTGCGGCGATCCAAACTTTGACGCCGGCTTCAAGCAGTGGGTCAAGAACAACTGGGACGACGAGCTGAAGTACATCGACAGCACGCATCCGGTGTGGACGTGCTTCAACCAAGTTCAACCGGGCCAGTTCAAGCTGATGGAGCTGAAGGCCGGTTGCCGCACAGTGATCCTTTACAGTCCGCAGGATTTGTCGTGTCAATGGGAATCGAATCAACACGACGGCGCCGCTCGCCCCGCGTTCCTCTTGGGCGCAAACATTGTCGCCTTCGCGACCGGCAAGACGCCGCCGCTGCCGCGATTGACGCAGATCGACGTAGCGTCCGCGAATAACGAGCCGAAGGAGCCGCGCAAGCGAGGCTATTTTCAAGTGCGCCAATTGAGGACCAGCGCCGAGTGGCCCGCGGAAAAGGCGATGACGAACCTGCTCACTCACGTCCAAAAAACGACGGCGCTTGATGTCATGCCGCGCGTCGAAAAGATCGGCTTCGGCGGATTCGATTCAACGATTCGTTCGTCGAAGTTCCTGTACATGCATGGCCGAGGCGAGTTCAAGGTCGATCCGAATAACCTCGAGCCGTTGCGTTTCACCCTCGAAAACGGCGGGCTGTTGTTCGCGGACGCTTGCTGCGGAGACAAGGCATACGACAAATCGTTCCGCAAGTTTGCGCAAGACTTGTTCCCGAAGGAAAAGCTCGTTCGCGTCCCCGCCGACGCCGCCAACCGCGATCGATTGTTCGGCGCCTTTCTCAACAATGGCGAAGAGTTGAATGCGAAGACGATTCAATGCCGCGTCAAAGCCGGCGAGAAGCCGTTGCCGATGGAGCCGTACCTGGAAGGGATTCAGCTCAACGGCCGCTGGGTCGTTCTTTACAGCCCGTACGACATTGGCTGTGCCCTGGAACGCGGCACATCAAGCGATTGCGTCGGCTATGACACGGAGAGCGCCTTGAAAATTGCCACGGCCGCCGTGCGTTACAACACGCGGCCGTGAAGTGAAAAAAACCACAGATGAACACGGCGCGGCCAAGCCGCAGTCATTTCCAATTCGAAGCGG
>DAIOGM010000511.1:0-5073 GCA_036745215.1 Gemmataceae bacterium
AAGAAAAGCACCGGCCAAAAACTCCGCGGCGATGACCTGATCGATTTCTACGTCGTTCGTCATGTTGCTGACGTCGATCGTGAGCTTGCCCTTGAGTGTCGTCTTGATCTTGGTTTCGTCGAAACGGCCCTTGGCGCGATCGAAAGTCGCTTCACCCGCGCCGTCCTTGCCGGAGAGTTCCGCCTTCGTGATCACAAATGGCAGGCCCTTGTTGTCGGTCGGCGCGGAATAGGTCACGCTGCTCTTGATGCCGATCTTGTCCATGCCCTTGTCCTGGCCCTGGTAGGTGAAGTTGAACTCGGTCTTGTAGTTGCCGATCGGGCCGAGATCGAGGGTCGCTTCTTTCTTCCAGGACTGATCTTTCGCAACGGCGCCGCTGGCCGGGTACGCCCACCACGTCGGTTCCGCCATTTTCTTGAGGGCGGCGTCGCTGAGGATCGCCTTGAGCAGGCTTTGCATTTGCGGATTGATATCGACGAGGTTCTTGACGAACTTGTCGCGGCCGCCGACATCCTTGACGGTAAGGTCCTTCTGGATGGTGAAGGTCAGTTCCTCTTTCATGAGGGCTTCGAAGAAATCGGTCATCGGGTTCTTGGGGTTCTTGGCGGTGGAATCGAAGGAGATCTTGTTGCCGCCGATGTCGATGTTCATCTTGACGCCGGCGATCTTCTGCTTGACGACGTAATTGCCGTCCTTGTCGGGATCTTGCGGTGTCCAGAGGATGAGGAACGTCTGGTCCTGCTTCTGTTCGACACTCTGGCCCATGACTTTCATGGTCTGCGTGGTCTTGGTGAATTGCTCTTGATAGAAGGGCTTGGCGCCCTTGTCGAAAGCCTTGAATTCGAGCTTGTCGCCACCCGTTTGCGGGGGCGTCTTGACTTCGGGCTTGCCTTTGTCGTCGGGCTTGCCTTTGTCGTCGGGCTTGCCTTTGTCGTCGGGTTTTTTCCCTTTATCGTCGGGCTTGCCTTTGTCGTCGGGCTTGCCTTTGTCGTCGGCTTTACCCTTGTCCTTTTCGCCCTTGTCTTTTTCGCCTTTGTCCTTTTCTACTTTCTTGTCCTTTTCGCCCTTGTCTTGTCCGTATGCGGGAAGGCGCGAAGTGCTGATGAGCGCTGTGATTGCAATCAAGAAGACAGACAAACCGATCCAACGCCAAACGTTCATGTTGTTCCTCCCGGCAATACCGGATTTACGAACTTGCAAATGGACAAAACCCGAAAACGCAGGTTCCGATTTTTTATGTACGAACTTCCAAGAAAACAAGTCCCCGGCGAGAAACGATGCGAACGTTTCCCGGCATTCAGGGGCTGCACGCAACTTACCTATTGTAGAGAACCGCCAATCCCATGGACCACGAGTTTTTGTGGAAATCTCGATTCCCGCACGCACCTCACAAAAAATGAATGCTTTGCACTGGCGGTTACGATACATTACGGCTTCCAGGTAATATTGGTTCTTGGAAAGGCAGTTGATCCATGAATTTGCTGACGACTTTTCGTGGCTCCATGATGGAAGGATTCCTGCCCGCCGGCTGGGACCTGGAAAAAATCGACCGCCTCGCCGATCTGAGCGGCGAGGCGATGGTCAAACGCGCGGCCTGGTGGAACCCGAAATTCGAGCCGATCGCGTGCGGCTCCCTCGCCGATTTCGATACGTACATGGGCCACGAAATCGCCCGCGAAATTCAGCTGACCAAGCAAGCGGGCAGGCCGCTCGCGATCATTCTTCCCGTCGGGCCGATGGGCATGTATCGCTGGGCCGTGTACTTCCTCAAGGAATGGGGCGTCTCATGCGAACATGTGCACGGCTTCAACATGGACGAATGGTCCGACGCCCAGGGCAACACGTTGCCGAGCGATAACAGCGGCGCCTTTCAGTACGCGATGGAGCAGGCGTTCTACGGCCCGCTCGGCAATGCGACGGCGCCGAAGTCGCAGCGCCATTTCGCCCTCAAGAACGAGCTGCCGACGTATGCTCAGCAGATCGGCGACTTGAAAAAGAAGGGCGCGAAACTGGTGACCGTCTTCGGCATCGGCCGCGTCTGTCACATCGCGTTCTGGGAGCCGCACTTCGCCGCGGAGTTCAAGAGCGATGCGGACTGGAAGGCGCAAACGCATCGGCTCGGCGCTCGTTTGCATCCGTTGACGATTGAGCAGAATGCCTTGACGAGCTTCAAGAGCCGGACGACGCTGGTGCCGGCGTTCGCGAACACGATCGGCCCGGCGCTCTTCTTGGCGGCGGACTCGATCATCGGCGGCGCCGACGGCACCTTTGGCCGCGGCATGCAATGGCAGGGGTTGTCGCTGCGGATGACATTGCAGCACGAGCCGACGACGTGGATACCCAGCACATATATGCCGACGCTGGCGGGAAGGTTGTTTTATTTGAAGGAATTGGCGGAGCCGCTGGTGGCGGAATGCAATTGATTGAGCGAGCCACGGGGTTTATCCCCGTGGTGGGGGACGCGGGCACAACACCACGGGGATAAACCCCGTGGCTCGCGATGCCGCTATTCCGGCAACGGTTTACCCTTGGTCTCGGGCGCGAATGGCAGCACGACCAGGCCAAGCAAGAAAAACGCACACATCGTTACGCCTGCCAGCCGCCAGCTCATCACGTCGCCGTACGAGCCGAACACCATGCTACCCAACGCCCCTAATACAAGTGGCCCCGGCGCCGCGACGTAGCGTCCGACGTTATAGCAGAACGACGTGCCCGTGCTGCGCAAGCGCGTCGGAAACAACTCCGGGAAATAGATCGCGTAACCGCCGAACAACGCAATCTGACTGAAGCCCATGAGCGGCACCATCCAGAAAATGTGACTGAACGTGCTCAGGTTCCAGAACGCAAACGCGGTCGTGCCCAAGGCCAGAACGAAGGCAATCGCAAATGCAGGCTTTCGGCCCACAATGTGCGTGACTTTGCTGAACGAATAAATGCCAAAGAACGCGCCAATATTGAACAACAACCCATTGATGCCCGCCCACAGCGTCAAGCGGCCTTCGAGCGAACGGGTGCGATCCACAATTGCCTCAACCGATTTGACAAACGAATCCTGCGAAGGCGAACCGTTGAAGAGCGCGTTGATCTGCCCCTCGTCCACCGTTTGCCCGGTGTCCTTTTCAAACTTGTTCTTGATGTCCGGTACGCGCGAGCGCACATTCTCAACGGTTATTGCTTTCTTGTCCGCGGCCGTCATCAGAATTGCCTGATATGCCATGCGTGCGTCCAGCGCATAGACATCCGACGGCTTCACCTTTTCCTTGGCGAGTTCCAATCGTTCCTTCGCCGGCGATTCGTTATCCCATTTCTCGGTCGCGTTGGGGTCGGCCAACACGAAACGCACGAGGTCGCGATCATTGTTAAACGTCTGTTGCATCGCCGATTCCGCGACGAAGTTTTCGCGGAAGACGGCGCGTACCAGATCGAAGCTGAAAAAGCCAATCGCCCACAGCCCGACCACGCCCGGCACCGCGAGACCCAGGCCGACGAAGGCGTTGCGTCGCAAGACCGGCGTGCCGAACAGTTCGCTGATGGACCCGAGTTTTTGGCCCTCGACGCGGCCTTCCCGCAGTGCTTTCCACTTTTCCGGTTCTTGCAAGCGCCGTCGAATCAGAACTGCCAACAGCGCCGGCAACGCGCCGATGATGAACATCCAGCGCCAGGGTTTGTAATCGCCGAGCATCCCCGCCGTTTCCATGGGCGCCAGGGCCATGCTGATGAACGCCGCCGTGATGTTGCCGATGGCGGAGCATGCCTGCAACCAGCCGAGCGCGTGCGGCCTCGCTTTATCGGGCATCACCTCCGCGACCAGGGCGACGCCGACAGCGAATTCACCCCCTACACCGAGTCCGGTCAGAAATCGATAGAACGCGAAGTCCCAGAACGATTGCGACAGCGAACTGAGTCCCGTGAAAGCCGAATAAATCAAGATGGTGAGCACCATCGTCTTGGCTCGACCCCAGCGATCGCCGACGATGCCGAAGATGATGCCGCCGGTCGCCCAGCCGACGATGAAGATGGTGGTGGCCAAGCCGCCCCAGAACGACGCGTCTTCCGGGCCGTGCAATTCACGAATCGCCGGTCCGCGTGCGAGATTGAATAGCTGCTGATCGAGGCAATCGAACATCCAGCCCAGCACGGAAACGAGTAGGACGAACCAGTGATAACGATTGAGCGTCTTGTACCAGGGAATGCCGTCGTCGCTTGCAGTCGCGGCGGTCGGATCATCAAAATGCATGTCATACTCCCAAGGCTGAAACAATAACCTTAAGGGATTTATGAACAAATGGACAGAAAAAAGAGGACATTTTGATATTCCGCATCGTCTGAACACGCAACTCTCGTTCGATACAAATGGGATCGCCGCGGAGGTGTCGCCCACAGCGCAGTCGAATAACACCGCCAACGTGCCGGGCGCCTTCAACGGACGTGACGCCTCTGAAATGAATGACGGCGCCGGCATTTGGCGGCAAAGAGCATGGCAATCGAAAATGGACAACACAAGGATCGCGGATTGACCGACCGGCCGCTTCGTGGGCGGCGGGTAACGCATCAATGACCTGGGCCGCCGAAGAGCCAGTCGTCGCCTGGACCGCCGATCAACTCGTCGTCGCCGAGGCCGCCGAACAGGATGTCATCGCCGGCGCCGCCATCGAGGTGATCGTTGCCCTTGTTGCCCAGCAGTAAATCGCGGCCGCCTTCTCCAAAAATGCGGTCGTCGCCGCTGCCTCCAACTATCAAATCGTCCCCGGCGCCGCCGTAGAGTTCGGCATTCGTGTTGACCTGAGACGAAATGAAGAGGATGTCATCGCCGCGGCGGCCGTCCATGACGATGCTGGCGACGGACACATCAAAACTGCCAAGCCGCGTCCCGTTGGCCCAGACAACCAGTTCGGCGCCGACGCGATCGATGGTCAGCACATCCCGGCCATCGGTGCCGGTCACGATCAATTCGCCGTTGACAACCCCGGCCGCCGCTTTCTGCGCAGCCGGGCGCAGGAAGTTGGCCGCGACATACTGGCCCAGCGCCGTGCCCGCGGTCAGGCCGACGTTGTTGTCGAAGTTCCAGTGGAT
>DAIOGM010000512.1:0-5067 GCA_036745215.1 Gemmataceae bacterium
ATAGAGCAATGGCCTACGGAGCCATAGGTTGCAGGTTCGAATCCTGCCGGGTGTACTCGATATTATTTCGTCGGCGCTTTTCTGTTTCATCGTTTTCACACGCTTTCAAGCCTTTTCACGCTTCGATTTGATCGCGCTGGGCGATGTCTGGGGTCGCTGGGGCGACGCGAACAACAAGAGCCAGACCGTCGAACGGCCCGGCCGTAATCCGATCCTCATCGCCTTCGAACTGGCGGGAAACTCTCCCTCCGAACGACTTTCGCCGGGCGGCAATGGCGCCTACGTTGCGGAAAAGAGCGGATATTTTGCTCGGCCAAAGGAATGATCACTGTCAAGAGGTTGATGAACCATGAACCTGACCAATGGTTACCAAAGAAATGCGGTCGTTTTGGCAATGGTCGGCTTCGCCTTGACGACGGAGCCGGCGCTGGGGCAGCCGGCGGCATTGGCTCAGCCGAATCTTGGAGCGGATACCTTCGCTCAAATACAAAAGCAGATCAAGCCTCAGCCCGGCGAATCGCGCTGGATGGAAGTGCCGTGGTTCCTTGACCTGCACGAAGCACGCCAGAAAGCCGCGGCGGAGGGGAAGCCACTGTTCATCTACTCGTCCGGAGGCGCCACCGGCATTGGCGCTTGTTGAAGCGGCGGCCGAACGGTGGGCCGTGCGCCCGCCTTCTGGACCGAGGAAAACACCAGGCGAATGCAGGAGAACTTTGTCGCTGTCTCGCTCAGCGTCCTGGAGTACGACCGTACCGATGCCGTCGGTCAATTCCTGCGCGATTCCGGAATCACGATCAGGAAATTGGAAGGCTGTCTGTGGTGTGTGACACCCGGCGGCAAGATCCTGGAGAGCAACCTTGTTGTTGAAAAGGGCAAAACAAGTTTCAAACGAGAGATCGACTTGAAGGCGGCGCTGGACAAATGGCGGGCCCTCCCCGAAGCAGAACGAATGCCGGGCGCCGTCAAGGTCGGCGCGCCGGGCGCCATCGATCGACGGTATGCCGTCTTGACGCCGCCGCCGGGGACGTTGATTTTGAAGGTCTATTACCGGGCCTTCATGCGTGAGGAAAACAAGCTCCGATATCTGACTGAAGACGATCTTTGGTACGACGAAAACGGCGACAAGACGGAAGCGAAGCTGGTCAACAAGAGAATCACCACGCCTCAGGCTCACCCCGACCACATGTGGCTTGCGGAGACCGAATGGAAATCGCTGATGCGCGCCAACCCTCGCGTTGGCGACACGTTCCCGCTTCCAGCGGGCATCGCCGATCGTCTCGTGCGCCGGCACCTGAATCCGAGATACGTTTACGACGGCCACAGCGACGGGCTGGCCAAGGACTCCGTTCGCGCTGCCGAGCTGAGCGTGACGGTCGAAGCCGTGTCAGCAGAGAAAATCCGTTTACGGCTCAACGGTCACGCCAAACTCGGCAAACAACCGGCGCCCGCGGTGCTCGCCGGCAAGATCGCCAGCATGAATCAGTGGGGCTACGAGCCAACGCTCCTCGGCTTCATGGAATACGATCCTCGAAAACAGGTCTTCACGCGCTTCGATGTGGTGGCTCTGGGAGATCAGTTTGGAAAGGTAGGTCTCGACATCGGCGCCGCGCGACCTGGCTGCCAGCCTCTGGGTATCACGTTCGAACTTGTGACGGGAAACCGGCCCGCGGATCGCGTTCCACCCGGGAGCGCCTCCACCGCTCGGCCCTACTTCGATTCGCCACGCTGAATAAGCAACGGCTGAGCATTCACCATTCGCCTCGTGAATGTCAAGCCGCTGGCACATTCAGCTACACTTCGTTGACCACTCCTGTGCTCGAGCCGAATGACGTGGCCTCGATGCCCATTTGCTGGAGCATGCGGACGAACAAATTCGACAGCGGCCGATTGTTGGCGCGGTCGAACGCGACGTGCCCCTGATGGCGGAAGCCGCCGCCGGCGAGGATGATCGGCAAATTGCTGGACGAATGGCCCGAGCCGTTGCCGAGGTTCGAGGCGTGAAAGATCATGGTGCGGTCCAGCAAGGTCTCGTCGCCTTCCGTCGAGTCCTTGAGCCGGGTCAAGAACTCGCCAAACACGCGCAGTTCGGCTTGCTCGATCAGGGCGAGCTGTTCGAGTTTGTCCGGGTCCTGGCCGTGGTGCGAGGCGTCGTGATGGCCGATCGTCACGCCCTCGATGACCGGCTGTTCTTGCGAACCGAGCGACAGCGAGACGACGCGCGTCGAATCGGTTTGCAGCGCCAGATGAACCAGATTGAACCATTGCCGCGAACGGGCCAGGAGCTGGCCGGGCGCGTGCGCGTCGTTCGTCGGTACGGTGGCGTTGACGCGCGGCTTGGGGCGATTGATCCACGCTTCGTCCTGTTGCAGACGCTGCTCGGCTTCGCGAATCGACGTGAGCAGCACATCGAGGCGCTGACGATCGTTGGGGCCGAGTTGATTCGAGAGAGTGCGGGCCTGGTCGCGCAGATTGTCGAGGATGCTGCGGCCGTCGCGCAATTGCCGGAGTTCGCGGGCGACTTCTTCGGGCGTGCCCTGGACAAACAGTTGGCGAAAGACGCCGCTCGCCCAGTTGTGGCCCGGCACACGAACGCCGCGGCGATTCCAGGCATAGCCGGTGCCGCCCAGAACGAGCGAGCCGAAGCGCGTCTGCGTGCCGATGTGCGAGGCTGCTTCTTGATCGAGCGAGATCGTATTGCGGACATCGTTGAGGCGAATGCCTTCGCCCGGCGCGCCGGTCATCAGGCCGACGTCGGTGTGATGCCCATCGGGATAGCCGCGATGCGACATGCCGGAAAAGACGGTGAGCTGCCGGCGATGCGTATCCAAAACGCGCGTGTAGCGCGTGTGTGCGTAATCGACGCCCGCTCGTTCCGGAAAGAGGTACGGCGTGTGCAAGCCGAGCGGCCGGCCGATGAGCACCATGCGCCGCGGCCGAGCGGCGCGGGCGCGCTGCTCCTGTCCCAAACCCACGGGGATCATCGCATCGAGCAGCGGCAAGCCGACGCAGACTCCCGCGGCACGAAGAAACGTTCGTCGATCAAGCGGTTTTCGCGGCATTTGGTCGCCCCCCCCTGGAAGCCCCAGGGTGAGGTACGCCGAACCCCGGGGATCTTTGTGCGCCATCCCCGAGGTTCGGAGTACCTCACCTTGGGGCTTGACGCTATTTATGGAGAAACACGCGGCTCTGCGTCAACTGATGGATCAACTCACGGAAGCCATAATCCTTTGTACGCAATGTCGCCACGATCTGCTCGACCACTTCGCGATCGGCGTACTGAATATCGGCGCCGGTCGCATACGTCAACAGCTTGGCCGTCAGATTGCGGGCGAGCTGATCTTTATCCGTGAGCAGAATCTTCTTGTAATCGTCGATCGTCTTGAACTTCTGGCCATCCGGCGTGACGCCGCCGATTTCGACGTCGGGGCCGTGGAAGTAGCGCTTGCCCTTGACGATGCCCTTCTTGGTTTGCTTGGGCGCCCGATAGAATTCGCGCCAGCCGCCGATCGGGTCGAAATTCTCCAGCGCAAACCCCGGCGGGTCGATGTGATTATGGCAGGTGGCGCACGCCGGCGTATTGCGATG
Source organism: Gemmataceae bacterium (assembly GCA_036745215.1). Taxonomy (GTDB): domain Bacteria; phylum Planctomycetota; class Planctomycetia; order Gemmatales; family Gemmataceae; genus SIAQ01. The sequence goes on from DAIOGM010000512.1 coordinate 3,586, forward strand.
CTTGTCGAGCTGTTCGCGAATGGTCGTCGCGCCGCGGATGTCCGGCTCGAACAGCGGAATATCGGGCGGCGGCGGCGCGGGCGGCTTGCCGACGATTCGCTCCAGCACCCACTTGCCGCGCAGCACCGGCGACGTCCGCGTGCCGTCGGCGGTGACGCGCATGACGCTGGCGTGCGTCATGACGCCGCCGCGATGACTGCCCGCCGGCAATTTCACTTTGCGCATCTCTTGCCCCGTCACGCCGGCGATGCCGTAATGCTGGGCGAGGCGTTCATTTAGTATTGACCAGTCTGAATCGACGAATTCCAGCAAGCTACGGTCGCCTTTCAGGATCTCCTCGAAGTAAAGCTCCGTCTCCCGCGGCATCGACCAGCCCAGGAATGAATCGAATTCCGGATACAACCTCGGATCGGGCGTCGTGTCGTTGAGCTTGCGGAGATCGAGCCATTGTCCGGTGAAGTTCTCCGTGAATCGATGGGCCTTCGCATCGTTGAGCATCCGCTCGACCTGAGCGCGCAGCGTCGCCGGCTTCGACAGGCCGCCCCAGTCCGCCGCCTTCAACAACTCCGCGTCCGGTCGGGACGACCACAGGAAATACGAGAGCCGACTCGCGACGGCATGATCGTCAAGCCGAGTCGATTGAAAGTCCTTCTTCTCGGTCAGCTTCGGCGAGCCCGGCTCTACGAGGAACAGGAAATCCGCCGAGGTGAGGATCGACTTGTAGCCGAACACCATCGCGTCGAGAAACGAGTATTTCTCGTCGAGGCGATCGTGAACGCGTTTGACGTAATGTTTGATGAGTTCCTCGCTCACCGGCCGGCGCAACGCACGCGGCAAAAAGTCGCGGATCAAGCGCTCGGCGTCTTCCTTCGGCTTCGCGGAGGCGGGGACGAGCGGATCGTAATTCTGCCAGTACGATTCGGGCCGATTCGGCGGAATCTTCGGCGGCGTGCGTTTCTCCGCCTCCGCCTTGGCGACGGAACGGGCTTTGAGCGGCACGTCCTTGAAGAGCCGTTGATAGCTCTCCGGCGGCCAATCGCCGACCGGGCCTTCCATCTTGATCCATTCCACGACCACGCCAGGCCCTTGATACGTTTCGACGTTGTCAACCTTCTTCAAAAAGAGATCGTACCGCTCCGGCAACGTCCACGGCGCGAGCCACGCGTGGCATTCGCGATTCATCTCGAATTCCGCTTCGAACACCGTCGCCTTGTTCTCCGGCACGTCCACACAAATGCGAATTTCCGGCGCGCCACGCTCGCGCACCGGCCGGCAAATCATCGCCATCGTCAGCGGTTTGCCTTGCGTGCGGATCGCGTACGCCGAGGTGGTGATTTTGTAGCGTCCCTTCTGCGGCGCCAGCGTCGTGGAGACGATGTTGTAATGATCCGGCAGCCGGGCGAGGATCACCAGCGAATCATCCTTGACATAGTGAGATTTACCGAGGCCTTGAATGAAGAGCGGCGACTTCTCGACGATTTC
>DAIOGM010000513.1:0-5040 GCA_036745215.1 Gemmataceae bacterium
GGGTTCGCGGCTCGGCAGGAGCCTCGCCCTCCCAATTCTGTTTCAGGCTCTAACTAAAAAACGGCAGCGACAGATTGGCACGGAAGAAACACGGATGGGTTGAGCAAACGTTGCATTGGTCCGTGTTCCATCTGTGACTCCAAAGAACCTGTGCCCCGTTTCAATTCAGGCTGGGCATGGAATCGTTGATTCATTTCAGGCATGGCCGAAGCCGTGAATCGCTTGGTTCGACAAGATCGTTTCAAAAAAAGGCGTGGTCATTTCAAAATCGGCAGTGGTCGTTTCATTTTAGGGCCGAGTCTTTTCAAAATGGTCGCAGGTCTTTTCAAAAAAAACGGTGGTCGTTTCATTTTGGCCGATGGTCTTTTCAAAATAGCCCCTGGTCTTTTCATCTTCGGACGCGGTCTTTTCAAAAAAAGGGGCAAAGATTTCACGTTTTTCGGCGGTCGTTTCACCGGTTCGACATCGGTTTTCCGTTTGCCGGCGGCCGCGAAATCATCAACGGATAAGCGCAACTACAAGGCCAATCGTAACATCCGCGTATCGGCATGCAAAGGTTGGTTGCGGGTGACGAGCGGCGTTGGGTGTGGGTGGCGCATACCTTTTGAAACGACCCGGCGCCGTCAGGCCTTGGCGGCTGAGCCGCGCCGCGCGGCTTTGCACAAGAACTCAGCTTAGAACCACGGGGGGCACGGGGAACACGGGGGGAATCCAACACAGGCAGTGACAGAAATCGAAGACACGGCCTCGTTTAGAATCTTCCTTGGCTTTTCCCAGTGACCCCCGTGTTCCCCGTGGTTCACCTCGTCCGTTCGTTTTTGGGCAAAGCCGCGCCGCGCCCCATTCGAGTCTTGATCACGCTTCAACGCCGAGCTTTTTCATGCGGCTAACCAAGGTGGACCGAGCGACGCCGAGGATGCGGGCGGCTTCCGCTTTGTTGCCGCCGGCCGCGCCGAGGGCGCGCACGAGCTGTTCGCGTTCGAAGCGATCGCGTTCGCTGCGGAAATTCGACGCGGGCACGACGGCGTCGTCGATGAACCGCGGCGGCGGCGCGAGGGCGTCGCTCCCGTTCGCGTCGGCATGGAACAGTTCCCCGGGCATGTCGGCGAGCGTCAACGTCTCGCTCTCGGCGATGACGACCGCGCGCTCGATCATGTTCTCAAGCTGGCGAATATTGCCGGGCCAGGCGTAGGATTTCAGTAGGGCGAGAGCGTCGTCGTCGATGTGCAGCACTTTTTTCCTGCAGCGTTCGGAAGACTGCTTGATGAAAAAGACGGCCAGCTCGGCGACGTCTTCCAATCGCTCGCGCAAGGCCGGCACGCGGATGGGGAAGACATTGATCCGATAGAACAGGTCTTCACGAAATCGGCCCTGCCCAATCAGGGATTCGAGGTCCTGATGCGTCGCCGCGACGATGCGGACATTGACGGGTAGCGTCTCGCTGGAGCCGACGCGTTCGATCGTCTTTTCCTGCAAGACGCGCAGCAGCTTGGTTTGCACCTCAAGACTGATGTCGCCGATTTCGTCGAGGAAGAGCGTGCCGCCATTGGCCAACTCGAAACGGCCGATCTTGTCCTTGTGTGCGCCGGTAAACGCGCCCTTGACGTGGCCGAACAATTCGCTTTCCAAGAGATTGGCCGACAAGGCGGCGCAATGGACCTTGACGTACGGCTTGCCGGCGCGCGTACCGGATTCATGAACCGCGCGAGCCAACAGCTCCTTGCCGGTGCCGCTCTCGCCGCGCAAGAGTACGACCGCATCGGTGCCGGCGACCTTGCGCACGACGGACAAGAGTTGCCGCACCACGGGGCTGGAGCCGACGATGCCGGCAACGTTCGGTCCGTGGGGCGCATCCATTTCCGCAATCGCAACAACGCGCGGTTCCTTCGGTTTGACCGGCTTTTCGACGACGGCCTGACGATGTAGCTGCGATTGCAACGCCAGAATACGCCGCTGCTGTTCGGCGATTTTATCGACCTTGGCCTGCAAGTCCTGATTGAGCGCCTCGATGGTCCGATGCTTGGCAGCACTTTCGAGAGCGACGACGGTGATCTGGGCGAACGCCGACAGAAGGCTCCAATCTTCGGCTCGGTAGGGAGTATCCTTGGGCCCGAGGATCATGATCGCCAGGAGTCCGCCGTCGCTGAACAATGGCTGCGCAATGGCGCCGCCGAGCGTGCGAATTTGTTGCTGTGCAGGCGTACCGGGCCCTTCCGCCGGGTCTGGACATGCTAATCCCAATCCGCGTTGCATGGCGTCGATAAACGGCCCATCGGCCGGCAATTCAGCGAGTATCGGCGCCTCACTCAAATGCGCTGCCAGGCGATATCCGGTCCCTTGTTCGTACTTCAAGTAAATTGCGCCGCGGCTCACGCCGATGGTATCGGAAACGGCGACCAGCAGTCGATGCGCCAGCGCCTGCGGATCGACAAGCTGCGAAACCGCCTGGCTCATCTCTTCCAGCGTGCGGTCGAGCTGGGATTTGTTGCGGGAAAATCGCCGATCGACGGCCGCCTGAATGCGACTGCGAGCCGCGTCGAGCACGAGAACGAAGAGAAGCGCCGCCGCGCTGACTGTCAGCGCCGCCGGCAACGTCGAGCTGCTGATGAAGTGGCCATAAAACAGCGTGCCGACAAAGACCACCGCATAATACATCAATCCCGCCAGGAAGCTAACGAGGAAATACCCCATGCCCGACGTGATGATCTTGTCGAGCTGCATGAGCCGATACCGCGTCATGCCGATCGCATACGCGATGGTCACGATCAGCGACGCGCCGAACATCGGCCAGGTGACGGCCCCTTCCGCGAACTTGACCGGTTCGACCAGGACGATGTAGAACGAGTAGCCGATTGGAAAGTGCGAAAAGAACACGCCGAAGAGAATGCAACGCACTTGCTTGCGTTCCATCGCGTCCTCGACGGTTCTCATGCTGTGGAAAAGCGCCGCCATGCACGCCAGGTAATAGAGGAACGCGATGCCGAAAGAAATGTAGATCAAAAGCGTGAACGCCGATCGCCAGGATGGATCAACCCCTGGGATCAAGCGGATGAACACGAAAAAAAAGATAAGGCAAGTCAGGTTCAGGAGCGGCAATCCATAAACGGCCACGAGCGTCGTGCGAGGCCGATCGTGCAACCAGGATTTCTTGCGCGGAAAGACCAGATAGAAATGCAAGCTCAGGACGGGCAAGAGCACCGCACACACCATGAACACAATGGACAACACCGGGTCCGTGAAGACTTGCGGATAGTGATAACCGCCGATATAGGCGCCCAACGTGATGATGCACAAGATGAAGAACCGCTCGGCCGCCTCGTCGTTGGGCCGATACCAGTACACGAGCGCGCCGATAACGAACAGGGATCCCTTGAGAAAAAGCCAGATCAGCGATGGAATCATTTCCACGAGCGGAAATGGATCCAGGCGTGCCCAGCCAATGTAAAGCTTCGAATCATTCGGCTTTTGATATTCGACCGGGACCAGAACGGGCTCGGCCTGGCCATCGATTTTCTGACGAATTTTGCTGGGCGCCTGAAGCAAGTCGACCCAAGTTGCGATTGCCTCGTCGCCAACTTTTGTGATAAGGTCTCCAGACGAAGGCGGGCCATCGCCTTTACTCGGTTCGAATCCGTGCGTTTCACCCAAGACGTGCCGCGTCAAAATGCTCTGAACACCAATTTCATATGAAGCGCTGACATGGATCAGCACGTAAACGGCATAACAAACAACCAACGCCCCCAAAGAAAACAGGATAACCTGGCGAATTTGAGTGTGACGGATGGTGGGGTTGATCATTGTCAGTCGTCCAAAACAGCCTGTCGAATTTTCGGCGCTTGAAAACCGATGACGAAACAACGTCGAAAAACCGACGACTTAAGTCAATTCCAACGTATTTTAGGAGTTTATTCAACAAAAAAACCTGCAAAACGGTGATGGCATTGGAATTGCTTTAAACAAATCAACTCATTTCGCAAATGTGGAGTTAATTCGTGAAGGCTACGCAGGATTGGCTAAATGCGACGAGTCGAAAGTACCTTGCAAATGCAAATACTTCTGCTTTCGTGCATCTAGGCAAATATACGGCTGAGCTTTACCAAACCGGTGCGGGCGAACCGATCGTCATGATTCCTGGATTGGCGGGGGGGTTCGAGCTCCTCAGTCCGATGGCAGGTGCGTTGGCTTGCCGCAATCGTATTCATGCGTATCAGTTGCGCGGGGAAAACGACTGTTTCATTCTCCGTCATCCTTTTGATCTGGATGATCTCGTCGAGGATTTTGCGGAATTGCTCGACGCGTTGAAACTGGAGCGCCCGATCGTCATGGGGTTGTCTTTTGGCGGGATCATTGCGCTCAAGTTTGCGATTCGCTATCCGCAACGGCTCGATCGGTTGATTGTTCAGGGCGTCGGCGCCCGCTACGAGGGCGGATTGATGCAGCAGATTGCGGGCACGGTGTTGTCCCGTTTTCCGTTGCCGGCGGACAACCCGTTTGTCAATCAGTTTTTCAATCTGCTATTTGGGTGCAAACAGAAACGCGATTCGTTGTTCGAGTTCGTCACGCAGCAGATCTGGCAAACCGATCAAAGCGTGATGGCGCATCGGTTCCGCCTGGTGGAGGAGTTGAATCTCGAGAACCAGCTTGGTCGGATCAAGGCGCCAACATTGGTGCTCACCGGCGATCGCGATGTGCTTGTTTCCCAGCGCAGCCTGCAACCGCTCTGCGACGAGATTCCGAACGTGCAAATGGTGCGCTTGCCGAACTGCGGACATCTGGCGTTCGTGACCAGGCCGGATTTGATTGCGAAAAAAGTCGAAGAATTCCTGAGTTGAAGAAGCCAACCCAGGCGAGAGGGTGCGTTTTCGCGAGGAGCAATCCTCCGAGGCGCGCCCTTTTTTTTATTTCAGAACCACAGATGAACACGGATAAGCACAGATGGGAAAGGAATCAGTTCAATTGAATTGTTGTAATGAGTGTTTGTAGCCTCTCTGTACTACTATCAATCAAATTCAACGCACGCCACGAAGATTATCTTAGCCA
>DAIOGM010000514.1:0-5036 GCA_036745215.1 Gemmataceae bacterium
GCGCAGGAAGGCGCGAACTTCGCCGCGCGAGCGCATCGGCGGCGGTTCGTCGAGCCGCGGTGGCTCGCCGCGACGGACGATGTCGAATTGATCGTTCGTCACGAATCCCGCCCGCAAGAGCGACCACAACGCGGCGCGGGCCGCCGATTCCGAAAGCTTCGCATGGACCGCCAGCTCGCCGGTGAACAGCGCGCCGCGCGCACGCAAAACGTCGGCGATCGTCGAGGCTGCGAAAGATGCTGCTCACGGAAAACGACAGGCGGCGGCAGTTGCGCAAGCGCCGCACGTTCGACAAATGCGAGGGTCTCGTCGCCGCCTTCGGTCTCGCGCCGGCAGAACCACGTCCATTGCCCGCCGCCAAACAAGTCGTCCAGATGACGCGGCCCGTACCCCGGCATGCGCGTCGGCAAGATTGCTTGTTCCCACAACTCGATCGGCAACGCGACCGCCTGCAAGCGATGCATCACTTCGGGCATTCTCGCGAAGTTCGCCGGATGCACATGTTGCCAGCGCTCGACGAAATCGGCGAACTGCGCCGCGGGACACGTCATCACTTCACGGCGCAGGATCGACAGCGTGCCGCGCTGCATCTGCTCGAAGTTTTCGGGAGCGGACCATTGCAACGGCGCCGCTTCCGCGGCGACGACGCGCACGAGCCGGCCCTGACTCGTCCACTCCTCGAGCTGCGTCTGCGCCCAGTTGCGTTCGAACGGGTAGCGTTCCAGGACGTCGTCCAGCCCGACCAGTGCATGCGTCTCGAGGAAGCGCCGCAAGATCGTCGCCGCGGCCGGGTGAGCTTTCTCGACATCGACCGCAAAGGCGACGCGATAAAGCTCGGCCTCCTCTGCCATGATCCAACGCTTGGAATCGGCGACGCGCGGCATGTTGATCGTGACGACGACGCCGTCTCGCTGTAGTTCGTCCAAAAAGCCGCGGATCGAGCCGTCGAGTTCCCGCGCGGCGACATCGCCCAGCCGGCGCAGCCACTCCGCGGTCTCCGCTTTCGTCCGCGGCGGCAAGCCGACGCCGCGCAGACGCCTGTCCACGTTTTGGACGGCGCGCGGATCGAGCGGCAGCGGCCGACCTTCATGCCCAATGAGTTGATCGAGCAACGCCGCATCGAGCGGCGCCGCGCCGCCTTCGCCGCTCGATTCCACGCCGTCGTACTGATACATGAACGCCGCCGTGAACGCGAACAAAAGACCCGCGGCAAAGGGCGACGGCATCTCCAGCCGCCGCGTTTCGATGCTGACGTTGCCATTGGCAATATCGCCGAGCAATTGCTGCAAATGAGGCAGGTCAAGATGATCGTGCAAGCATTCGCGAAACGTCTCGGCAATGATCGGAAAATCCGGAAAACGCTTGGCGACCTGCAAGAGATCGCGGCCGCGCAGCCGTTGCAGCCAGAGCGGCGCGCGTTTGCCGGCGGCGCCGCGCGGCATCATCAAGGCGCGGGCCGCGTTTTGACGAAATCGCAAGGCAAACAACGCGCTGTCCGCGAGTTCTTCCAGGATCATGTCGCGCACATTGTCGGGCGTGATGCCGTCGAAAAGATCGAGCACCGGCTCGTCGCTTTCGGTCAAGCGAATCAAGATGCCGTCGTCGTGATGCAAGCACTGCGGCCGATAACCGAGCCGTTGATGCAAGCGATATTCCAGGGCGAGCCGCATGCTGAGGTGGATGCCGCGGCCGAACGAGCTAAGGATAATCACCTGCCAATCGCCGAGCGGGTCGCGCGTCGCTTCGATGAGGAGCGTGCGATCCGTCGGCACGCACTTGGTGCGCTGCAATTGTCGTTGCACAAAGTTGCGCAAGTTGCTCGCGGCGGCAGCATCGAGAAAGTAGTCGCGCTGGAGCCAATCGAGGCAATCCGACTTTTCGACGCGTTGACTCATTTCGCGCATGAATTGGCCTTGGGCGACGCCGAGATCGTACGTGCGTCCTGTCGATTCGCCGCGCCAGAACGGCACCATCGCCGGCATGCCCTCGGCCGGATGAACGAGCAAGCGATCGGTTTCGATGCGATCGATGCGCCACGCGTTGGTGCCCAGGAGAAACGTGTCGCCGATGCGGCGCTCGTAAACGAACTCCTCATCGACTTCACCGATCCGCAGTCCCGACGGCGTGTACACCGCGTATTGACCGGTGTCGGGAATCGTGCCGCCGTGGACGATTGCGAGCCGCTGACTGCCCGGCAACGCGTGCAGCCGCTGATGCACGCGGTCCCAACTGATGCGCGGCTGCAACGCGGTCAAGCGTTGGGGTGGCTGGAGTTTCGGCTCGGCGGGAGCCTCGCCCTCCCGGTCCGGGTCGAATCGATAACGGCCCGAGATCATCTCAAGCACGGCATCGAACGCGGCCGGCGTCAAATCTCGATAAGGATACGCCTGGCGCACGAGTCGATAAAGCTCAGCGACCGGCCAAACGTCCATCGCCGTCATCGCGATCACCTGCTGGGCCAGGACATCGAGACAGTTCATCGGTACTTGCAGCGCCTCGACGCGGCCCGCGGCCATTTCGCGTGCGAGCACGGCCTGGTTGAGCAGATCGGGCAACGTTTTGGCAATGAGCCGGCCCTTGCTCGATTGTCCGACGAGGTGCCCTGCCCTGCCGACGCGTTGCAGAGCGCGGGCGACGTTGCCCGGCGACTCGACCTGGCAAACGAGATCGACTGCCCCCATATCGATGCCGAGTTCGAGCGATGCCGTGGCGACCACGGCGCGCAACCGGCCGTCTTTTAATGCTTGCTCGGTCTGCCGGCGAACCTCGAGCGCCACGCTACCGTGGTGGGCGCGAACGAGGATTTCTTCGGCTGGCGGAAATTGGGAGGGCGAGGCTCCTGCCGAGCCGCGGTTGGCTTCCGCACGTGGCTCGGCGGGAGCCTCGCCCTCCCGATCCGGCGATTCCTCTGACAGATAGTCGTTGAGTTGCGCCGTCAATCGTTCGACGCTGCGGCGATTGTTGGCAAAGATGATCGTCGAGCGATGCCGGCGAATCTCCTCGGCGAGTCGGCGATAGATCGCGGGCCAGATCGATTTCTCCGGCAGCGGCCCGAATTGCTCCACGGGGCTGACGACTTGAAGATCGAGGTTTTTCCTTAGCCCTGTATCGATGATGGTCACCGGCCGCTCGCGCCATTGTCCATCCGCGTCGTAAGAATAACCGCCGAGGAAGCGGGCGACCTCGTCCAACGGCCGTTGCGTCGCGGATAGGCCGATGCGCACGAATGGCCGCGCGTTGAGCGTTTGAAGCCGTTCGAGCAACAGCGCGAGAAAGACGCCGCGCTTGTTGGGGCAAAGCGCGTGAATTTCATCGACGATGCAATGCGTGACGTTTTTGAGCGATTCGCGCGCCTTCGAAGTAAGCAGCAAGTGCAACGACTCCGGCGTCGTGATCAGGACGTGCGGCGGCTTGCGAATCAGGCGTTGCCGCTCGACCGTGGGGGTATCGCCCGTGCGGACGGCGATTTCAATCTTGGGCAACGCAATATTCAGGGCCTCGGCGGATGCGGCGACGCCGGCGAGCGGGATCTGCAAGTTGCGATGGATGTCGTTGTTGAGCGCTTTGAGTGGCGATATGTAAAGGACCTGCACGCCGCGCGGAATCGGGTTCTGGCGCCACAGGCCGTCGAGGCACGCGAGGAAGGCGGCGAGCGTCTTGCCCGAGCCGGTCGGTGCGAACAACAGCGTGTTTTGGCCGGCTGCGATGGCGGGCCAGCCCTGTCGCTGCACCGGCGTCGGCGCGCCCAAGGAGCGTTGAAACCAGTCGGCGACCGGCGGCAGGAACAAGTTGAACGGATCGTCCTTCATCTAGGATTATCTTATTTCCAGAGGCGCCTGACGCGAAACCGCAAGCGTTGGGGACCCCTTGCATCCCGCCGCGGTTGGCAATAGGCTAAGCCATTGATTGTACGCGTATCACTGCCTAGCAAGGAGTATCCAGAAATGGCTCGTAAGCGCACCCTGAACTATCGTGAATTGCGTGCCGACTCGGAAGAGGAAGAGGATCGCAAGGAAGAAGAAGAAGGCGACGAAGACGACGACGATGATGATGACGACGACGAAGAAGAAGTGGAAGGCGAAGCCCCCCCTGAAGGCGAAGCCGGCGAGGAGCCCGAAGAGGGTGAGGACGAAGAAGGCGAGGTGGTCAAGAAGAAGAAGCCCAAACCCAAGGTCGTCAAGCCCAAGCGGACGCGCGTGGCGAAGGTCGTGCGCACGCGCGTGGTCTGGGGCGTCTTCTCGAATTCGCACCAGATGGTCGCGACCTACGACTATCCCAAAAAAGGCGAAGCCGAGGCCCATGCCCGCAAGTTCAACGACGACAAAAAACAGGGCAATCCGTTCTTCGTTCAGCCCGTGAAGGAGCCGATCGAGGAAAAGAAAGACGAAGCCGAAAAGGAAAAGAAAGAGAAAAAGAAAAGCAAGTAATATCGCCGCAACGTTCGGCCGGGATGTTGGCTCTCCCGTCCCGGCCGACCGTAAATCGATCCGTATTGCTCGTGGAGAGTATCATTCATGTCATTGGAAATCACCCCCCACGACCTGGCTATTCAAATCGAGAACGGCCATACGATTCGCTTGATCGATGTCCGCCAGACGTGGGAGAACGAACTCGCGAAACTCCCGGGCAGCGTGCTCATCCCGCTCAACGAACTGCCTTCGCGCGCCGCCGAGATTGCTCTGGAGCCGGCGACAAGAATTGTCGTCTACTGCCATCACGGCGTACGCAGCCTGTCCGCCGCGGCCTATTTGCGGCGGCTTGGCCATGCCGACGTTTTGTCCCTCGCAGGCGGCATCGACGCCTGGTCGTGCGAAGTCGATCCCGCTGTTCCTCGCTATTGAAACGAAGAGACAAGGAGACGTCGTTCCGACTGTTCCGCGCTATTGAAACGAAAAGACAAGGAGACAAGGAGACAAGGAGACAAGGAGAAAAGAAAGTCGCTATATCTTCGCCGCGCGCAATTGTACTTTCAGCCGTACCTCTCCTTGTCTCCTTGTCTCCTTGTCTCCTTGTCTCCTTGTCTCCTTGTCTCCTTG
>DAIOGM010000515.1:0-682 GCA_036745215.1 Gemmataceae bacterium
GACGGTGGAATAGGTATTTCTCCCCTCTCCTTCTGGGAGAGGGGCTGGGGGTGAAGGCAAGGCTGCACACCCCGACACACACCTTATTCATGGATGGCCTACCCTCACCCCTGCCCCTCTCCCAGAGGGCGAGGGGAGGAGAGGATTCATGCGTATCTGCATTTTCGAAGACGCCCAGGCGGCGTATCTGGAGCCGATCGCGCTGACGCGGCCGGCGTTCGCGCTGTGGTGCGGAGCGGAGCGGTTGTTCGAACGGCATGTGCGGCAATTCAAGCCCGAGGAGTTCGGCTTCTGGATGCGGCGTTCGCTCGTCGAAGTCTGGAAACTCGATCGACCGCACCATCCCGTCAACGACGCCGACTGGGTGCGCGGACCGCGAACCGTCTGGCTCAACGGGCGATGGCTGCCCGCGGCCGATGCGTGCATTGATTCGACGTCGCCGCACGTGGGTGTCATGAACGGCAAGCTGGCGTACGCGGTGTTGCCGATCGGCGAAGCGCCGTTGAGCGATGAGTTCGACGGCTGGCTCGCGGCGTGGCAATCGCGCTTGCCGAGCCGATCCGTATCGGGGGCGATGCTCGATTACCTTTGGGACATCGTCGATCACAACGGCGAGGCCCTCAAGCGGGACGGGGCATGGTTCCGCGCCAAGCATAGCCGGCGTACGGGAATGCCGCACGTC
>DAIOGM010000515.1:692-2629 GCA_036745215.1 Gemmataceae bacterium
ATCAGTTCATCGTTTCCGAGGGGGCGACGATCGATCCATTCGTCGTCGCCGACACGCGCGGCGGGCCGGTCATGATCGATCGCGACGCCGTCGTGCAATCGTTCACGCGTCTCGAGGGGCCGTGCTACATCGCCAAGGAATGCTGGATCGCGGGCGCCAAGGTGCGCGGCGGCACGACCATCGGGCCCTGCTCGCGCATCGGCGGCGAAGTCGAGGCGAGCATCGTGCAAGGTTTCAGCAACAAGTATCACGAGGGTTTCCTCGGCCATTCGTACATTGGCGAATGGGTGAACATTGCGGCCGCGACGCAGACGAGCGATCTGCGCAACGATTACGATCTCGTGAGCGTCACCGTCAACGGCGAGCGCATCGCGACGGGCAAGAGCAAGGTCGGCTCGTTCATCGGCGATCATACGAAGACGGGGCTGTCGGCGCTCTTGAACACCGGCTCGACAATTGGGGCGTTTGCAAATGTCCTTCCGGCGGGGACGTTGTCGCCGCAGGTGATTCCTTCATTCAGTCAATCGCAACAGGGAGAGCTGCGTGAGCTGTGCGATTTGCGCAAAGTTTTCCATGTCGCGTCACGGGTGATGCAGCGGCGCGGCAAGGCGTTGACGGAGACGCATAGGGATTTCTACTACGATCTGTTTGATCTGACGGCGGAGCAGCGGAGAAAGACGATGCGGGAAGGGGAAATGCGGCGGTTGCGTAAGAGTGTTTGATGCGTGATACCCCCGCCAATCGCTGCGCTCATGGCGGGGCTTGGATGGGCCTATTGACCGCTTCCATACAATAAAATGGAAGAGTCGTATGCCTCCAACCTTCGAAGGAGTCTCACCATGAAACGATTCGCAACGTTCCTGGGCGTCGCCGCGATCGCTGCTGCGTTCTTGCCGGCGCTGGCCCAGGCGCAGGTCATCGTCGTGGAACCGAGCCGCGTGTATTCCTCACCGGTAATTGTCAGTCAACCGGTCGTGCGGTCGTATTACGCACCGCGCACTTCGTATTATGCGGCGCCGGTCGTGGCGTACTCGTCGCCGCCGGTCGTCACCTATTCGGCGCCGGCGCCGCTCGTGACGTATTCGGCGCCGGTTGTCACCTACTCGGCGCCTGCCACCGTGCTGGCGCCGGCGGGGGTTTATGAGACACGCAGTTATTATGGCTTCGGCATATTACGGCCGCGCGGTTGGTACACCGAGTCTTACTATCGGCCGTAATGAACGATTTGATCCCAGGGGCTCGGAGTTCCTCGCCCCTGGGCTTCTCTCTTCACATCAATGCATTTCGAATCGCGTCCTTCATCTCACGAACCGCACGTTCCAAGCCGACCAGCACCGCTCGTGACACAATCGCGTGGCCAATGTTCAATTCCTCGACGCCGGGAATCTGCGCCACGGCGGCGACGTTCTCGTAATTGAGGCCGTGCCCCATGTGAACGTGCAGCCCCTGCTGCTTGGCGAAATCGGTCGCTTCCTGGAGCGTGTTGAGTTCGCGTTGCCGATCGGCGTGCGTCTTGGCTTCGGAATAACGCGCGGTCTGGATTTCAATCGCCTTCGCGCCGAGCACCTTCGACGCCTCGATCTGACGCAAATCCGGATCGATGAAGAGTGAAATCGGGATGCTTGCCTTTTGCAGGCGCTCCATGGCTTTCGCAACGGCGGCTTGATGGACGATGACGTCGAGGCCGCCCTCGGTCGTCACTTCCTCGCGTTTTTCCGGTACGAGCGTCGCCTGTTCGGGTTTCACTTCGCAAGCGATGCCGACGATTTCGTCGGCGACCGATAGCTCCAGATTCAAAAGCGTCGTCACCGTCTGGCGCAGGAGTCGCACGTCGCGATCGTTGATGTGCCGGCGGTCTTCGCGCAGATGGATGGTGATGCCGTCGGCGCCGCCCAAGAGCGCGAGCACGGCGGCGTGCACGGGGTCTGGCTCCAGGG
>DAIOGM010000515.1:2639-5028 GCA_036745215.1 Gemmataceae bacterium
GCACGGGCAGAGCCGGCTGCACTTCCACCGCGCGCTCCCAGGCGCGGCGAGCCTGGCGCAGCGTAGCGACGTGATCGATGTTGACACCGAGGCGAATCATGGTCCCCCTAACGTGTGTTACGCCAGGCTCGGTAGCGGCGCATTTCGAAACTCAGAACGAGGAAAAGAATCAAGCACATCAACACGTTGACCGACTTGTCCCAAAGTCGGCTCACCCAATTGGGGTAGGTCGCCAGCGGAAACCACCAATCTGACGTCAAGATCATGGCCAAAAGTGCGATGGCCACGAAGCGCGTGAGCCAGGCCATGTGATAACGCCGGTCAAAAAGCGTCCAGAAAAGTACGCGCAGTTCATTGAGCATCTCAAAAAAGCCCCATGTCGCCCGCGCGGTGTCAACAACGGTTTGCACGTTGGGAATCGGGATTTCAATGTCGCGAAAGCCCGGTGGTTCCGTCGGATTGATCGGCGGCGGCGGCAGCGGCGGCGGCAGGCTTGCCTTGACGCGCTCGGTGACGTGTTCCTCAAGATGCCTCGCGTCGGGAATTGCGGCGACTTTCGCTTCGAGCGCAAGCACGCGGCGCTCCAGCTCGGCGAGCGTCTGAGTCATGCCGTTCGCGGACGGATCGGGTGCGATGTCGTTCATGCTGAAATTATAGCCGCTTGCGGCTTCGCGCTCGCCTGAAATTGGAGTGAATCTGGGGCCAAGCGAGCGCGAAACCGCAAGCGGATCAGGCGCGCATCTCTTGCACGACGATTTTGTTGTGCCCGACGTGATAGAGCGTGGTGAAATCTTCGTTGAAAACCGAGTCGTGCGTGTGCATGGGCAGATTCATTTGATGGATCATGTTGTTGTTCTGCGTGTCGCGGAAGAAGATGAAGCCGTTGTTGCCGCCGCCGACGCCGCAGAGCCAATCGTTGTGCCAGATGAGCTTGTTGACGAGGCCTTGTTGCTGACCGGTGAATTCGCTGACGCGTTCACGGCGTTGCCAGTTATGGATTTCGACGCGCGACGGGCCGCCCAGGCCATCGACGTTGCCGATCTGGCCGACGCCGCCGACGGCGAGTTGCGTGCCGTCCGGCGAAAACGCGAGGGCGCGGATGCCGCCGATCGAGCGGATACGCTGCACGCCGTCCCAGGTGTAGAGCGACGGCACTTCGAGCGTGGAGAGACGTTCGCCATTCGCGACGTTCCAGATATTAACGCGACCGACGCGATCGCCGGTCGCCAGTTTCGTGCCGTCATTGGAGAAGGCGCAGCAATAGAGCATGGAGCCGAAGTGCGTCGGCGTGCGCTCCTCGTGGCCGCGCAATTCGTGGAGGCGTTCGCCATTCGCGACGTACCAGATTTTGCACAGCATGTCGTCGGCGACCGAAGCGATCTTCGTTCCGTCCGGCGACAGCGCGAGTTGGCGCACCTGGCGAGTGTGCGCATCGACGGTGCGGATCGCGCGATTGTTTTCGAGGTCCCACCAGATGAGGCGATTGTCGTAGCCGCCGGAGATGATCGTATTGCCGCTCAAACGCACGCAGGTGGCGTAGCGGCCATGATCGGCACGCTCGATCGCCGTCGGATTTGCCTGGCCCGCGTCGAGTTCGAGGACCTTGTTCTCGGAGCTGGCGACGAGGAGGCGCGATGTATTCGGCACGCGGGCAACGGAGAAGAGGATGGCGGTGCGGTTGATTTCGCGGACGTTGCGAAGGTTGCGCGGATTGGGGTCTGGCATGGTGGAAATCTCAATGGGCGTTGACACGCCCCAGGATGAGCGCAGCAATTCCTGGGGGTTGAGCGGGTTGGACCCCCGGGAATCGCTGCGCTCATCCCGGGGCTTGAAATTGCACTACGCCAGCACTTCGCGAATCGGTTCGGTGCCGGGGTCGGTTAGCGGAATCGGGCGAGCGCCGAGATAGTAGTTCTTCTGATGATTGATGCCAAGCGCCCGGTAGATCGTCG
Source organism: Gemmataceae bacterium (assembly GCA_036745215.1). Taxonomy (GTDB): domain Bacteria; phylum Planctomycetota; class Planctomycetia; order Gemmatales; family Gemmataceae; genus SIAQ01. The sequence continues at coordinate 4,592 of DAIOGM010000515.1, forward strand.
CGAACAAACGAGCCGCGCCGATTTCACCGTCGGCGACGCGATTGCCCGACGCGTCGCTGCGGCCATACACCGAGCCGCCGCGGACGCCGCACCCGGATAGCGTCGTGGACCACGCCGATGCGAAGTGATCGCGGCCGACCGTCGAATTGATCGACGGCGTGCGGCCAAACTCGGCGAGCGTGACGATCAACGTATTGCGCAACAGACCGCGTTCGTCGAGATCGTCGAGCAGCGTCGCCATCACGTGATCGAGTTCGGGCACCATTTCTTGATGCGATTCGAAGTTCTGAGCATGGCTATCCCACCACGCCCGGCCCACGCGGATGAACGGCACGCTCGCCTCGGAAAGCCGACGCGCCGCCAGGCACTGCCGACCGAACAGCGTGTTGCCGTAACGGTCGCGGATGCGCTGCGGTTCGCGCGAAATATCGAAGAGC
>DAIOGM010000516.1:0-5022 GCA_036745215.1 Gemmataceae bacterium
CGATTGTACGCGTCCGAATCGTTGGCGTTCTGTTGAATCTTGCCGGTGTAGAAATACACGGCGTCCTCGACGGAAACGACGTTGTTCTTGTCTACCCAGCCGGCCACGCCGAGGCGATTTTTGATTTGCACGCGCCCGTTCATGTCGGCGATGACGCGGTAGTCGAGTTCGGTCAATTCGCCGAGATCGACGGCATTGCCCTGGTCGTCCGTACTGGCGAGCCGGGCGCCGGACGTCTTGGGCATGACGACTTTTCCCGTCAAGCTCGCCGGCTGTTGCGCAAGAGCATACGCGGGGGCCAACATCAATGCGGACACGACCATCAAGCGAATTGCTTTCATGGCGACGGACCTCACAAAACGACGTGGGAACGACCGAACGGTGTGGAGTTTGACAAAGCGTTTCGCGTTTGGCAAGAAAAAAGCACGAAAATCCGAAACTGAGGCATAAGCGAAGTTTTCTTGCGGTATCTTCGCTTACGCTTCAGGCTCGGACAATTCGCGCACGTAATCGCGATCATCCAAGATATGCATCGGCCGACGATTGTGATCGGGCAACGTCAACGCGGGATCGATGCCGAGATGGCGATACAGATTCGCGAGGATGTTGCTGGGCGTATACGGCCGACCGCGCGATCGGCCGCCGTGCGGATCGGTGTCGCCGATCGCCTGGCCGACGCGGAAGCCGCCGCCGGCCAAGACCGCGGCGCCGGCGTCGGGCCAATGATCGCGGCCATCGCCCCGGCTGATGCGCGGCGCCCGGCCGAACTCGCCCCACATCACGACCGCGACGTCGTCCTGCAAGCCGCGTTCGTACAGGTCCGTCACGAGAGCATGAAAGCCGACATCGAGCTGCGGCAATTGCTCGCGCATGTCGATGAAGTTTTTCTCGTGCGTGTCCCAGTCGCCGACCTTCAATGTCACCACGGACACGCCGGCCTCGACCAGCCGTCGCGCCACGAGGAAGTTCTCGCAGTACTTGCCGTATCGATCGCGCAGCCGCGCCGGCTCCCTTTGCAGATCAAACGCGTCGCGGGCGCGCGGCGACGTGATCATCGCAAACGCACGTTGTTGAAATTCGTCCATGCCGCCGGCGTTGCTCGCTTCGTCAACGGCCCGGCTCGCTTCGCCGAATGTGTCGAGCAACGCACGGCGTTCGCGCAGCCGATCGCGCGAGATGCCGCGCGCGAGCGTCATGTTCGCCAAACCTTCGGCACGCGGCGCGAACGGCCGATGCGCGGGGCCGAGGTAGGTCGGACTTTCGTTGTCATATAGGCCCGGCGGCTTGTACATCAAGCTGACGTAACGCGGCAGCCCATCGGTCGTCGGGCGCTGATGGCTAATGATCGAGCCAAACGCCGGCCGCCGCCCGCGATCGGGGAAGCCGGTGATGATGTAGTGCGGCGTGTGATCGCCGAGGTCGTTCGAGCGGATGCCGCGCACGATCGCGAGCCTGTCCATGATCGTCGCCTGCCGCGGCATGTGTTCGCAAATCTGAATGCCGGGGACGTTGGTCGCAATCGGCTGGAATTCACCGCGAATCTCGGCCGGCGCGTCGGGCTTCATGTCGTAGCTATCGATGTGCGACGCGCCGCCGCGCAGCCAGATCATGATGACCGACTTCGGCCGGCCGGTCTCGTTGCTCGCGGCTCGCAGACGCAAGACATCCGCAAGCGAGAGGCCCGCGAAAGCCAGGCCGCCGACGCGCAGGAGTTCGCGGCGGGTGATGCCGTCGCAGAGTTTTTTGCCGGGGCCGAGAATGCGTAACATCGTGTTTCCTCGTGACTGGTTTTGATGAAGGATAACCGATTGGATCAAATGCGGCAAGCAAAAACGCGGGATGCGCAGTACTCGGTACTCAGTACTCAGTACTCGGCAATGCTCACTTGTTCATGATCGCGTGTATCCGCGTCCCTCTTCGCTTACGATTCAAGCTCGGATGCAAAAAAAAAACACAACGGCGATGAGCATCTTGCGACACTCACCGCCGTTGCTATCAGGAACAACACCTTCCCCAAGATTCCACTTCGTTTACTTCGATTCGCTCACTTTCTTCGGGAAGACGAACGTGAACGTCTTCATCTCCGTGGCGAGGTAGCGATGCTCGCCGCGTTGGTCCATTTCCGGGACGACCCAGAGGTCTTGATCGCGGAAGTCGAACCAGGTTTGCGATTCGGCGACGCCCCAGATGCGGACGCGGCTCGCCGACAACTTCGATCCCTTGTGCTCCAGGAACATTTCCTGGCCGGCCTTGAGATCGTAGACCAGGGCGTCCTTCGAATCGTTCGGGTCGGCCGGGATCCAGGACCACTTCTTGTCGTCGAGGCCGCGGAACTGGACGAACACCTTCATCGGCTCCTCGGTGTCGTTCTTGACTTTGAGGAAGCGGCGAGTGAGGACCTGCTCGACTTCGCCGGCTTCGACGTTGTCCTTGCCGTTTTGGCCGGTGGCGATGGCGGGGGAGCCGTCGCTGGTGATGACCGTTTCGCCGCCCGCACTGGCGACCGCGACGCCTGGCGAGCCGGGGATGAACCCGCTGCCGCCCGCCCCTGCCGATGCGAAGGACGAGCCGCCAGTGACGAATCCGCCGCCGAACCCGCCGAAGCCGCCGACGTTGACGGAGATGTTGTTGTTCACGACCTTGCCGATGACGGTGTTGTTGTCGCCGTTGATGACGGTGTTGCCGTTGCCTGAGACGGCGATGGCGTCGCCGCCGTTGCCGCCCTTGGCGCCTTTGCCGTTGGCGTTGCCGCCGTTGCCGCCCTTGGCCGTGGCGTCGCCGGCACTGGCGGTCCCGCCGCCGCCCCCGCCGGCGCTGGGGCCTTTGCCCTTTTTGCCGTTGCCGATGCCGGGGTCGATCGGAATGGGCTTGGTGCCGATGTCGCCGCCGACCGCGGTCGCGTCGCCGCCGTTGCCTCCCTTGGAACCTTTACCCTTGGCGTTGCCGCCCTTGCCGCCGGTCGCGGTCGCGTTGCCGGAGTTGATGATCTGTCCGACCTTATCTTTGAACACGCTGCCGCCCTTTGCCGCCGCCGACCCGCCGTTGCCGCCTTGCGATCCGGCGCCTTGAGCGTTGCCGCCGTTGCCTCCCGTGGCGTTGGCGTTGCCGGAGTTGACGACCTTGGGCGCGGGTTTACCCTTCGGTTGCGCATCGGCGTCGACACTCAAGAATCCGAACAGGCAGGCGACGAACGTGAATAATCCGAGGTAATAGAAACGCTTCATGGGATGCTCCTTTTAACCACTTGGGGTTGGGTTGGTTGTTGTCAACGCGATTGGATAAAGCAGCGGGCGTGCCGGCGGCATTTGAACGATAACGGTGTAAGCTGCAAGTCATTAATTTGATTGATTTTGTGCGCTAATTGCGAATTGAGCAGGCTAATTTGAAGTTGTCGGATGCGCCATCAAATTGATTTCACTTGAAATCCAATTGATAACGAATAAGGCGGTTTCGTTCGCCGCGTTCGGTGACACCCATCATCTTCCGAATACTGGCGAAATCGATAATTCTAATAATCAACGCATATTTTTATCTAATAATGATTTATGCCAATGTGTCCTGTCTGAATGCAGTTTCTTCAACTCGCGACAACAAAATACGACGGCGCGGCGAAGCCGCAATTAATGCAATTCCGAAGCGGACGGCTTGGTTCACAATCTGAAACACTCTGCGTTCTCTGCGCCTCTGCGTTTCTAAAAAAGGGTAATCCGCGCCGTGAGTGAATGGCATCCAATTTAGAAACGCAGAGGCGCAGAGAACGCAGAGAACTGAATCGCAAGTCCTGAAGCAGACATGTTGGCCAACGCTGGGACGGACCGCACTTGAGCTCGGCGGCGGGATGAGGCGGCGACTCATTGAGATTCGTGTTTTTCGGCCCGATGCAAGGCGAGGACTTTTTTCCAGCCCATCCAGAGCACGAACAGTCAGAAGATCAACTTCACGAAGGCCAGCACGAAGACGAATGCCAAAAATGATTCGCGCCCTGACGGCTGGTCCGGATCAGTGGGAAATGGCGGAATGATGTGCACCACACTGATGATGACGATTGCGAAAATAGCCGATAGCGCATTCAACGTTGAATAGGGATGAAAGAGGCACGTGTCGAAAATGGACCAGAACCATTCGCCCAAGGTTTGGGGTCGGCCTGACGCATCTTGCTGTCGTCTCATCATGAGATCGCGCAAGGCTTCCGGGCTTTGTGGATCGATTATGCCGCCGCTCGCGCCGCACAAGGTGCACGCGTCCGGGCTGCTCGATACGTACGTTTGGCCACAGGATAGGCAGTAGACGGTTTGGGAACTCATGAGGGCATGTCATATTGGCTTCGCGCCGCGCGAAACCGCAAGCGATTCATATCGTAAATCTCTGAAATAGCGTGAACCTCTTTTTCCGTTCGCATCTCTCTTTTTCCGGTTGGCTGCGAGAGCATTTTCAAAAGCATCTCTTTGCCACGCTTCCACATTACTACAGGCAGGCCAGGGCCGTCTTCCCGGAGAGGAGGATGAAGATGATTTTGCTTTACACGATGTTGCTGTTCCTCCTGGGCGCGATCAATTTCCTGGTGATCTGGCGTGCCCGCGCCATGGAGCGCAAGTACGTCCGCGTCGTTGCCGAGCTCGAGGCGATGCTGCGCGAGCTCGAGTACAAGCCGGGCAATTCGAACAAGTTCGATCCGTGCATCACGGCGAAGCGGACTCTGATTTTGGGCGCGCTCGTGCAGAAACGCGATCGCGTCGAGACCAAGTACTTCGCCTGGCAACGCCGCGCGGACCGCGTCGGCGCGTGGGTCAAAAACTTGCTCGACTGGAAGGGCAAGAAGCTGCCGTACACGCTCGGCGCCGTTGACGTGTGGCTGCTCTTCGGCTTGATCGACTACGCCGGCGTCGCCGAGTACCTCAGCATGCAGGCCGCGTTCAACGCCGCGCTGACGCTGTTGGCAAGCGCCGCTGAGCCGCACCAGTTGCAATAATGACGAATGACGAAGCACGAATGACGAAAGAATGACGAAATCCGAATGCCGAA
>DAIOGM010000517.1:0-5009 GCA_036745215.1 Gemmataceae bacterium
GGAGACAAGGAGACAAGGAGACAAGGAGACAAGGAGACAAGGAGACAAGGAGACAGGGAGACAAGGAGACAAGGAGACAAGGAGACAAGAAGACAAGGAGACAAGGAGACAAGGAGACAAGGAGACAAGGAGACGAGACAGGTCTCCTTGTCTCCTTGTCTCCTTGTCTCCTTGTCTAGTTCCGGCCAGCTCTTCGGCGTCATCCCGACGCTCGGCATCGGCGCTCCGCTCGCAATCCTCGCGCTCCTCTTTCCAGCCATCTTCGGCGGCGTCTTCGTCCTCTTTCGGCAATGGCTCGCCTTCATCACCGCCCTCAGTATTAACAGCACGCTTCTCTTGTTGCACCTCTGGCTCAAGCAAAGCGTGCTGCGCGGCACCTGGTGGGGCAACGATGCGGCGTTGTGGCTCGTGATGACCGTTGGCACGGCTCTGTGCGTCGTCTGGGCGTGGCGGCGACAGCTTCATTCGCTTGCGGCCGGCGAGGAAGAAGCGTCGCGCCGCACCGAACTGTTGCTGCTCGTCTTCATGAGCATCTGCTGCCTGGCGACCGCGGGCATCACGTGGCGATTGTCGCAACAGATCTCCTGGTCCGACGCCGGCTGGACGCTGACGATTGTCATGAGCGCCGGCATTCTCGCGGGCACGCTGCATCGCGCGTGGACTGCGTATCGCAGCAGTTCGCTGTTCGGCGCGCCGCCGCTGCCGACGGAAGGCGTCATCCTTGGCACGTTTCTCCTGGGTCATCTCGTGTTCGTGCCGGCCATTTGGGGCTCAAGCATCAACACCGAGGGCAAGGTCGAAACGAACGAAGGCGCGGGCAAATCGACCAAGATCGGCGCCGTCGTCAAGAAGTGGGATTTCACCGTTGAACCGAAGGGGATGTACGCGTCGTCGCCGCTCGTCGATGGCGATGCGGTCTACGCGTCCTATTCCGAGACCGGCACGCAACTCGCGACGCTGGTGCGCCTCGATCGCCACACCGGCGTGAAGAAGTGGGAGTTCCTTGGCAAGAACGACGATTTGCGTCAGATGATCTCGACGCCGTGCATCGCCGACGGCAAGCTCTATTTCGGCGAAGGCTTTCACGACGACAAGAATTGCCGCGTGTTCTGCGTCGATGCCGAGAAGGGCGAGGAGATCTGGAGCTTCACCACCGGCGGTCAAACGGAGTCGAGCCCGGCCGTCGCCAAGGGCAAGGTCTACATCGGCGCGGGCAACGAGGGCGTCTATTGTCTTGATGCGAAGTCGGGCAAGGAAATCTGGAAGTTCCCGCCGAAGGATTACAGGGGCCGATTGTTGCGCTTCGGCGGCGGCATGTTGATTGTCGGCGACAAGCTCTACTGCGCGAGCGGCGTCGATCGCAATCAAGCGAAGGATAAAGGAGAGACCACGGTGTTCTGCATCGATGCAGCCAATGGGAAGCAACTGTGGAAAGCGCCCGCCCCCTATCCCGTGTGGTCGAAGCCGATCGTCAAGGACGGCTTCGCGTACATTTCGACCGGCAACGGCGACGTGTTCGACGACGCTCAGCCGCCCGACGTGCCCGGCGGCGCCCTCTTGTGTCTCGACGCGGACACCGGCAAGGAGAAATGGCGCTTCAAGACGCCCAACGGCATCATCGAATCGCCGGCCGTGGACGAGGGACGCGTCTATTTCGGTTGCCGCGACGGGCAAATCTACTGCGTTGGCCGGGCCGATGGCAAGGAACGCTGGACGCACTTCCTCGATTCGCCGCTGATCGCGACGCCGGTGCTCGACATCGATCCGAGCCAGAAATCGATCAGCGTGTTCGCGCTCGCCGCCGCGGGCAAAGTTTGCTGCTTGAATCCGCAATCGGGCGACATCGTTTGGACGTACGATCTCACCGCGCAACGCGCCTACATTTCGACGTCGCCCGCTCTTGTCGTCACGCGCACGAAAGAGGAGTCGCGCCGCCGGCTCTACTTCGGCGTCGGCCTCGGCGGCGGCACGCGCGACCTCGCCGCCAATGTGCCCGTCTTCTACTGCCTGGAGGACTCGGTCAAAGTAGAATGATCCGCACCGCCGTTAGCGGTTTATTGATCTCAGGATAATACTGCGCGACGCATCGGGAGGGCGAGGCTCCTGCCGAGCCGTGTTGGGTGCCGCTTTCTCGAGGTTCGCGGCTCGGCAGGAGCCTCGCCCTCCCGTCGTCGCGCTTTACTTTCCTTATGATCAGTAGCGCTCGCCTGGCGCCACGCGAACGCTTCGCCGCGATCGGCAGAACCACGGACCATCTATGACCCAGCGCTGGATTTACTTCTTCGGCGACCATCACGCAGACGGCTCAAGCGACATCAAACACCTCATCGGCGGCAAAGGCGCGAGCCTCGCTGACATGACCCGCGCCGGTCTCAATGTCCCTCCTGGCTTCACCATTTCCGCCGAATGTTGCGCGTATTTCCATCAACACGATGGACAATGGCCCGATGATCTCGACGCGGAGATTCGCGACAACCTGGCTCGGCTGGAGCGACTGTGCGGCCGCACGTTCGGCGTCGGTCCGCAGCCATTGCTCGTCGCAGTCCGCTCCGGCGCGGCCCAATCGATGCCCGGCATGATGGACACGGTGCTCAACGTCGGCGACCCCGCGAGCGAACCGTGGGCGCGTTTATGCCAAGCCATCAACGAAGTCTTTCGCTCCTGGAACAGCGAACGCGCCGTCACCTATCGTAAGCATCACCAGATCGAAGGCCTCCTCGGCACCGCGGTCACCGTGCAGATGATGTGCCCCGCCGAGGTCGCCGGCGTGATGTTCACGGCGAACCCCGTCAATCAAGCCGCTGAGATTATCATCGAATCGGCGTTCGGCCTCGGCGAAGCGATCGTGCTCGGCAAGGTCACGCCGGACCGCTTCGTCGTTGACAAGGACAGCCTCACGCTCAAGGAGCGCGTGATCTCGCTGAAGGATCAGCGTGCGGAAGCGTCGCTCGATGATGAGCAGATTCGCGAACTCGCCGAACTTGGCCTGAAAGTCGAAGCCTTTTTCAAAACGCCGTGCGACATCGAATGGGCGCTTGCCGACGGCGAATTCTTTTTGCTGCAGTCGCGCGCGATCAAGTTGCACGCGGCCGCCAAAAACGTTGACCCCGCCGCTCGCGAAATCGTGCGCAACGAACAGATCGCCAAGCTCAAATCGCTGGCCGACCCGAACGGCACCGTCTGGGCTCGCTTCAATCTCGCGGAGATTCTCCCAGAGCCGACGCCGATGACATGGGCCATCGTCAAGCGCTTCATGTCCGGCGACGGCGGCTTCGGCCAGATGTATCGCGATCTCGGCTTCGACCCCGATCCGGCGCTCCGCGAAATCGGCATGTTCGACCTCATCTGCGGCCGGCCTTATTGCAACCTGAGCCGGGAGCCGCGCATGCAATACAAGAACATGCCGTTCGAGCACTGCTTCGATTTCCTGAAGAAGAACCCCGACAAGGCGATGTACCCGCAAGCGACGTTCAATCCGCGCCGCGCGGGCATGATGTTCTTCGTGACCGTGCCGATCTTGTTCCTCAAGATGTGGTGGTCTCAGATCAAGCAACAGCAAGTGATTCGCAGCTTCGCGGAGGACTTCACGAACGAGATCGTGCCGCGTTTTTTGGCCGAGGTCGAGAAGGCAGAGCGCGAGGATTGGAGCAAGCTGTCGAACGTGGACGTCCTGGCTCGCATGAACGCCATGATTGAGCTGACGCTGTTCGACTTCGCGCGGCACAGCTTGAAACCGACCGCGCTGGCCGCGTTGATGCTCGCCAACCTTGAGCGCGCGTTCGCGTCGCGCCTCAAGCCCACGAACGTGCGACCCGTGGAAGCCTTGGCAATTGGTCAGCAGCGCGCGCAATCGGCGTTGCGCGAGTTGATGATGGGCGCGCACACCGACGAGCACACCGACGTCGCCGCCGGCGTACGCGCGTTGCAGGCCGGCCGCCTCTCGAAAGACGAGTTCCTGCGTCGCTTCGGCCATCGCGGCAGTCAAGAGATGGAGCTGGCGCGCCCGCGCTGGAGCGAGGATCACGCGTCGCTCGATGTATCCTCCTCCCCTCTCCCCTCCGGGGGAGAGGGGCCGGGGGTGAGGGGGGCCGACGCCTGGCAAACCGCCTGGCGCAAACTCGCCGACGAGTCTCGCCTCTTGCCCAGCCAGCGCCCCGCGGTCGAAGCCGAACTCCATCGCTTGCAAACGTACGTCGCCTTGCGCGAATCCGCCAAGCATCACCTGTTGCGCGGCTACGCTCAGATTCGCCGCGCCCTCGTCGAGTTGGATCGCCGTTTCGACCTCGACGGCGGCATCTTTTTTCTCACCCTCGGCGGACTTTCCAGCCTCGTCACGGGCTCGAACAATGTGGACCGCGGCATCGCAATGCAGTGGATCGATAAGGCCCGCACCGAACGTGAACTTGCCCTGAGCTTGCCGGTCCCAAACGTCCTCTTTAGCGACGATCTCGAAGCGATTGGCCGAGCCGTGTCGCTTTCCGGCGCCGGCGTCATGCAAGGCGTGCCGTTGTCGGCCGGCGTCGTCGAAGCGAATGCGTGGGTGCTCAATGAAGTGGCGGGCGCTCAGATGCCGCACGAGCCTTACATCTTGGTCTGTCCGTCCACCGATCCCGCGTGGGTGCCGCTCTTCGTCCACGCTCGCGGTCTTGTGATGGAAACCGGCGGCATGCTCTCGCACGGCGCGATCGTGGCCCGCGAGTTCGGCCTGCCCGCCGTCGCCGGCATCAGCGACGTGCACCGCCGCATCAAAACGGGCCAACGCCTGCGCATCGACGGCGGTACGGGGACGGTGCAATTGATTGATTGAATTAAAACTGCGGCGGCCGAAAGTTCGTCATCGGACTGCGCGTCTCCGGCGCCTGGAAGCCCGGCACCGACGTGACGAATTGCGGCAAATGATGCGGATTGAAATGAAAATACGCCGCCGCCCCGTCAACGCGAGAACGACGATCACCGCGATGCCCGCCAACCGGTTCATGGCTTCGCTCCATTTGGACGGGAGCTTAGAA
>DAIOGM010000518.1:0-3745 GCA_036745215.1 Gemmataceae bacterium
GTCAATTCGACGAGGCGTCGAGCGATTTCCGCTTCGCCGCCTCGGTGGCGTCGTTCGCGATGCTGCTGCGCGAGTCGCCGCACCGTGGCGAAACGAGCTTCGCCCAGATCCAGCGCTGGGCAGGCGCGTCGCAAGGCCAGGATGAGCAAGGCCATCGCCGCGAGTTCTCGAAGCTGGTGCAGACGGCGGAGCGGTTGACGCCGCAGCGCTAGCGAATTTGGATGCCGCAACCTGGCCAAATCGGTTACACTCAAGGGATGCGTGCCCGTCGCCTTTGCAACTGGTTTGTTTTTGTCTGCTCGTCAGTCGGAGTCGGCGCCGTCGTCTTTCTTTACGCACGCTCCCAGCCGCGCTGCCAATTCGAAGGGACCCATTATGCCGCGTGCCTCTCCGCGGACGGCACCAGAGTTTTGACGAACGACTGGCTCGTTTGGGACGCCCACACCGGCGAGCAGTTGTTCGAATTGAACCAGCTTGGCATGATCAATTCCGTCCAGTCCAACGATGGCCGTTTCATCGCGATGTTCAGAGAAGACGAACGGCCGCGGCTCGTTGAATGGCAAACCGGCGAGCACTGGGACTTCGAAAAATTCACCTGCAATTTCATGGAGTTCACCGCCAAGAATCGCTGGTTAATTTGCCGAGATGACGACTTGAATTGTCTCATCGACGTGGCCGCACGCAAAATCGTGAAGCGTTCCAAATCCACGATGACCATCAGCGGCGACGAACGGTTTCTATTCTTGGCGGAGGGTCCGGAGTATCAGGTAAGCGTTTGGAATCTCGATGAAACCCAGCCGTGCGGCGTCTTGCCTCTGACGCGAACGGATTGGCAAGTTTCGCATGACGGCCAATTACTCGTCGAGCCGCTTTACGATGAAAACGACGGCCAAACCGGCGTCAATATCTGGGACGTGGCCAAACGAGAGCGCCGCTTCAAGCACCTCGTACCGAAGCCCGGCTGGGTGCTCACGAAGATTTCACCCGATGGCCGACGTCTCGCCGTCTGGTCGCAACTCGAGCAAAGGAAAACCTGGTTGCTGGAAATAATCGACGTGAACACCGGGAACGTCCTGGGCAACGTCAAGACTCCGCATCGGCCGAACGAAGAAAGATTCCGTTTCTCGCCCGACAGCCGCCTCCTCTCTTTCGTGACACGAAAATTCGCCGGCATGGCCGACGCGGAATCGGGGCAGGTGCTTTGGCAACGGCATATTTATTACTCTTCAGACTTGTTCGCAAAGAATGCCGACATCATGCTGCGTCAGGACGAACCGAACAAATGGGCCGACTTCATCGACACCCGCAGCGGCAAGTTCAAGGCGGCGATCCCGGTGACCTTCTACGACGACGAAATGACCCTGACGCCCGACGGCCGCCACTGCGTGATCTCCGGCAAGCGATACCGCAACGACCCGCCGCGTCCCTGGGAGCGCTGGCTTGACACGCACTGCCCCTGGCTTTTGAACAGCGAAGCCGCCTGCGTCGTCGTGATGGAAACCGCGACCTGGCGTGAATTATTCCGCACCGTCAACCGCGGCGAAATCGGCCACCTGTCCGCCGACGGCAGCACCCTCGCCACCTCGGAAAACCTCGGCACCAGCGAGAACGCCGGCCCCGTGGTGGTTCGCATCTGGGATTTATCGCCCGCCAAGGCCTACCTTTGGGCCATCGGCGCGGCGTTGGCGACGGCATTGGGCATCTGTTCATCACGTAAGTTCTGGCACCGCCAGGCAAGCGGTTGACGCGGCTTTGGTAATTGAGCGGCGGAGCGGTTGACGCAAAAACAGAAAACGAGTCGGGAGTTGAACAGAAAACGCGTCGGAGCTGAATAATACGAATTGAAAATGCGTAATATTCGAATCCCGACCCTTTTTCTGCCTCCTTTTTCTGCCTCTCGCGCCAAGTTCCGCGTCGGCACAGGGATGGGCCTCCAGATTCTGTTGAACCAGATTCCATGATCTCACGTAAGGAAGCATAGCCGCATAGTGCGTCAATTGGGTGAGCAAAGGCTGAGAAATACAACCGGGACTCAAATCCGCACCCCTTGGCAGGTTCCTTGACACGGGCTTTTTGTTCTGATAGTAAGATAAAAAGTCTAGCGGCGCCGCCAAAGATTTGAAGCGAATTCACTCCAGAAACAAAATCGTCACCCATTTGCCACCATGAGGCAATATGCATTGGATTCGTGCTTGCGGCCCTGGTGTCCTGCCGCGCCTTGCCTTCCTTGGATTGTTCGCGGCGGCGCTCGGCCTCACCGGTTGCGGAGTCTCCGCCAAGGTTAATGGCCGCGTGACTTGCGACGGAAAGCCGATCACCGGCATGATTCAGTTCAGCCCGAAGGGGGACAGCCCCGAGAATACCGGCGTCACCGTTGTCGCTCAGTTGAAAGACGACGGCACGTACGAGATGCGGCTCAATAGTGTCGGCCTGCACACGGTCATCGTATTGCCCAGCGATGTCAAGATCGTCGCACCCGGCAGCCCCGACCATCTTTGCGACCGGACGCCGCAAGAAGTCGATGTGAAAGCAGGCGAGAACACGATCCCGATTGCGTTGAAAGCGCGTACTCCCTGATTGCGCCGATTTTTTTATTATTGTTTTTCATGGCCGAAGGAGAACCCGCATGTCCAGACCCATACGATTCCGGTCAGCGTTTACTCTGATCGAACTGCTGGTGGTGATCGCGATCATCGCTATTTTGATTGCTTTGTTGGTGCCAGCGGTCCAGAAGGTCCGCGAGGCGGCCGCACGCACTCAGTGCACCAACAACATGAAACAGATCGGCCTCGCCCTGCAATCCTACCACGATGCTTACAAATATTTACCCCCCGGGCTGGCGCGCATCAGCCACACCGATGTCCACGGCTTCGGCACGCCGCTGCCACCCACGGGCCAAAACTACCAGGCGACTCTCTGGTCGTATTTCATCCTCCCTTACATTGATCAGACGCCCCTTTACGAGTCGACTCCGTTTGTCGCCTACCCCAATTGGACAACCGGCCCCTACCTGCGGGCCATGCAAATGCAATTGAACGTACTTCGTTGCCCGGCGACCACCGATGCCGTGACCTACACGACCTCCACCGACAACGCCGGCGCCATCGGCGTCATCTCGAGTCGCTACGCGATCAGTTATGCCCTGGTAGGAACGGGGCATATCGGTAACCCTGCTTCGCCATCCGGCGCCGGATTGTGTATGTTGCATGCGGATGACATTGGGTGGCAAACATCGGGCGGATTCAACGGCTGGGGGAGCTATGTCCCCAGTGCGGACCGCAACGACGGCGCCTTCCATCAGAACACGATGACCAAGCTGGCCAGGGTCACCGATGGGACCAGCAATACCGCCGCCGCCGGCGAGCGGGTGCGCATGATCACGGAAATTAGCTGCTATCCCGAGCGCATCTGGTTCAACACGGGCATGGAGTACGGCACCTGGGCGATCGGCGTGTTATGGGCAGAAAACCACCTCGAAGCGGCCATCGGCTCCATTGGTGTCCCGTTCAACTACAATCCACTCGCAGGCGTAGCTCCTTGTAGCGCCGGCAGCAACGCGCACCGGTTCGCCGCCAGCAACATGGCAGGGGGCTACAGCAGCAATCACGCCGGCAGGGGGGTCAATACTCTGTTCCTCGACGGCACCGTTCGTTTCCTTTCGGCCAGTACTTCGGACCGAACTCGACTGGCGCTCGGTACCATTGCCGGGCAGGAAGTGGTGACGCTGGATTAGCCTTCCGGCATC
>DAIOGM010000518.1:3755-5008 GCA_036745215.1 Gemmataceae bacterium
GCATCGTATCCGCGAGACGAATTGCAAAGTCGGTTGTTGCCCCGGCAGGGACGAAACTCGGCATCATGGAGAATGGCGTCGTCGTAAGTTCTTGTGTGTCGGCACGTTGACTCGCGTTTCCATGATTCGCCGGCAGGCCCAAAATGGTCCAAAACAAGGATCAGCTCATTCACGTTTGTCAACAAAATTCCCGACAAAAATAAACTGTCACCAACCCGCCGCTTGACGCCTCTCCTCTTGACTGCGAAAATCTACTTATACCCGGTCACACCCCCTTCCCCAACAAGGAGCGTTCCCACATGGCCACCGCGACCAAAGCTGCACCGCGAAAAACCACGCCAACTCTCCGCGTCAAGATGCCCAAGGTCAAATCGCAAGAGCCCATGTTCATCGGCGGCAAATGGGTCGGCAGCGTCTCCGGCAAAGCGTTTCCCACCGTCAATCCCTCGACCGGCGAAATCACTTGTCATGTCGCGGAAGCCGACAAGGCCGACGTCGATCTCGCCGTTAAAGCAGCGCGGCGGGCGTTCGATGAAGGGCCATGGTCGAAGATGGCGGCGTCCGAGCGTGGCCGGCTCATCAACAAGCTCGCCGATCTCATCGAGCGCGATATCGACGAACTGGCGGCGCTCGAATCGCTCGACAACGGCAAGCCGTATCGCGACGCGCGCAACATCGATTTGCCGCTCACCGTCAAATGCTATCGCTACTATGCCGGCTGGACCGACAAGGTGCACGGCAAGACGATTCCAGTGGACGGGGCGTTTCATTGTTACACAAAGCACGAGCCGGTCGGCGTCGTCGGGCAGATCATACCGTGGAACTTTCCGCTCTTGATGCAAGCGTGGAAATGGGGCCCGGCTCTCGCGATGGGCTGCACGGTGGTTCTCAAGCCCGCCGAGCAAACGCCGCTGACGGCGCTGCGCGTCGCGGCTCTCGCGCAGGAAGCGGGCTTCCCCGATGGCGTCATCAACGTCGTGCCCGGCTACGGTCCGACAGCGGGGGCCGCGATCACGTCGGCGTAGGGCTCATCCGCCGACGCCTTTCCGTTCCCCGCGCCCTTCGAGAGCATGTGATCGAGACGGGACAGCACGCAGGACGAGACATACAGGTCGATGGCGATGTCGGCGATGCGCTCGTGAACCAGCTCGGCTTGCGCGAAGGTCGCCTCGTCCTTGAGCGCCATGAAGACGTGCGGCAGCTTCAGGCCGAACTCGCGGACAAGTCGCGCGAGCGTGTGTGCATCCTCGCGT
>DAIOGM010000519.1:0-4215 GCA_036745215.1 Gemmataceae bacterium
ATGGAGAGTCTACAAAATCCTGGCGATATGAGTCAAGGTGCGCTGTCGAATTAATTGGCAGAAGCCTCACGTCAGGATCGGGTGGATGACCTCGCCATGCACATCCGTCAGCCGATACTGCCGGCCCTGGAAGCGGAACGTGAGCCGAGTGTGGTCGATGCCCAAGAGGTGCAGGATCGTCGCCTGGAAGTCGTAGGCGCTGACGGGGTTTTCGACGACGTTGTACGCGAAGTCGTCGGTGCGGCCGTAGTGCGTGCCGGGCTGGATGCCGCCGCCGGCCATCCAGATCGAGAAACAGCGGCCATGATGATCGCGGCCGTAGCGCGGCTGCGTGGAATCGCCCTGCACGAAGACGGTGCGGCCGAACTCGCCGCCCCAGATGACGAGCGTGTCGTCGAGCATGCCGCGCTCCTTCAAATCTTTGACGAGCGCTGCGGACGGCTGATCGGTGTCGCGGCATTGTACGGCAAGCTGCGTCGGCAGATTGTTGTGCTGATCCCAGCCGGCGTGCATCAAGTGCACGAAGCGGACGCCGCGCTCCGCCATGCGTCGCGCCATCAGGCAGTTCCACGCGAAGCTGCCGCGGCGGCTCACATCGGGGCCGTACATCTCGAGGATGCGGCGCGGCTCATTGGAGAAATCGGTCAGCTCCGGGATCGACGTTTGCATGCGATACGCCATCTCGTACTGCTGGATGCGCGTCTGGATCTCCGGATCGCCCGTCTCCTGATGGCGCAGGCGATTGAGTTCTGCCAAGTCGTCGAGCTGGCTGCGGCGAACGGTCGCCGGCACGCCTTGCGGGTTCGATAGGTAAAGCACCGGATCACCGTTGGAACGCAGCTTGACGCCCTGATAGCTCGACGGTAGGAAACCGGCGCCCCAGTAATAGTCGTAGAAAATCTGCCCGCACGAGAGTTCGCGGTCCTGTGACGTCATGACGACAAACGTCGGCAAATCGCGATTCATGCTGCCCAGGCCATAGCTGAGCCAGGCGCCCATGCTCGGCCGGCCTGGCTGTTCGGCCCCGGTGAGAAAAAGTGTAACGGCGGGAGCGTGATTGATCGCGTCGGTGTGCATCGAACGGATGATGCAGATGTCATCCGCAATCGATCCGGTGTGCGGCAAGAAGTCGCACATCCACTGCCCAGTGCGACCCCATTGGCGGAATGGCGCGATGCCGGGCAGGATCGCCAGGTTTTGCTGGTTCGCGGTCATGGTGGTAAGTCGTTGCCCCATGCGCACGCTGTCGGGTAGCTGGGTGCCGCGCCAGCGATAAATGTTGGGCTTGTAGTCGAAGAGATCGACATGCGTCGGGGCGCCGGTTTGCATCAGGTAGATGACGCGGCGGGCCTTGGGCGTGAAGTGCGGAACAGCCGGCTGTTGCGCGGACGCGTCGTTCAAGAGCGATGACAGGGCCGCGAAGCCGAGTGTGCCGCTGACGCCGGTGAGGAACTGGCGGCGGGTTTGATGGATGGCGTGTTCAAGATTTGGGTGCATTGGCATTTCCTATCCTACACATAAAAAGCCGCTCTTCGTTTAGCGCCCGCGCGGCGCCAAGCGAGCGCTAAACGGGGATGGTTCACTCCTTCGTCATCACCTCATCGAGATTCAAAATCATGTTCAACATTGACGTCAAAGCCGCGTGCTCGGCGACGTTCAAGCTCTTGTCGCGCGCGAATTCGCCGGCGCTGACGAGTTTCTCGGCGGCCTTCAGATCGGCTTGATATTGCTTGAGAACGCGCTCGTAGCCGGCGAGCAGGACTTTTTGTTCGTGTGGATTGGGGGAGCGGGCCGTCGCTTGACGCCAGGCGAGCGCTAAACGTGAACCGGGTTGTTTTTCATCCTTCATCAGGCGTTCGGCCCACACCCGCGCGGCCTCGACGAACGTCACGTCATTCATCAAGATCAACGCGTGCAGCGGCGTGTTCGTCCGCGCCTGCCGCACCGTGCAGACCTGGCGATTCGGCGTGTCGAACATGTTCGGCGGACCGATCGAGCGACGCCAAAACGTGTACAAGCTGCGGCGATAAAGCTTGTCGCCTTTGTCCTGGACGTATTTGATTTGATTGAAGCTGAAGTCCTCCCACAAGCCCGGCGGTTGATAGGGCCGCACCGGCGGACCGCCCACTTTTTCGACGAGCAGGCCACTCAACGCGAGCGCCTGATCACGCAATTGAAACGGGCCAAGACGCAAGCGCGGAGCGCGCGAGAGGAGACGATTGTCGGGATCGCGTTCGAATGCAGCGGGCGTCACTTTCGACGATTGGCGATACGCGGCGCTGGTGACGATCAGGCGATGCAGGTGCTTGAGGTCCCATGCGTGGGACGGCCCCCTCACCCCCGGCCCCTCTCCCCCGGTGGGGCGAGGGGAGGAAAATTCGACGGCCAACCAGTCCAATAACTCCGGATGGCTCGGCAGGTCGCCCTGAATGCCGAAGTCCTCCGAGGTCTTGACGAGGCCGAAGCCGAAATACTGTTGCCATACACGATTGACGGTGACGCGCGCCGTGAGCGGGTTGTCCTTCGAGACGAGCCACTTCGCCAGGCCGAGACGATTGTTCGGCACGTCCTTCGGCAACGGCGGCAACGCCTTCGGAATGCCGGCGCTCACTTTTTCGCCGTACTTGTTGTAGATGCCGCGTTCGAGCACGAACGTCTGACGCGGGTCCTTGCGCTCTTCCATGATCATGGTGATTAGCACGCCGTTCTTCGCGTTGGTCAACTGCTTCTTCTCGGCTTCGAGCGATGTCTGGAGTTTCTGCAACTCCTTGTAATCCGGATGCATGGCGAGCAGCTTGGCGTATTCGGGCGATTTATTGTCCGGCAGCTTTTTCTCCTTGGCCTTGAGGTCATCGAGAATGCTCTTTTCACGAGCGTTGACGGCGACCTGCTGATCGCTGATTTTCTTCTCGATCTTGGCGAACTGGGCCTTTTGTTCGTCGGTCGGCAATTCGAGGACGGGCGCCCCGGTGCCGCTGCGGCGATCGACGCCGCCGACCTCGGCAATGCTGTTCCAGTACGCAAAGAGTTGATAGTACTCCTTCTGCGTGAGCGGATCGTACTTGTGATCGTGGCAACGCCCGCAACCGACGGTCAGGCCGAGCCAGACCGCGCCGGTCGTATCGACGCGATCGACGCAGTAATCAACGCGCGACTCCTCGGCGATGCGGCCGCCTTCGCCGTTGAGCATGTGATTGCGATGAAAGCCGGTCGCGATTTTCTGCGGCACGGTCGCGTTCGGCAGCAAATCGCCGGCGATCGTCTCAATGGTGAATTGATCGAACGGCATGTTCTTGTTGAGCGCATCGATCACCCAATCGCGCCACGGCCACATCGCGCGCGTGCCATCGGTCTGGTAGCCGTTGGTGTCGGAATAGCGGGCCGCGTCGAGCCATTCGAGCACCATGCGTTCGCCGTAGCGCGGCGAGTCCAGCAATCGATCGACCAACGCCCCCCAGACCTGTTCCCGTTTGGCGCCCGGTGGTTCCCACGCGGCGACAAACTCGTCCACCTTTTTCAACGTCGCGGGCGCCCCCGTCAAATCGAGCGTCACGCGCCGAATCAACGTGCGCGCATCCGCCTCCGGCGACGGCGTCATGCCTTCCTTCTCCAACCGCGCGAGGACAAACGCATCAATCGGGTTCTTTCCCCACTTCGCATTGTTGACCTTCGGTAGCTCCGGCCGCTTCGGCACGATGAACGCCCAGTGTTCTTGCCATGGTGCTCCCTGCTCAATCCAGCGCTTGATCAACTCAATTTGCTGATCACTCAACTTCTTGCCAGTCTTCGCCGGCGGCATGCGTTCGTGTACGTCGATCGAGGTGATGCGTTGATAGAGCAGGCTTTCCTTGAGATTCTTCGGCGCGATCACGGTCATGGCGCCGTCCTTGGTATCGATGCGCAAATCGACCTTGCGCGTTGATTTCGCCGGCCCGTGGCACGTATAGCAATTCTCGGAAAGGATGGGCCGAATATCGCGATTGAACTCGATCGTCTTCGGCTGAGCTGAAGCAACGAGCGGCGTAATCAAGAACGTGCTAACAAGTACGTAACGGATCATGGTGAGCACTCACGGCGAGCCAGGAGCGTAAGCGACTGGAGGCAGGATGCTATTAGGTTACTCGACCACGCAACCAGTTGCAACGCTTCGACGCGACCAAATGGCTTGGAAAAGCGGCTTGGATATGGGACAATCACGTTCGTCGACGTTTTTCG
>DAIOGM010000519.1:4225-5007 GCA_036745215.1 Gemmataceae bacterium
AAGCAGTTCGCCTTGAATTGCGCTGCCTTGCGAATATTACACGCGCGGTTGCATCCCACCCTTCGGCAAAATTAGTTTCGCTGCACCTGCGCGTATTGGACAAACGCAACACAGAGGTGGCACCATGACCAAACGCTCATTTTGCATTCTGCTTTCCGCCACGCTGCTTCTTCTTGCGGCAGGCGCCGTTTACGAGGCGGAAACCCGGGTCGTTCGCGGGTGGCTTGGCGGCGAGGCGTTTTTTCAGCGCAGGCCGACCTCGAACTGGCGACTTGTGATAATCAATGAGATCGACCCGCCGCCAAGCCGACTCCGTGGCACGTCCTGGTGGTGGATCACAGATCGCGGCGACAACAGCGCCGCGCGGCCTCTGGCTTGCGACCTCGCAGCGGACGATGTGCTGCAAACGCTTGCCAAGGACGACAATCTAAAAGTAAGAGTCTTTGCGAAACGAATCCTGCTATTGCCGCGCAAGAAGGAGCTCGCGCGCGGCAACGTCGAGGCCATTGCTGCCCAGTACGCTTCCATCAGCAGAGACATGAGGGACGCGAAGGGCCCAATCCACGACATTGAATGATGGCGCAATGATCAAATAATTGGTAAGCCTGATGAAACGCTGGCGGCGAATGATGATTGGGATTGGCGCGGCCGGTTGTCTCCTGGCAGCGGTCCACTGGGAGCCGACCCTTTGCGTGCGCGGCTGGCTTTACGGCGAAGCGTTCTACGACAATCGGCCGACGTCGTACTGGCGCAGCGTCATCGAGAGCGAACTCGCCGTGCCG
>DAIOGM010000520.1:0-2545 GCA_036745215.1 Gemmataceae bacterium
TTCGTCGGCGACGGCAACAACGTCGCCCGCTCCCTCGCCATCGTGTGCGGCAAGGTCGGCGCGCGTTTCATCCTGTCGGCGCCGAAGAAGTATCGTTTCGACAAGCCGTTCCTGGAACTCTATCAAACACACGTGCGCGGCCAGCTCGAAGAAGTGGACGATCCCATCAAAGCGGTGAGCGGCGCCGACGTGATCTACACCGACGTCTGGGCGAGCATGGGCCAGGAGGCCGAGGCCAAGGAACGCGTCAAGCACTTCGAAGCGTACCAGGTGAACGCGGATTTATTGAAAGCCGCCCCCACGAACGTGAAGGTGATGCACTGTTTGCCGGCCCATCGCGGCGAGGAGATCACCGACGACGTGCTCGACGGCCCGCAATCGGTCGCGTTCCCGCAAGCGGGCAATCGCATGCATGCGCAGAAGTCGCTGTTGTTGTGGGCGATGCAGGGATGAATCACGCTTTCTTCGCTGCCAGTTTCGCGACGAAGGCGGCGTGCTCTGGCGATGCGAGGCCTTGACGCAACACGGCTAGAAGGCGTTTGTTGTTACGTTTGAGGAACGCGTCCGGATCGAGCCAAAGCCCAGGGAATACTTCCGAGCGAAAGATGCCGTCGGTTCCGGGCTCCAATTCTTTGAGCTTGCCGCGACGGCGTACGAACCGAAAGACCTGTTGCGTCCGAACCGCGGCGACCATGTATTCGCGAACGCCGCCGTCTTCGTAGTCTTTTTTTTTGGCGTGCAGGTCAATTGATTCGGTGCTATCGCTTATTTCGCCGAGCCATTCCGGGGATCCCGCCATATACCCGCGCTTGTCAGTCCACGTTTGGCCGCCGAAGTCGGGAAGAATCAACAAACAAGCGTCCGGTTGCGGTTCGGCATCATTGCCCAGGATTTGCGTTGTATTTACGTAGCCTTCGCATCCAGGTGTTGCCTCCTCGTACTCGTCGAGCCAACGATTCAATTTGAAATGGTAACGCCCATGACGCGGCTTTTGCGGAGACGACATGTAGACGATCCCTCCAATCAACTCGGCGCGCACGTTGGGCGGCATGGCCTCGTAGCGTTCATGAAACGTCTTCTGATCGAGATGATCGCCATTTTCTAATGGCGGTGGTTCACTCTTGCGCGACCGGCGTTGCTTTTGAATCGTAATCATCGGTTACTCCCGGCAGGTTCCTCGCCATTATAGCAAAGGCATTCCAGCTCGCACGCCAATACCCGCCGAACGAAATCGTTTGACTGCGTCCCCGCCGATCCGCTATCCTTAATAACATGAAACGCTTCGCATTCGCTACCCTCAGCCTCGCGCTTGCAATCGCCATTTCGGTCAACGCCGGCCAGCCGCCCAAGAAAGCGTTGGAGCCGATCCCCGCCGACCACGCGGAAAAGATGGTCAAGGGTCTCGACGTTTTCACCAAGCACGTCAAGCCGATCCTGCAATCGCGCTGCGTGCGCTGCCATGGCGAGAAAAAGGTCGAATCCGACTTCGACCTGAGCGACCGCGAAGGCCTTCTCAAGGGCGGTCAGATCGGCGTCGCGGTTGTGCCGGGCAAGAGTCGCGAGAGTCAGCTTGTCAAACTGATTCAGCATCTCAAAGAGCCGCACATGCCGGACGGCGACAAGAAGCTGCCGGACGCGGCGATTGCCAAGATTATTGAATGGATCGATTTGGGAGCGCCGTACGACAACCCGCTGGTCGCATCCAAGCTCAAGGGCAAGTCGTGGACGGAACGCGTGCTGCCGCCCAGCGCCAAAAAATGGTGGGCATTCGAGCCGCTGGCCAAGATGGCGCCGCCGAACGTCAAGGACGCCCAATGGTGCAACACGTCGATCGATCGTTTCATTCGCGCCAAGCAAGAAGAAGTTGGACTGTCGCCGAATCAGCCGGCGATGCTCGAGCAGCTCATTCGCCGGGCGTATTTCGATTTGATTGGACTGCCGCCGACGCCGGAAGAGATTGATGCGTTTTTGAAGGATGCTGGGAGCGCGAAACCGCAAGCGGCGTTCGCGAAGGTCATCGACAAGTTGCTCGCCAGCCCGCATTACGGCGAACGCTGGGGCCGGCACTGGCTCGACCTCGCGCGCTTCGGCGAGAGCCACGGATTCGAGCACGATTACGATCGGCCGACCGCGTTTCACTTCCGCGACTTTGTCATTGAAGCGCTCAATCAAGATTTGCCGTTCAACAAGTTCGTCCAGTGGCAAATCGCCGGCGATGAGTATGAGCCGAACAACAACCTCGCGATCAAGGCGACCGGTTTTTTGGCCGCCGGCGTCCATTCGACGCAAATCACCAAAAGCGAAGTCGAAAAACATCGCTACGACGAGATGGACGACAAGCTTTCGACGATCACCACTTCGATGCTCGGCCTCACGGTCGGCTGTGCGCGTTGCCACGATCACAAGTACGATCCGATCCCGCAGCGCGATTACTATCGCATGCTGGCGACGTTCACGACGACCGTGCGGAGCGAAGTCGATGTGACGCCGCTCTCCGCCGATTACGTGAAAGCGAAGTCGGCGTTCGACGCGGCGCACCAGCCGC
>DAIOGM010000520.1:2555-5007 GCA_036745215.1 Gemmataceae bacterium
CGCACGACGATCGCGACCGCAGCGATCAAGAATCTGCTCGGTGGCGACGCGGCGCACCAGCCGCTCGTTGATAACGCGGAGCAATTCGCCAAGGAGCAATTGCCAGGGCGATTCGCCGAGTGGGAAAAAAGCAAAAAGACGGCCGCCAAGATGCCCGCCAACGTCGTTGCCATCTTGAAGAATGCAGCGAATGAGCGCAAGCCCGAAGATCAGGCAACGGTCGTTGCGTGGTTCCGCACCATCGACGCCGATGCGAAGAAACTCGATCAGCAAGTGACCGAGCACGCCAAGAAGGCGCCAAAGACCCCGAAGATGCTCGTCGCCACCGAAGGCCTGCCCGCGGTTCGCCTGCACACGCAAGGCGAGGACTTCTTCCCCGACACGTTCTTCTTGCGCCGCGGCGACCCGGCCAACAAGGAAGGCACAGCCAAGCAGGGCTTCTTGCAAGTGCTGATGCCGTCGCACGACGCCGAGGGCCGCTGGCAAACGCCGCCGCCCAAGGGGTGGCGCACGTCGTATCAACGCCGCGCCTTCGCGGAATGGCTCACCGATGTCGATCACGGCGCCGGCCACCTATTGGCGCGCGTTATCGTCAATCGCCTCTGGCAACATCACATGGGCCGCGGCATCGTCACGACGCCGAGCGACTTCGGCATCCGCGGCGAACGGCCGACGCATCCCGAATTGCTCGACCACTTGGCCAACGAGCTGATCAAGAACGGCTGGAGCTTGAAGGCGATGCACAAGTTGATCATGACGAGCAAAGTCTATCAATTGAGCACCGCGGTGGTTCCGGCGAGCGCTAAACGCGATCGGGACAACAATCTCTACTGGCGCCAACCGGCGCGGCGGCTCGAAGCCGAGATCATTCGCGACGCGATCCTCGCCGTCTCCGGTGATCTTGACACCAGATTGTACGGCCCCGGCACGCTCGATGAGAAAAGCCAACGTCGCAGCATTTATTTCACGGTCAAGCGCTCGAAGCTCGTGCCGATGATGGTGATCTTCGACGCCCCCGAAGCGCTGTCGGGAATGGCGGAGCGGCCGACGACGACGATCGCGCCGCAAGCGTTGCACATGCTCAACAATCCGCAGGTGCGTCAGGCCGCGCGCAGCTTTGCAAAACGCATCGCGACCGATTCACTCGACGACGCGGTCCGCCACGGCTACCGCGTCGCGCTCGCGCGCCGGCCGAGCAACGACGAATTGGCTGACGGCGTCGCGTTCGTTCGTCAGCAGATGGCGACGTATCCGGAGAATGGACGGCGTGAATCGGCGCTCGCGGATTTCTGTCAGGTGCTGTTGTGTTTGAATGAATTCATCTATGTCGATTAATGGAGGAGTGGTCCGCCGCAGGAGTCAGGAATCAGGAGTCAGGGGTCAGGAGTCAGAAACCAGGAATCAGGAACGTGGGCATTACCGAATTCCTGACCCCTGACTCCTGACCCCTGACTCCTGACCCCTGACCCCTGACCCCTGACCCCTGATTGAATGCGCCTCTTTCGCTGGACCCTCATCGCCGGCATCTTGATCGTCCTTGGCGTGGCGATTCAACAATCGCTGCTCTGGCTCGGCGTGTGGGGCAATCCCGGCGAATCG
The DNA here is from genome assembly GCA_036745215.1 of Gemmataceae bacterium. Lineage (GTDB taxonomy): Bacteria > Planctomycetota > Planctomycetia > Gemmatales > Gemmataceae > SIAQ01. The sequence continues at coordinate 4,155 of DAIOGM010000520.1, forward strand.
CAGGTCAAGCCGCTCACCGACGGCGATCAGGAAATCGCCCTCATCGAGCCGGCGACCAGCACCGAGGATTGGGGCCGCCTCATCACGGCCTTGCAACTGCTCGAATACGAGTGGCGCACGACCAATCCGACGTTGCCCGCTCTGAAAATCTCCACCGCCGACGCGTTTCCGCCGTTGACCGCCGAGGTTCCGGAAATCGTCTTCGCCTTCGCTGACGCCGGGCCCAGGTTGCGTCTGCGCTGGTACAAGATTTCCGGCGAACACGACGCCGCGTCCTGGGTCAAGAAGCTGCGCGAACGCAAGGAGCCGCCGCTGGCGATCATCGGCGGCGGCACCAGCGATCGCGCCATCAAGCTCGCGCACGCATTGAAAGATGCTTACGATGGCGTGCCGTCTCCCGTCTTCGCAATCACGACCGCGACGGCCGAGGAAACGCACGCCAAGGAACGGCTCATCAACATCTACCAGGGCCGCTCATTTCGCTTCGCCTTCACCAACCAGACGATGGTCGATTCGCTGCTGAAGTTCATCGATCGCCGCGAGTTTACAAACAACGAGGATTGGGCCCGTAATCTGTGGGTTCACAAAAACGCAGGCCCTGACGCGCTTACTGCCGCAGTCGTCGGCATGATTGGCGCCCAGCAACTGCGGCCCAGCACCATGCACGCGTTCTCCTGGCTCGATGAACGTTATTCACAAGACATGGCCGACGATTTTCAGAAAGAGTTCCGCAAACGCTATGCATTCGCCGAGTTCGACCCCGCGTCCATCCGCAGCGGCGTGGGCGGCTTCTTCCACCCGGCGCCCGAGGAACAGCTCACCGTCGCCACGTTCCTCTCGCGCCCGACGCGGC
>DAIOGM010000521.1:0-4999 GCA_036745215.1 Gemmataceae bacterium
TCAACTTGTGTTCCAGTGGCTCCATCTTTGGCCACAACGTTACGGGCAAAGCGACCTGGAGAGTCAGCGCTCCGGTTTGGCTGTCGTAAGCTTGAATCTCGCGCGGGTTCGATTGCAGCGTGAAAAGATACCGGCCGTCAATCCCGAAATTGAATGGATCCATTGCATCGTTGGTACTTATTTTCCAGAGCACCTTCATGGTTGGGACATCAACGATCGCCAGGGACGGATCCTGATTGACGACGGCCAGGAGTTTGCTGTCGGCGGACCATTTCATGAACGTGACGTCCCGGATTGCCGCCGTGCCGTAAGTGAACCCGGACGGCAGGGCTCGCAACGTCAACGGTTTCGCATCGTCAAATTTTGAGGGCAGCTCCTCGAAAAATCGGCCGTCTGGCGACAAGTACTGGATTTTCTTGGAACGAAACTCGCCATCACATTGGAGCGTTCGCAAGTTCCACGCTTGCCATTGGTGTACTCGATTCGCATCGGGGATTCGGTCGCAACGAAGGAGAAAGACGGCGTTCGGAGTCGCCTGGAAATCCGCAATGCCCTTCCACGTCGCCAGGACCAATCCGCTGTCCGGCTGAATGACTTGGTAGATTACGTCGGCATTGGCGCTCGACTCAGCGTGTAGCAAAATGTCGTCGTTGAAGAGCTTCGGATAAACCACCCCTATGCTGCTTCGGCAATGCAGCCGCGACATGCCCCGAACGTCAAAGATTTCGAGTCGACTGGTTTTCTCAGCGAAATCCGTTCCGGCATTGCCAGTTGTGCGCACGAGGTATTTGGCATTGTCTGAAAAGGCCAACAATGGCACCGAACCAATGTCCGGCAATGATCGTTCCTCGAATGTGTTTTCGACCGAATCGATCACGTGCAACACACGCGTTCCTGGTGATATTCGTTTGATCGCCCGGTCAAATTGACAGGTTTCGACAGCAATATAACGGCCATCGCCAGACTGCGCATAAGTGAGGACGTTCGAATTGTCGCCTAGGAATCGACCGATCTCAAATCCGCTGCGCGCGTCCCAGATTCGTACGCATTTGAGAACGACATTTGCAACGCGATCCTGGCTGCTCGAGAACGCGACCACGTGGCCGTTCGAGTGAATTGAAAGGTGGTCGATCCCAGCCGCGCTAATCTCGCACATCGGCGCCGGCTCCTGCACGTGATAGATGCCGCAGCCGAGCGCGATCAGCAGGCCGAGGACGAACGTCCAGCGAAGCCAGCGATTGCGAAACAGCTTGGACATGGCGGCTCCCGTTTTCGCTTGAGGCCGACCGGTGTGACGTTATCCTATGCAAGATGGAAACCGATTCCTTCTTTTGCCATTTGTTCAAGCAATTGCCCGAAACGGTGTTCGAGCTGATCGGCTTGCCGGCCGAGCGGGCCCGCTGGTATCGCTTCGACGCGGTGGAACTGAAGAAGGCGTTTCGCATCGACGGCTTGTTGCAGCCGACGAAGGCGGGATTGCCGTTGTACTTCGTCGAAGTGCAATACCATGCGTCGGCGAAGTTCTACGCGAATCTGTTTGCCAAGGTTTTCTGTTTCCTGGAAGAGAACGACCCGGCCAGCGACTGGGCCGCCGTGGCGATCTTCTCGAGCCGGCGCGCGGAGCCCAAGTCGCTTGAGCCTTACGAGGCGTTGCTGCGTTCGCGCCATGTGCATCGCATTTACCTGGACGAATTCACCATGCCCGCCGACCCGCCGGTCGGCCTGGGCATCTTGCAATTGGCGTCGGCGCCGGAAGCGGAGATTCGGTCATTGGTGGGGAGCTTGATCCGCAAAACGGAGCACGAAATTGCCGATAGCGAATCCGAAAAGACGGTGATAGAATTGGTGGAAGAACTGCTGATGCGCCGATTCACGCAGCACGACCGCGAGGAGATCAGGAAAATGTTCCAGCTTCACGACATTCGCAAGAGCAAGGTTTGGCAAGAGGCTCACGAAACGGGGATCGAAAAAGGCATCGAAAAAGGCATCGAAAAAGGCCGCGTGGAGGGCATCGAAAAAGGCCGCGAGGAAGGCAAAGCCATCGCGCAAAGTGAATTCGTTCGCAATTGCCTCTCGAAGGGCATGTCAGCGAAACAAATCGCCGAATTGACGAAGCTTCCATTGAAGACCGTCCGCCGCATCGCGAAGAACCCGTCGAATTGACGACATTCGATCAATCTTTTTTTTCGTGCGCTGGCAAAATCGGTTCGGACGTCAACGACCCTTGTTTTCCCTTTCGCATCTGCCGCCGGCCACGCCACAATGCCAATGCACCCATCAACGCACCCAATCCGACCGGCACGCCGAGGGTCCAGTGCAATGGTTTCCACGCATCGACGTCCCAGCAACGCATCACGCGGCGTTCCTCCGATTCGACGTGGAGGGTCACCAACGTACGGCCATCATTGGATATCCAGGCAGCCGACGCGTTCCAGCCAACGAGATGAACGCGCGGGCGGCACGTGTCGGTTTCGAGCACCAAGACGGTGTCGTTTCGTTGCTTTTCGAGGTATTTCACCAGCCACGGAAATCGTCCCATCCAAGCCGGCAAATGGCGCGGGCCCTGGACGCATTGAACCAGGAGCATGCGATGGTCGGGCGTCATGACGGTGGTGGTCCCGGATTTCGCCAAAAGCGGGATGATGCGACGAATGCTGCCGGTCGCGCTATCCACGCAATGAATCTCAGGCGGATCCTCGACGTGAAAAAACATGGTCTGCGAATCCTTGCTGAAAACACCCTCCACGACAAATGATCTTTCGTCGATCTTCCACAAGGCGTTCATCGCCGGCGCCTCAAAGAGTTGCAGGCCAGTCGTCGGGTTCGTCGAAATCCAGCGGCAGTTTGGTGAAAACACACAATCTCGGCAATCGGCCGCGGGACCGATCGGCTTGCCGCTCGGGAGTTCCCGTAAATCCGTGCGAACGACGCCGTCGTCCATGACGTTGGTCGTGGCCAACCAGCGGCCATCGGGCGAGAAACGTTGTTCCAGGCGAAAAAGCACGTTTTCCGGCTTGTACGAGCTTTCCAGGCGGGCAGTGCGAACGCGCCAAATATCCACGGACAATGGCGAGTCGCCGTCGCGCGCCTGATCGGACAACAGGTACTGTCCATCATCGCTCACGCTGATGAAGCCGGAGATTTTCGGAAACGTCGCGATGGTCTTACCGTCGCGCGGATTCAGCACTTCGACGATTTTGACGCCGACTTCACTGATGGCATAGTGAAGCACCGCGTCGTCGGCGTTGGCGTGGGGAGACACGAGACCATACGATTCGCGTTCGGCGATGAGGTTGCCGGTGGCGGATTCGTAGATTTGCAGCACTCTCGAATTGATCGGATCGCGTCCCGTATCTGTCCTGGCGACGCGGATCAGGAATGCGCCGCCGCGCGTGAACGTCAGGGCGCTATGCGTGGTCGAAGTGACGTCGATGTCGCGCCTTACGCCTTGCTGGATGTCGAACACGATGAGCGTGCGTTTTCGGTCTGCGCCGATAATCTCGCAGGCGAAAAAACGTTCATCGCGCGAAATAGCCGCGCCGTTCTCCAGCGCGGTGTCCGCGAGATGGCTTTCGATTTGCGTCCCGGTTCGAACGTCCCACATTTGCAGGGGCCCGGACGCAAATTCGATTCGTTGCTGAAGGACCGGCGACCACATGGCCTGAGTTACGGATAACGTCACCATGCGGTCGCCAACAAAACAGATGGGCCGGCCTACATTTCCTTCGATTTCGCACATCGGCGTGGGATCTTGCAGGTGATAGATGCCGCGGCCGAGCGCGATCAGCACGCCGAGGACGAACGTCCAGCGAAGCCAGCGATTGCGCAAAAACTTGGACATGGCGAGCCTCCCGAATCCTTGAGGCAATCCAAATCGGGGTTATCCTATGTATGAAACACGGATCGTTCCGGCTCCATCACGCGACCCCAATAAGATGAAGTCAAACGTTCGCGCCTCCATCCCATCCATGAGGAGATCGATGCCATGACCGCGCCGCGCATTCTCGCTTTCGCCGGGAGCCTGCGGAAGGAATCGTACAACAAGAAGCTCATCAAGATCGCCGCGGACGCTGCACGGCGGGCCGGGGCCGAGGTGACGCTGATCGATCTGAAGGATTACCCGTTGCCGATCTACGACGGCGACATTGAGGCAACGTCGGGCATTCCCGAGAATGGCTTGAAACTAAAGAAGCTGTTCATCGAGCACGATGGCTTATTGTGGTCGTGCCCGGAGTACAACAGCTCGATCACCGCGGTGTTGAAGAACACGATCGACTGGGTGTCGCGTCCGCAGCCAGGCGAGCCGGGCCTGGTCGCGTTCACCGGCAAGGCGGCGGCGCTCATGAGCGCGTCGCCCGGTGCGCTCGGCGGTCTGCGCGGCCTCGTGCACGTGCGGTCGATATTGGGCAACATCAACGTCATCGTTTTGCCGGGGCAGCTTGCCGTCAGCAAGGCGAATGAAGCGTTCAACGACGACGGCACGCTCAAGGACGCGAAGTTGCAAGCCGGCATCGAAGGATTGGGCACGACGCTGACGGCGTTCTTGAAAAAAATGAAAGCGTGACGTGCCGCTTATGCCCGCCGACTGGCAACTGCCGCCCGGAGTCTCGCGCGCCTTGTGGGATTACTTCCACGATCCCGCGATCGCGCGCGGCTACGATGAGTCGCTTCAAGACACGCCGCTGCTTCACGTCGATCGCGACTTCGTGTTCGAGCACTGCCGGCCGCCGGGCCGCATCATCGATTTGGGCGCCGGCACCGGGCGCCTGGCGATTGCGTTGGCGCAGCGCGGTTACGCGCCGGTCGCGGTCGATCTGTCGCCGGAGATGCTCAAGGTGCTGCGTGAAAAGGCCGCGGCGATTGGGCTCGACGTGCCGTGCGTGTGCGCCAATCTTGTCGATCTTTCGACGTTTGCCAACGATTCGTTCGACCACGCCGCGTGCCTCTTCGGTACGCTCGGCCTGATTGTCGGCGCCGACGCCCGGCGACGTTTTCTGTC
>DAIOGM010000522.1:0-4994 GCA_036745215.1 Gemmataceae bacterium
AGATCGTTCTATTCGTCAGCTGCGATGTTGGTAATAGATAGGGCTCTGCCTGGGAACGCACTGCCGCGAGGCTCCGCCTCGCCGCAGCGCCCTCGACATGACGCCTCAATCGGCGTCCCTACTGAGTGGCATCCCGTCGGCACAGGGTTCGGCGAGGCGGAGCCTCGCGGCAGTGCGTTCCCAGGCGGAGCCTGGGAACGAGAGGCGCCGCGGGCGTGCCATGGTCATTGATAGGGCCGCTACATTTCTTTTGCAAACGCGTTTCGTTTCGCCTATCCTCGATCCATCACTTTTCAGCGGAGGCGGCCATGTCGAAAAAACTCGTCCTCTGTTACGACGGCACCTGGAACGCCATGATCGACAGCCCCGGCGAGGAGACCGATACCAATACCAACGTCGCCAGGATGTACAGCTCCATCACGCAATCCGACAGTCAACTCGTCATGTACGACTCCGGCGTCGGCTCGCAATGGTACGATCGCGTCGTCGGCGGCGGCATCGGCCTCGGCATCGAAACGAACATCAAGCAAGGTTACGCCTGGCTCGCCGACAACTACGAAACCGGCGACGACATCTACCTCTTCGGCTTCAGCCGCGGCGCCTACACCGCCCGCAGCCTCGCCGGCTTTCTCTTCCGCTGCGGCTTGTTGCCCAGGGACAACGCGAGTCGAGTCAACATCGAGCTGGCCTATCAGAAATATGAAAACCACACGATCGGCAAACTCGCGGAGTGGTTTCTGTCGAGCAAGGCCAGCATTGTGCCGATCAAGTTCGTCGGCGTCTGGGACACGGTCGGCGCTCTTGGGTTGCCGATCGAGCTGCTCGGCGTGAGCGATCAACTTTATGCCTATCACGACGTTGACTTTCACGAGAACGTGCAGAACGCGTATCACGCCGTCGCCGTCGATGAGCATCGCAGCATTTTCAACGTCACGCTCTGGGACCCGCCGAGCCAGACGCTCGCGACCATCGAACAGCGCTGGTTCGTCGGCGCCCACACGGTTGTCGGCGGCGGCTACGCCGATCTGCGCCAGTGGCCTCGCCACACGCTGCGATGGATACAAGAAAAAGCCCAGGCGTGCGGCCTGGAGTTGACGCTGGTCGATGCGGCGGCGCTCGATTATTCGGTGGCGTTTCACGATTCGTATGGCGAATTCTTGAAAGGGAAATATTCGCTGAAGCACGATCGCCTGTATCGAAAAATTGGCGCGACCCAGTTCGGCAATGAGGTGCTCGATGAAAGCGTCACAGAGAAAATGAGGTTAGACGATTCATATCGGCCGGGGAATGAGGGTCTCTAGCGAGCCACGGGGTTTATCCCCGTGGAAAGGAAATCCAATCCACGGGGATAAACCCCGTGGCTCGCCGATCACTTTTGTTTTTCAATCAACGTTTGCGATTTGATGATCGTGTTCTCTTCCGGAAACGTGTGGAACGTCGAAATGAACAAACAACGTGGCCGCGATTCGACGACGACATACGCCAGCGGCGCGATCGCCAGGCGATGATTGGGCTGAAAATTGTGCAGGATGCCGTTCTTCGAACCGTCGGCGAGAATCTCGTCGTGAACGTGCAGGTAAATCTCTTCCGAAAGCGTCTCCACCTGAAAGCTCGTTTGATAAAGAACGCCGTGGCTGCACTGAAATCGCCCGGTGTGCTCGCCGCGCATGGGATAGCGCAGCAAGCGCCGTTTGTCGGAAAACGTCGGCTCGGCGTCGGCGACTTCGGTCAAGAGCACGTCCTCGTTTTCCCACGTCATGACGTGCCCGGTGCGCGTGATCCAGAGGCGCAACTCGTAATCCTCGCGCTGAAAAGTCCGCACCGCCAGGATGTCGAACAGCTCCGGATGGAGCGGCCGGCCATACAGTTGAAACACCAGTTCCGCGACGCGCGGTCGGACCATTAACGCATTCATGATTTCTCTCTAAACCGCGGCCCACAAAACATGCCGCGGATTGTCTGCCGCGATTATAGCAACGCGATGGTTGGCTGCAACACGAGTTCTTGCGCAGAGCCAATTGACCTTGACTGTTCTTCTCGCTTGCGGTTTCGCGCGCGTTATCCCTTCTTCAGCGCCTCCCATTTGCGTTCCGCCTCGGTCGCGCGCAGATAAAGCGGCTCGACGGTAAACGGATCATCGCGCTCCCCTTTTCGATAACGCGCGAGACCGATCTTCAGCAAGCTCGTCGGCTGCACGTACCAATATACCGTCGGCAGAATCGTCAATCCAAGGACACGATCCGCGAATCGCTCCAGCCCCGGCCCCGTCACGCTTGCATTGCACGTCCGCGCCGATTCAAGCCACGCCTTCAACGGCAAGATCGTCAACGGCGCCGGTTGCGTGCCGAAGCGCTGCACGTAAACGTGATCCTGCTGCGCATCGGCAATGACATCGACATTTCCCGTGGCGGCAAGATTCCGATCTTGCCGATTCGCTTCACCGGCAAGATCGGAATCTTGCCGCCACAAAGCAATCGCCTCGAACGTGTTGACGCCGATCAGCGCACAGCCCGTCGCGAAGGCGAGCGTCTTCGCCGATACGATGCCGACGCGCAGCCCCGTGTAGCTGCCCGGCCCAATGCTCACCACAACGGCGTCCAGGTCACGCGCCCGCCAACCTTGCGCGTTCAGCAATTCCTGGATCGCCGGCGCCAGATCGCGCGCATGCCGGCGCGATTCATCGAGCTGCCGTGCGCCGACGATCGCGTCGCCTCGCGCCAGCGCAACTTGGCCGACGCGATGCGACGTTTCCAAAATCAGCAATCGTGTTTCCATCAATCGGCGGTCCGCTGCGGCCCCAATATACTATGCGAATGAGCGACACCTGGACGATCTTCACTGACGGCGGTTCGCGCGGCAATCCCGGCCCCGCCGCCTACGCTTATGTTATCAAACGCCCCGGCCAGCCCGACATCGAGGGCAAGGCCTATCTCGGCAAAACCACCAACAACATCGCGGAGTACACCGGCCTCGTCAAAGCCCTGGAGCACGCCAAGCAAATCGGCGGCAAAAAACTGATCGTCAACAGCGACAGCGAGCTGATGGTCAAGCAATTGAACGGACAGTACAAGGTCAAGAACGAGGGCCTGCGCCCACTTTATCAACAGGCGATCGAGTTGCGCAAGTGTTTCGATGCGGTGACGATAAAGCACATTTATCGCGACCAGAACTCGCACGCCGATGCGCTGTGCAACGAGGCGATGGATCGTCCCGACGAACATGCTAGTGACCGCGTCGTTCCCCAACCAGTCCGATCGGCGAAATCCGATAGCGTGAAATCCGTGGAAGGACTGACGCCGCACATGCAGGCCCTTGCTGTGCTCAAGAAAAGTGCCGAACGCTGGTCGCAAAAGGGGGATGCCAACGATCCGGCGCCGGCGAGCGTTTTGAATGAGATCGTCGAGATTCTCCAACGCGAAGATGCCGATTGACAGACAGGACGCCACCGGCTACGTTTCATTGTGGCGGCAAGATTCCGATCTTGCCGTTCCCGCCGTCACGAAATCGAGAAACCTTCCGATGAAGCAAACCATTCGTTGTTCCGGCCCGTTATCGCGCCGCAACTTCCTCAAGATCGGCGGCCTCACCCTGAGCGGCCTCGGCGCGGCGGGTATTGTGCCGTGGAAATTGCACGCGACGGATACCCCAGGCCCATCGCCCGACACCGCCGTCATTCTCATCTGGCTGCCCGGCGGGCCGCCGCACATGGAAATGTACGATATGAAGCCGGACGCCCCGGCCGAGTATCGCGGCGACTTCCGCCCCGTTCGCACCAACGTCGCCGGCATCGATGTGTGTGAACATCTGCCGATGCACACCCGTGTTGCGGACAAGTTCACGATCATCCGCTCGATCGCGCACACCTTCAGCGATCACGGCGGCGGACACAAACGTTTCCTCACCGGCCGCGATCCCGCGTCGCCGGTCGGCTTTGTCAACGATCATCCCATGGTCGGCTCGATGGTCTACCGCGTCCGCGGCCAGCGGCAAGGCGGCGTGCCCAATTACATCTGCGGCGCCGACGGCGGCCGCGACGGCATCGACGTCTTCAGCTTCGGCAGCGCCTATCTCGGCCCGTCCGTGCATCCCTTCACCGTCGCCGGCGATCCGACCGATCCCGGCTTCCAGGTGCGAAATCTGCGGTCGATCCACAATGAGGAACGTTTGGGGGAACGCCTCAGTCTACTCGAACGGCTCAATACAACGCAGAATACGCGCGATGCGTCCGGCGCGATGGCCGCGATGGATACGTATCGTCAGCGCGCTCTGGGAATGCTGACGACCGACGATGCCCGCCGCGCGTTCGATTTGTCGCTCGAACCGCGCCCGGTGCGCGAACGCTACGGCATGCACCGCTATGGTCAACGTGCGTTGCTCGCCCGCCGGCTCGTCGAAGCCGGCGCCAGTTTCGTGACCATGGTGATGGAGAATCCGTCGTTTCCCGGCCAGAGTTTCCCGGCGGATGCGACCTACAACTGGGATTCGCACGCGGTCAACTGCCATATCTTCAACGACAGCCTGTTCCGCTTCCCGATGTACGACCGCGCCGTGACGGCGCTCATCGAAGACCTGTACGATCGCGGCCTGGATCGGCGTGTGCTGTTGATCGTCACCGGCGAGTTCGGCCGTACGCCGCGGATCACGTACGCCGACGGCCGCCCCGGCCGCGATCATTGGCCGCAAGCGATGAGTCTGATTGTCTCCGGCGGCGGCATGCGCATGGGCCAGGTGATCGGCTCAACGAACGCGCGCGGCGAAGTGCCGCGCGACCGCCCGCTGTCGCCCAACGATCTCTGGGCGACAATGTTTCATCATCTCGGCATCGATCACAATCACACGTCGTTCCTCGATCACACGGGCCGGCCGATGCCGATCTTACCGTACGGGACGCCGATTGCGGAGTTGCAGTGATCAACTTCAATCGGGTCACATGGGTGGTGGGTCCGTTTGCACGATCTTTGGAGTGCGGCGATTTGACGCCGCTTTCTTTCCTT
>DAIOGM010000523.1:0-4973 GCA_036745215.1 Gemmataceae bacterium
ACGTTGCTATGGAACTTCGCCACCAATGCGACGGGCTATCGCATCTTCGGCTGGGATGGCTCTGAAGAGGTGCTGCTCGGCACGGTCTCCGTCAGCACGAATTCGTTCACGGTCGGCAGTCTGACGCCGGGCGGAACGTTCTACTTCTATGTTCAAGCATTCAACGCGACGAACACGGCCGCAACTGATTGGCTCACGGTCCAGACGACGAACGTCTCGATCAACGCGCCGAAGAATTTCAAAGCAACCAATGTTACGACGAGCACCGTCAACTTGTCCTGGACCGATTCCGCCGGCGAAACCGGCTATCGCGTCTTCCGCTGGGACGGCGCAGCGACGGTGCAGATCGCCACGCTGGCCGCCAATGTCACCGGCTTTCAGGCGGTCGGCCTGTTGCCCGGCAAGGCGTATTCGTTCTTCGTGCAAGCGTTCAACGCCACGAACAGCGCGAACTCTGTCTGGGTGAACATCACGACGACGAGCGCCACGCTCCCGTTGCAGCCGCCGGTATTATTGGCGCCGCAAGTCGTCGGCTTCTCGAGCGTGCAGCTCAAATGGACGGCGCCGGCCGGCGCGACCAGTTACAAAATCTTCATCTGGAATGGCCTCACCTGGAGCCTGGTGAACACCGTCCTCGCGGGCACGAATCAAGCCACCATCAGCGGCCTCGCGACCTTCCGCACGCACTGGTTCATGGTGCAAGCGCTCAAAGCCGGCACCGGCGAGGTTGCGTACAGCAACACGGTGTTCGCCAACTTGTAATTCGTAGGGACAAGCGGCTCGCTTGTCCTCTCGCACACCGGGCCAAGCGAGCCGCTTGTCCCTACGTTCGTGCTTGCAATTCCCGCACAAATCTGCCGTAATGGGACGGTGATCCATCCGTCATCGTTCCGCCAAGGCGCAGCTCCATCATGCAACGACGATTCATCCTCGCAACATTTCTCGCATTGATGCCAATTTCCGGCACATTTGCACAAGAGACGAAGGTTTTCGCACGCGACAATCTCGTCGCGTGGTGCATCGTCCCGTTTGACAGCAAAAAACGCGGCCCCAAAGATCGCGCCGCCATGCTGAAACGGCTCGGCTTCAAGCATTTCGCGTATGACTATCGCGCCGAACACGTGCCAACGTTTGACGCGGAAATGAAGGCACTCAAGGCGAACGGCATCGAACTAACCGCCTTCTGGTTTCCGGCGTCGCTCAATAAAGAGGCGCGAACGATTCTCGACGTGCTCAAGCGTCACGATATGAAAACGCAACTTTGGATCACTTTGAATGATCCATCGCCGAATGACAAGGAACAGGCCGCAAAGGTCGCGGCGGCCGGACGCGTGCTTCGTCCCATCGCCGACGAAGCGGCCAAGATCGGTTGCTCCGTCGCCCTCTACAATCACGGCGGCTGGTTCGGCGAGCCGGAGAATCAGCTCGCGATCATCGAGCATCTTAAACTGAAGAATGTTGGCATCGTCTACAATCTCCATCACGGCCACGATCACCTCGATCGCTTTCCCGACCTGCTCAAGAAAATGAAGCCGCACCTGTGGGCGCTCAACTTGAACGGCATGGTCAAGGACGGTGACAAGCTCGGCAAAAAGATCCTGCCGCTCGGCCAGGGCGATCGCGATCTCGATTTGCTCAAGACCATTTCGGCGAGCGGCTACCGCGGCCCGATCGGCATTCTCGGACACACGCAGGACGACGCGGAAAAGCGCTTGCGCGACAACCTCGACGGCCTCGACTGGCTTGTGCCACAACTCGCCGGCAAACCGCCTGGGCCGAAACCGACGCCTCGCACCTACAAGACTCCATCGAAATCGAGTTCAACGCTGCCGCCGCAACCGGACGCCGTGCTGGCGAAAAAACTTGCGAGCGAGGCGAAGGCGTTCGGCGACGCGCGACATGGCGCCCTCGTCTTTCAGAATCCAAAGTTCGCGTGCGTCAGTTGCCACAAGGTCGGCAAAACCGGGGGCGTCATTGGGCCGGAGTTGACCAAGGTCGGCTTGTGTCTGCAACCGGAGCAGATCGTCGAAGAGGTGCTCTGGCCCAAGCACAAGGTGAAAGACGATTACAAGGTCGTCGGCATCGTCACGCGCGACGGCAAGACGCATCAAGGTTACAAGGAACGCGAGGACGACAAGGAAATCGTGCTGCGCGACCCGGCCACGCTCAAGTCGCTACGCCTCGCGAAGGACGACATCGAGGAACGCCGCGAGCACGCCAGCCTCATGCCCGAGGGCCTGGCCGAGTCGATGAGTGCCCAGGAACGCCGCGATTTGTTTCGCTTCTTGATGGAGCTTGGCAAGACCGACGGCCTGGCGGACATCCATTCGCACGCCGTGGCCAGCTTCCCCATCGAACGTGCGCCGCTGCAAACCAAGAACTGGCCGAACTGGCAACATCCGATCAATCGCGATCGACTTTACGATTTCTATGCGCGGGAAGCCGATTACTTTCTGAAGCTGTCGAGCAAGCCCGCGCTCGTGCCGCAATTCCCAGGCATGGACGGCGGCAAACTCGGCCACTGGGGCAATCAAAACGAGAAGACGTGGATCGACGATCGCTGGAACAACGCGCAGCTCGGCAGCGTCATGTGCGGCGTCTTTCACGGCAACGGCGTCACGGTGCCGCGCGGCGTGTGCGTCAACCTCGGCGATGCGGCCATCTGCTTCGATCCGGACACGCTCAATGTCGCCGCTCTGTGGCAAACGCCGACGCGAGGCAATTTCGTGAAGTTCTCCGACGTTCGCCATGGCTTTCTGCATGGCCTGACCATGAACGGCAAACCGCTGCCGCTCGCCGCGACCGGGGAGCGGAAGCCCGGTTCGTTCGTGTATCACGGCTTCTATCGACACGGCACGAGGGTATTGTTTTCGTACACGGTCAACGGCGTAAGGATGCTCGACGCTCCGTCGTTTGAGAGCGACAAGTTTGTCCGCATCGTCGCGCCCGCGGCCGAGCATCCGATCGCGAACTTGACGCGCGGCGGCGAGCCGCAATGGCCGAACGTCTTGGAAACGCGCGGCGCGCTTGGCACGGGCTCGCCGTATGCCGTCGATACGATCGCGCCGCCGTTCGAGAATCCGTGGCAGGCGCTGCTCTTTTTCGGCGATCACGATTTCCTGCCGGATGGAACCGCAATCCTGTGCACGATGCAAGGCGACGTTTGGCGCGTCGAAGGACTCGACGACAAGCTCGACCGCGTTCGCTGGCGGCGCATCGCGTCGGGCTTGCATCAGGCGCTCGGCCTCGTCGTCGCCGACCGGCAAATCTATGTGCTCGGCCGCGATCAGATCACGAGGCTGCACGACACCAACGGCGACGGCGAAATCGATTTCTACGAGTGCTTCTCGAACGCCTATCAAACCTCGACCGGCGGCCACGATTACATCTGCGGCTTGCAGCGCGATCGCGACGGACGATTCTACACGGCGTCGTCCAAGCAAGGCCTCATCCGCGTCTCGGCCGACGGCAAGCTAGCCGAAGTGCTCGCCACCGGCTTTCGCAATCCGGATGGCCTCGGCCTGGCGGCAGACGGCGCCGTCACGGTACCCTCATCGGAAGGCGAATGGGTGCCCGCGTCGATGATCGGCCTCGTCAAGCCGGGCCAAGCCATGCCGTACTTCGGCTACGGCGGGCCAAAGAACGGCGCGCCGCCCGACTTGCCGCTCGTCTATTTGCCGCGCGGCCTCGACAACTCCAGCGGCGGGCAGGTTTACGTGTCGAGCGATCGCTGGGGCCCGTTCAAGGATCGCATGGTTCATTTCTCGTACGGCACGGGCTCGCACTTCCTCTTGTTACGAGACGAAGTCGCCGGCCAACCGCAAGGCGGCGTCGTGCCTTTGCCGGGCGAATTCCACTCCGGCGCCCATCGAGGCCGATTCAATCCCAGGGACGGCCAGCTTTACGTCACCGGCATGGGCGGCTGGGGCACCTACACGATCGCCGACGGCTGCTTTCACCGCGTGCGATTCGTGCCAACGGCGGACAAGGCGAGCCCGCAATTGCCGATCGGTTTCCACGTTCACGAAAACGGCATCCGTATCGACTTCACGCAAGCGATCGACGCCAAGATCGCTTCGGATGCGAGCAAGCAATTCGCCCACGCCTGGAACTATCGCTACAGTGCCGGCTACGGCTCACAGGAGTATTCGCCGCGGCATCGCGGCACGCTCGGCCACGATCATTGGCCCATCTCCGCCGCCCACGTGCTTGACGATGTCCGCTCGCTTTTTCTTGAATTGCCCGATTTGCAGCCCGTCAATCAATTGCACTTGCGTCTGCGCGTCAACGACGGTGCGCCGCACGACCTTTTCCTGACCGTGCACAAGCTCGACGCGCCGTTCACGAAGATTCCGAACTATCAAGCCGTCGCTCGGCCGATTGCCGCGCATCCGATTCTCGCAGACTTGCTCGCGACCGCGAAGGCCCCGCCCAACCCCTGGCGTGCCGCGTTGCCGAAGGCGCGGTCCATCGCGATTCATGCGGACAAGAACCTGACCTACGTCGAGCGCAGCATCCGCGTGCGTCCCGGCGAGCCGATCAAGCTGACGTTCATGAATCCCGACGCGGTGCCGCACAACTGGGTGCTCGTCAAGCCCGGATCATTGCAGCGCGTCGGCGAATTGTCCAATCGCCTGATCGCCGAGCCGGACGCCGCGTTGCGTCAGTATGTGCCCAATTCGGACGACGTGCTCGCGTACACCGATGTTGCCTCGCCGCAAGGCAGCTTCACGATCTACTTTCGAGCGCCGGCGGAGAAAGGGCGTTATCCTTATCTGTGCACGTTTCCCGGGCACTGGATGGTCATGAATGGTGTGTTGATTGTTGAGTAGAGTTGAAACGAGAATGATCGTTATTGATTGGACGGACGTGCGGTTAAGAGACGAGATGTGGGTCCCACTTACCCAACGGCGCCTGGGTAAGTCAAACCATGAAAAACACGGCGCGGCCAAGCCGCAGTCATTTCCAATTCG
>DAIOGM010000524.1:0-4959 GCA_036745215.1 Gemmataceae bacterium
AACCGCGTTGGTCGCCGCGAGGCCCGATGCGAACGCTAAACCGCGTTCACCGCCTTCGAGTGCCGCCAAGCAGGTCTCCAGGGCGGCGCGCGTCGGGTTGCCGGTGCGCGAGTATTCGTAGCCCTTGTGCTGGCCGGGGGCGGCCTGGGTATAGGTTGACGTGGCGTAAATCGGCACGACGGTCGCGCCGGTGGCCGGGTCGGCGTCCTGACCGGCGTGGATGGCGAGGGTTGAGAAGCCGGGTTTGGCGTCCATGTTTGTACTCCGTTTGCCGGTTTACGTTTAGCGCTCGCATGGCGCCATGCGAGCGCTAAACGTAAACCGGTTTTCCGTCCACATACACTTGTTTCACGTTTAACGCGTTGTCTAACACCAGCAGATCCGCCCGCTTGCCGACCTCAATGCTGCCCGTCTCCTGGTCGCATCCCGCGATTCGCGCCGGCGTCAGGCTCGCCATACGCACCACGTCAACCAGCGGCACGCCCGTCAATCGATGGAACGTCCGCACCGCCTCGATCATGCCGACGACGCCGGACGCCAGCGATTTGCCGTCCGGCATGATGCCGACGCCATCCTTACGAATAATCGGCTCGCCGGCGTCGTTGGGGCCGAACACATAGGGGCCGTCCGGCATGTCGAGAGCGCGATTGCAATCGGTGCACAGCGCGAGCCGATCGGGGCCTTTGATTTTGTACGCCAGCAGAAGCAATTCGCGCTGCAGATGTTTGCCGTCGGCGATGACTTCCGTCGTCAAGTCGTCGAAGAACAACGTCGCTTCCATGACGCCGCCGCGCATTGGATACGTTTGCTCCATGCGTAGGCGAGCGCGGTCGGACATGGCGCAAAACAGATGATCGACGTGCGTGACGCCCCAGTTACGGGCGGCTTCCATTTGCTCGAAGGTAGCATAAGTGTGGCCGGCGTTGCAACCGATGCCGCGCGCCAGGCAGGCGCGGACGAACGCCTCCGCGCCGGGCAGCTCCGGCGCGACCGTGGCGCGCGTGATGCAGTTCGTATCGAGGTACTGCTCATACTCGTTCGGCGTCGGCGGTCGCACCTCGCCGCCGGGATGACAGCCGCGCGCTTCCTTGGCGAAGTAGGGGCCGTAAAAGTGAGCGCCGTGAATGCGTGCGCCGCCGGTGTCGATGTTTTGCAAACGCCGACACACTTCAAGGAACGCCAGGTGATGCGCGTGGCTCGCGACGGTCGTCGTCGGCAAGAGACACGTCGTGCCGTGTCGAGCATGCGCCTCGCAAATGGCGCGGAACGCCGCTTCGGTACCGTCCATGAAGTCGTGATTGGCGCCGCCATGGACGTGGATGTCAATGAAGCCGGGCGAAAGATAACCATCGGCCACATCGACGATCTTTCGATTTCCCGCAGGCGTGCCGGTACCGACGAAATCAATGCGCCCATTCGCGACGCCGACGTGGCCGCGGGTTTCGCGATCGGAAAGCAACAATCGAGCATTCGTGAATACAAGATCGGCCATGAAATGTTTTTACAAATCACAACCAACCTTGCGAGTCCGAATTGTAATACCAAGTATTATCGTTCGGTCAGCTGGCGATTCATTCGGTTTCCGCGTGGTGTCGCCGAACGAATGAACGAATTCACGCCGCCAGAATCTGGAGAAAGTGGGCTGAATGTGCTGCCTGTATCGTCCGAAAACCCCGCAAAGGCGCTATTTCCGGCATGTCGGGATTGTGCGGAATAATACGAATGTCGATCCAATCCACGGAGAACGCGTGCCGGCCCGCGCTGTCAAGCTTTCTCCAGTTTCTCCATTGCCACATTTGGACGACAGGAGTCTGCCATGCGTCGCGGTTTCGCGGTGATGCTGTTGATCTCAGCTTTGGGCGCGACGGCGTCGTCGGCGTTCGGGCAATATCCCTATCCGTACGCGCCGATGCCTTACGGTCCGATGCCGATGCAGTACGCTCCGCCGATGTACGGCCCGCAGCCGATGATGATGCCGCAGCCGTATTATCCGCCGCCGCCGATGTGGCAAGCGCCGCCTCCACCGCAGCAACGTCCGAACGTGTACGTCTATGGGCCGGTCACGCCGATCGATGCGTCGTCGAATCGTTCGATGGCGATGATGGGGACGCCGGTGAAGTCGGAGTTGACGCCGGTGCAGGCGACCACTCCCGCGCGTTCGGTTGCGGACCCTTCGATTCGCAACGTCAGCAACGTTCTGGACACTTGCGGTCCCATGGGCTGCAACGAAGACGATTGCGGATCGTGCTATCCGCTGGGCAGCGATAGTCCGCGGCGCGGGCATGGGCACTTCATTGGCGATGTGGGCGCCTATTTCCTGTATCCGTACATGAGTTCGCGCGTCGCCTATTCGCGGACCATCGGCGCCGAGACGGGCACGACCAATTTCCCGCGCGTCGTCGATTTCGGACCGCGTGCCTCGATCGGCTATCTCTTCCACAACACCTGGGGCGTTCGCGCCAATTACTGGTACCTGCGCGGCTCGTCCAACACGTCGGCCGCCAACGGCGACGCGACGACCACGCTCGTCACGCCGGGCGCGCCGCCGTTCGCGATTCTCTCGCCCAGCGCGTCCATGCAGCAAGGCATCGGCATTGACGTATTCGAAATGCGCCAGCGGCTCGAAATCCACGTCGCGGACGTGGAAATCCTCAAGGAATGTCAAGTGTTCGACACCACGGTGCTATGCAGCTTCGGTGCTCGTTACGCGCGCATCATTCAATCGTACGAGGCGACGCGCGACAACGCGGGCGGCGTCAACGGCGCCAACATCGTCACCGAGGACCGCGAGGACCTGGAAACGTCGTCGCGCTTCAACGGCTGGGGCCCGACCGTCAGCCTCGAATCGGTGCACCGCCTGGGCAAGTCGAATCTCGCAGTCTACGGCAACATTCGCGGCTCGCTCCTCTTCGGCGTCGAACGTTTTGTGCAGGATTACAGCGCTCAAAGAAGCGCGGTCGTGGGCGGCGTCGCCAATTTGACGAGCGCGGCCAACGAGGGATATGCGACCGACACGCGCACGGTGTCGATCGGCGAACTGGAGTTCGGCCTGCAATACGGCTGTCACCTGGGATGCCGATGTTATGTGTTTGGCCGGGCCGGCGTCGTTTATCAACGTTGGTGGGACGTGGGGAATCCGAACTCGGCATCCGGCGATCTGACGTTATTGGGCGGCACGGCGCGGGTTGGCATTACCTATTAGTGCATTTGCGAGCCACGGGGTTAATCCCCGTGGCATGACGCCGAACACCACGGGGATAAACCCCGTGGCTCGCTGAAATTCAGAGGATGCCCCGCTCGAAATTGGCTGACTGCCCGCCCGGCACCGCCCGGCCCGCGCGAATTCGCCGCCACCGCTCGCGAACCATCTCCGCCTCATACGTTCGATAAACGAAGTCGGCTCGCAACGAAATCGCCCCCGCCTTCGCCAGCTCCGGCAAACGCGTCGAGAGACAGAACGGCTGCTGATTCAAGACGATCGTGCGGCAATGATAGTCGATCGCCGTCACTCGTTCGCCGTGGCTCGACACCATTTCCATGCTTTCGAATTTGCAATTCGCCTTGCCGGGGCAGCCGCCGATCAGATTAGCGTAAGCGCACGACTCCGCGAGAAACTGCGGCGTATCTTGATAAACGATCAGCACCGCCTTGGAACCGAACTCCGACCAGAGAGCGCGCGCGTTATCGAAGCCGTCCTCCGGCGACAGCGCGAATCGCGTCGCGCCCATGGCCAACACCTGTTCGGCGGCGAGGCGATTGATCACATAGATCGGCCAATCGGTGGCGAGATCCAGGCCCGAATCGGTATCAAGATAGTGCCACGCCGATAAATTCGCGGCTTCCCATTTATGCCAGCCGTCGGCGCGAAACTGACGAATCTTGTGCAGCAGTCCCTTCTCCTCCCACGCCCGCGTCAGCGGCGGCAGCGACAGGCGAATGCGCTCGCGGCCAACCAAGTCGGTGAGCCGCGTTAGTTTGTCGTGCAGAATCGCGGGATGATCGCGCGCGATTTCGACGACGACTTCATCGAGATCGCGCCAATCCTCGTCGGTGAACGCGTCGAGAAAACCGACTCGATCGACCTTGATGGACCAGGCGAACCGCTCCCCTTTTGCCGCTTGCGGTTTCGCGCTCGCTGCGTCCTTGAGTTTCACAACCCGCGCCTGCCGGCGCTCGCGCAACCCATTCTCCAAATCACGAACGACCTCGCGCCGAATCTGGTTCAACAGCGACACCGGCACAAACGCGCCCGCTTCATTCGTCCACGTCAACGATTCGAGCTGGAATCCGCTCTGACCGAGCCGCCCGAAACAGCCGCGCACCGCGATTTCCATGGCGCCGACATCCTGCGCCGCCGCGAACGGCCCCGGCAACGTTTGCCGAACCTCCGCATCGCCGGAGCGCACCGTCACTGTCAATTGTTCGCGCGTCAACTTCGCGTCAACGACCAGCGGTTTGCGGCCATGCCAGAGCCCCGGCTTGGGCCGTTCATGGCGATACCGTTGCTTGACGGCTTGCGACGACGAGCAATAAACAGGTGCGCCGATCGGAATCTCCGGCGCGTCGGCGGGAAGCGCGACTTCGACCATCGCGTTGGCCGGACTTTCGATGACGTCGCGTTTCTGGCCCGTGAGCCAGAGGTGATCGACGGCGAAGCCGAACGGTTTGCCGAGGATGGGCAAGTCCACTTGAAGGCCGTCGTGACGTTGCAAGGGACGACCCGCGCGAAACCGCAAGCGACGGTCGTGTGCGCTTCCAACGATCCTTTCGACTCGTCCGATCAAGGCGCCGCGGTGGCCGACGGTGTCGCGATCGGCGACTTCCTTGTCCTTGTGCGATTGCACGAACAGCCGAGTCCACGGCCGACTGAAGACGGTTTGCAGATCGGCCTCGACGAGCGGACGGTCGTCGGGCTTCAGCGTGCCGTCGATCAACTTGCGGTAATAATCCGTGGTCGTC
>DAIOGM010000525.1:0-4922 GCA_036745215.1 Gemmataceae bacterium
ATGCAACGCCCGCGAAGGGCATGACGTGCGTATCTCCGACGAAGGCATGCGCCATCTCCGCCGTTACGCGTGGCCCGACAACGTGCGCGGCCTGAAGCATTACATCGAACGCATGGTCGCCCTCGCCGATCCGTCCAAACGCACACTCGGCCCGGACGACATGCCTCCCTTCAGCGGCCCCACGTTGCCGATCGCGGCGCCGAGCAAGATCGAGCAAATGATCGCCGAGCTGCGCAAGCTTGGCAGGAACAATCAGGCGCGCATCCTGAATTTGCTCAACGAGACGCCCGGCCGAGTGAGCAAGGGAACGTTGACGGAGAAGCTCGGCATCAGCCGCCCGGTGTGCCGAAGCGAGTTGCGCAAGCTGATCGCGTTCGCCCTCGCAGACGGATTGGCGGTGAGCTTCTTTGAAGATAAGTTGTCTCTTCGTGCGGAGGACTGGGAGAGCATTCAATCGATGCAGACGCCGCCGTAGGGACAAGCGGCTCGCTTGTCCCTCGAAAATACAGGGACAAGCGAGCCGCTTGTCCCTACGGGACCGGCCGACCAATAGAGGTTCGCCCATGAGTCAGGGCCTTGAAGAAATCGTTCGCCTCGGCGCCGAAGAAGCACGAGCGCACTGCCAGCGGCATCTCGTTCCGGAGATGCTGTGGGTCGCGCTGTGCCGCTCCGACGATGAGCTGGTCGCGCGCATTTTCGAGGAAGGCCGCATCGATCGGCAGCAGTTTCGCCGGCGCGTGCGTGCGTTCGCGGTCGCCAAGGCGCAAGGATTGCCTGCGGTGAGCGGCGTCGAGTACAAGATGGCCGACGCGTGCTTCACGCTGTTCAAGAAAGCGCGCAGCCGGGCCGAGAAATCGGGCCGCGATCATCCCGCCCCCGTCGATTTGCTGGCCGAGCTTTGCCTGTCGGTTGACACGAACATCGAGAATCTGCTGGAAGAATTAGGCTCCGGCGCTCAACGGTTGCTGGAGGCGTGCCAGCCGGTGCCTTCTGCCGCCCCCGCGCCGATGCAGGACGCCGCCAATCAGAGCGCGCACGCGCCGAAGGATACGCCGTTTCTCGCGAAGTTCGCCAAGGATTACGGCGTCCTGGCCAAGGCGAAAAAGATCGGGCCCGTCGTCGGCCGCCGCAAAGAGATTCTTCAAGTCTTGCAGATCTTGAGCCGCAAGGAAAAGAACAACCCCGTTCTCATCGGCGAGCCCGGCGTCGGCAAGACCGCAATCGTCGAAGGTTTGGCGCTAAAAGCCCAGGAGCCGGGCGCGCCGCCGTTCTTGCAATCGGCGCGCATCCTTGAAATCTCGATGGCCCAGCTCGTCGCCGGCACTCGCTTTCGCGGCGACTTTGAAGAGCGCTTGCAAAAGATGCTGCAAGAAGCGCAGCGTGAGGACATCATCTTGTTTCTCGACGAGATTCACACGCTGATCGGCGCCGGCTCCGGCGGCGAAGCGATGGACGCCGCCCAAATTCTCAAGCCGGCGCTCGCACGCGGATTGATTCGTCTAATTGGCGCGACGACGCCGGACGAGTATCGTCGCTTCATTGAAAAAGACGCCGCACTCGAACGCCGCCTGGCACCGGTGATCGTCGAGGAGCCGTCGCCGGACGAGACGCTGGAAGTGCTGCGCGGCCTGAAGGAGTCGTACGAGAAGCATCATCAGATGACGTTCTCGGAGGAGGCGCTCAAGGCTGCGGTCGATCTGACGGTGCGCTACATCCCCGAGCGCCGTCTGCCCGACAAGGCGCGCGACGCGCTCGATCAGGCCGCTTCGCAAGTTCGGCTGGGCACATTGACCTTCGCCGCGCCGGGCAAGCCGCTTCGTGAACTGGGCCGAGAAGATGTCGCCGCCGCCGTGGCGACGTGGAAAAACATCCCGGTCGAGCAGCTTCAACAGGAAGATCGTCAACGCCTGTTGCATCTGGAGGATCGCCTCAAGGAACGCGTCAAGGGGCAGGAAGATGCGATCCGCGCCGTCGCCGAGGCCGTGCAAGTCGCGTACATGGGCCTGTCGAATCCCAATCGCCCGCACGGCGTCTTCCTGTTCGCGGGGCCGACCGGCGTCGGCAAGACCGAGCTGGCGCGAGCGCTCGCCGAGCAGCTCTTCGGCACCGACGAGGCACTGCTGCGTTTCGACATGTCCGAATACATGGAGCCGCATACCGTGTCCCGTTTGGTGGGTGCGCCCCCCGGCTACATCGGCCACGATCAAGGCGCTCAACTGGTAGACGCGATTCGCAAACGGCCGTTCTGCGTCCTTTTGTTGGACGAGATCGAGAAGGCCCATACTCAGGTATTGAACGTGTTCCTACAGGTGTTCGACGCGGGCCGGCTCACCGACACGCGTGGCCGAACCGCCGACTTTCGCAACACGATCATTCTGATGACGAGCAACCTCGGCGCGGCCGACGCGCAAGGCCCCGGCGGCGTCTTCGGTATCCAGCATCGCCCCGTGGACGCCCGCGCCAAGTTGCTGCAGTGCGTGCTCGAAGCCGTGCAAAAATTCTTCACGCCGGAGTTCCTGGGCCGATTGACCGGCATCCACGTGTTCCATCACCTGGATCGAGACTCTGCCCTGGAGATTGTCAATCGCTCGCTGGTCCGCTTGCAGGCGCAACTGCTCGAGCATTGCATTCGTCTCGACGTCGCCGACGACGTGCGCGAGTTCATCCTGGAGCGAGGCTTCTCCGAACAGTTCGGCGGCCGGCAGTTGACCATGATGATCGATCAAACCTTGCGGGCGCCGATCGCCAAGATGATGCTCGGCCAACCCGTTTTCAAAGCATTGCGAACGTTATCGGTGCTGCGCGACAAGGATCGCCTGACGCTGGTGTGGGACGATCCATCGGCGGCGAGTTTGCAGCAAACCAAATGACCACTAAATGTGGCGGCAAGATTCCGATCTTGGCGTGAATCGAATCGGCAAGATCGGAATCTTGCCGCCACAAATGAGCTATCTGTACATGGAATATGCTCTCCTATTCCTGATCCTCCTCACGCCGCTCTTGCTCATCATCGGCGGCGCCGGCGTGTGGCTCTTGATCCGCTTCGTCAAGGCGCGGCGCCGCAAGCTGCTTGACGACGGCTGGCGACTCCTCGACGACGATCCCGAAGTCGCCGCCAAGTCGCTGGAACGCTTCGTCGCCGACGAGAAACGCCGCGGCAACAAAGGCGGGCCACTGATCTATCGGGCTCAGCTCGGTCTCGCGATTTGCTACATTCGGCTCAAGCAATTCGACGTCGCCGCCAAGGCCGAGGAAGCGTCGCGCAAGGCCGGCGAACAGAGCGTGGCCGATTTGACGCTCTTGTGCGATGTTTACGTCGATACCGTTGCCGATGAAACTTTGCCTGATGGCGCGATCGATGTCTTCACGCGCTATCTGTTACTTGATGAAAAAGTCCGCTCCGAAAAGAAAACCAGCAAATACTGGAAGCTCTTGCATCAAACGCTCATCGTTCCCGCCGATGCCGACATGAGCGATGTCGAATTGGCGATCGGGCGCGGCAAGAGAATCCTCAAGATTGGCCTCAAGGAAGCGTGGGTCTACGCCGGCCTAGGCGAATTGTGCTATCGCGCGGGGCAATTGTCGGACGCGATCAAGCATCTGAAGAAGGCGCTCGCGCTCGCGCCGGATCAACCCTCGGATCTCTTCGTCCTCGGCAAGGCCGAGCGCAAGTCAGGCGATCATCGCGCGGCTCGCAAGTCGCTTCTGCAAGCGTGCCGACACGACGAGGAGAACGATCCGACCATCGCCTTCGAAGCCGCCCGAGCGTGTTTGCGCTGGCCCGACGAGCCGCTTGATGCGGACGAGGCGATCGGCGACGCCAAACGCACGCCCGTCGAGACGGCCCGGGATCTGCTCGAAGGCGTTGTCAAAAAATCGCCCGATTACGCGCCGGGCTGGATGGAGCTGGGCCAGGCGCGTCTTCGCCTGGCTCGGTTCAAAGACGCCACCACAGCGCTCGACAAGGCGATCGCGCTGGATCCCAAGTTGCCCGGCGCACACGCCCACCTCGGCCAATGCTGGCTGGCCCGCGGCGACAAGCGCAAAGCTCGCGACGCGCTGGCGCGTTCGCAAGAGCTGCATCCGAACATCATTGAAACCGTCCGCCTCGCCGGCGACCTGGCGTACGCCGACAATCAATACGCCGACGCGCTCGCCCAGTATCGCCGGCTCGGACCCTCGACCCACGACGATCTGACGCTGCTCGAACGCCTGGCGCGCTGTCACCTCGAAACCGGCAACCCGGTGAAATCGATCGAATTGCTCACCGGCCGGCCGCTCGATCGTCCGCCGATGCGTTTGATCATGGGCCGATCTCAAGCGCGGCGCAATCTTTGGGTGGAAGCGCTGGAGACGCTGGAGGCGTTGCCGCGCGACAGGATGTCGCCCGAATATCGCTACTATTACGCATCCGCGCTCGCCTCCAATGGACGACACGCGGAAGCCGAGGCGCTGTTCACGCCGCTGGCGTCCGCGCCGGAATGGCAGGCCCGTGCGAATCGTCAGCTCGGCCATCTTAAGGTCGTTACCGGCGACTACAAGGCGGCCAAGCAGTATTACGGATCGAATCATCAGCCGGATTCCGCACTCGACCTGGGCCGGCTTGCGCTCGTGGAGCGCGACGTCAAGACCGCGCGGCAATACTTCGACCGTGCCGCGAAGGACGGCAAACCGTCGAAGGCGACGCGGGCCGGTTCGGCGATGACGCGCGCCCTGTCCGGCGAGGCCAACGCGTACGATCATCTGCTCGACGATCCCGATCTGGCGCCCTGGGCCAACGAGCAAATCGGCTTTCGCTCGTACCGCGGCAATCGCTTCGTCGAAGCGCTCGACAGCTTGCAGAAGGCCGCCAGAGGACGCGAACAGCTTTCCAGCACGCTCACGTGCCAGCTCGGCAACAGCTATCTCGCGCTCAATCGGTA
>DAIOGM010000526.1:0-4914 GCA_036745215.1 Gemmataceae bacterium
CAACGGCGTTGAATCTCATAGCCCAGGGTCGCGAGCGCAGCGAGCGCACCCTGGGTGAAGGCCGACATAAACGGTTACGCCGAAGGCGTTACATCAACGGCGCGGAATTAGGCTGATCCGACCCTTACAGGGTCGAATGTTCGCGCACTGCCGGTCCCAGCGTGCGCTCGCTGCGCTCGCGACGCTGGGCTTTGGGATGCAACGCCGTTGGCGTTGATTCGGGTTCCGATACCCTCGCCGACACATGGAATTTTCGCCACGAAATCCTTCACGGCGTTGACCTTCGGAGCTTGGCCCGCCTTGGACGGCCTTTCCAGAGTCTTGCGACCTTGGCTATTAACGGCCGCCGCTCCGGGGCTACGAAAGCGCAACCACAAAGTGCGCGATCGTTAGGCACATTGTTCCCGTCGCGCAGGTGATCTACCATGAAGTCGAACACCAACGCCGCAAATTGACATCGAAAGGAAAAAAAAATCGATCCTCAGAATCGCGGCGCTTTGCAAGCCCGCGTGACGGCTTCAAATCATGTAGTAGAGGACCGGGTCTTCGCCCCCGGATCGGCGCGGGCATTCGTCGCACAAGTCGCCTTTGAGCAGCTCGTATGCATAACGAACGGCGTCAAGCGTCGCCGAGCCGACCTGAGCCTGTTCGAGGAAGACGTGCTTCGTGCCGAGCGTCTCCATGAGGCCGCTGGAATTCAGCACCGCGGCGAAATCCATGCGCACGCCGCACAAGAGCACCTGGATGCCGCGTTCTTTCATCGCGATGATGAAGCGCTCGAAGATCTCCACGCACACCGCGTCGGGATTGCGCACGCGCTTGACGCGCAGCACAATCACCCGCGTCGTCGGTTGGGCGTGCTGCTGAATCGCTTCGAAATGCGCCTCCAGGTCCGGCGCGGATCCGAAGAACAATTCGCCTTCCAGGCCGTAGATCAAGATGCGATCGCAGCGGTCATCGCTCGGCACCCGCTCACGAATGACACGGTCCGGCGTGATGATCAATTCCGCCAGGATCGGCCGAGCGGCCCGGCCGATGTACAGCGCGACCGACAGGAAGACGCCGATCAAGATGCAAAACTCGATGTTGATTGCAACGGCGGAGATGGCCGTGACGAGCACGGTCTGCATGTCGAAGCGCGTGGCGCGCAGGTGATACATCAATTGCTTGCGATCGATCAATCGATAAGCGGACACGAGCAACAGCCCCGCCAGCGTGGCCTGCGGGATGTAGCGCGCAAACGGCGCGAACAGGACGACCGTGAGCGCGACCGCGACCGCCGCGAACACGCCGGACCATTGGCTGACGGCGCCGGCCTGCACGTTGATCGCCGAACGCGTCAACGAGCCGGAGCCGGGGAAGCATTGAAAGAAGCTGCCCACCAAATTTGCGAGACCTTCGCTGAGGCATTGTTGATTGATGTCGAGCTTTTGCCGGGTGCGCGACGCGATCGCCTTCGCCATCGCGACGGCTTCGAGCAGACCGAGAACCGCGATGGCGAGCGAGCTGCTCGTCAATTGGCGGATCATCGACCACGAAAACTCCGGCACGGCAAACGTGGGCAACGTGGATGGAATTGCCCCGATCACCTCGACGCGGCCATCGCCCTGGTCCCACTGGAAGTACCAAACCGCGGTCGCCATCAAGGCGACCACGATCAGGAACTCCGGCAACTGAGCACGCATCCATTTGCCGAGCGCGTTGAGCGCCACCACGATCACGATCGTCGCCGTGCCGATGCCGACGGCGAGCCAGTTGATGTTCTCGACGTGCCTCATCGTCAGGAAAAAGCGAACGAGGAAATGATCGTCGTAGTTGCCTTCGCGCGGCAGCCCCAAAAAGTTGCGCAGTTGATCGAGCGCCAGGAGTACGGCGGCGCCGAGCGTGAAGCCAACGATGACCGAGTGCGAGATGAAGCGCGTCAAGTCGCCCAGGCGCAGAAGCGTGATCGCCGTCTGGATGACGCCGATGAGAAACGCCATCAGAATGACGGCGGCGAGGCGATGCTCATCGGGAACGACCGCGACCGCGCTGGCGAGGGCGATGCAGATCGCGTTCGTCGGCCCGTTGATGAGCTGGCGCGACGAATCGAACAGGGCGCCGACCGCCGTCATGACGATTGCGGTGTACAGTCCGTATTGAACGAGGTCCGGACCGAGCGGGATGCTCGCATACGCCATCGCCTGCGGCACCGCGACGGCGGCGACCGTGAGCCCCGCGAAAACATCGAGCCGCAGCGAGCGAAACGAGTAGGTGCGCAGCGAGTCGAGCGCCGGGATCAGGCGAAACAACCACGCATCGTTGGTTGAGGGCGTTTCGTTCGTCGGCGTGTCCATGCCCATATCGTAGGAACAAGCGGCTCGCTTGTTCCGTGCTCGAATGGGACAAGCGAGCCGCTTGTCCCTACGGGGATCCCATCCAGCCCAACAAATTCAAGACGCGATTGCCGAAGATGAGCGTGCCGACAATCGCCGCGGTGGTGCTCGCCATCAAAACCGCGCCGGCGGCGATGTCGAGCGTCTTCCAATTGCGTTCGCGCGTCTCGGCGTCAAGCCCGCGGTGCAGCGTTTCAATGGCACTGTTGATCAGCTCGGCCGTCAGCACCAGGCCGATGCAAAGAAGCAGAATGCACCATTCCGCGACTTCCCGGCACAGCGCGGCGGCGACGGCGATGACGAGCGCGGCCGCGAAAAAGTGCACGAAGAAACTGCTGTGGCCGCGAATGCCGTACTTCAAGCCGCGCAGCGCATCGCGGAACTTCTGCGCCCACGGCCGCCTCGGCCGCGGCGTTTCCACGGGTTCGTCGTGCTCAGGCAAGGGAGGCAAAATCGCCATGCAGATTCCGATGTTGGGGCCGTTGACCAACGCGCCGCCAAGCTAGCACGTTTTTGAGGCATCGTCGAGAGGAACCATCCAGCGACGTCGCGCCGTCAAGACTTGACGGCGCCGGGTCGTTTCACGCGCTATGCGCCACCCACACCCGCGCCGCCGGTCGGCCACAACCGACCTGCGCATTCCGAGACGCGGATGTTATGATTGGGCTTGTGGTTGCGCTTTTCAGGTCCTCAGTGCGCCGCCGCCGGCGCCACGGCGAGCGAGCCGAAAAGGTGAAACGACCCCCCCAAAAGCGTGAAATCTCCGCGGTTTTTTTGAAAAGACCGCCTCCGAAAATGAAAAGTCCGGGGTCCATTTTGAAACGACCGGGGGCAAAAATGAAACGACCCGTGTTTCTTTTGAAACGACCAGCGTCCAATTTGAAAACACACGGGTCCAAAATGAAACGACCATAGGCGATTTTGAAATGACCGTGCATTTATCTGAAACGACCATGGTGAACCAGACGCGACGCCGCTGATGTCCAACCTGAATTGAACGGCGTTTCCTCGTCCGGTCTGAATTGACGCGGCGTGCAAAGCATCGGAAAGTTGGGTAGTGGGTCAGTTTGCACAAATCTTTGGAGTGCGGCGGTTTGACGCCGCTTTCTTTCTTTTTTTCTTTGGAATCTCCAAGAAACAAAAGAAAGAAGGAAGAAAAGAAAGCGGCGTCAAACCGCCGCACTCCAAAGTGACCCACCGCTGAAAGTTGGTCACATGGACATCGCTTGTTTCTTTTGAAATCGATGGCTACGGTGATCTCGTCGGTGCCGGAACACCCAGGCGGGTCCATTTGGAGGAGTCGATGGCAACTCAACTTCGCTGGCTTGCCGCACTTTGCGTTTTGCTGCAATTTGCCGAACACGCTTGCGCCGATGTAGCGCCGTGTCTGAAAGTTTGGGCGCGGCGCGACGTGGCAAAACCGCCGCCGTTCGCCGATCGGGAATTCGATCTGGTGATCCTGCGCGACCCCAAAATCGAACAAGCCGAGCTGCGCATCCCGCGCCGGCTCGCGACCGCCGAAGCGCCGGCGCAACGCACGACGCGCGTCGCCATGGCCGGCCTGGCGCTGTCCGCGGCTTTTGTCGGCGGCGGCTTGTGGTGTCTGCGATTTCGAGGCCAAAAGATACCGCGGCAAAAATGGCTTGGCGCCGGCGCGCTCGTCCTGTTGCTCGCGGGCAGCCTCGCCTGGACGAGCTTCGCCGAGGCGGACGTCGTGCCGCCGCCGTGGTTTGAGGGCATGCCGCGCACCGTCCTGCTCGGCGAGATCAGCGTCGATGTCCAATTCGTTGAAACGGGCGACCAGGTGCAATTGGCCGTGCCCACGGCATGGGCCGACAAGATCGCGGCACGGTGAATCGAATCGAGGTCGGCATGTTGAATGGAAAATACTTGCTCGCGATATTGTGCTTGACCGTGGCGGCCAGTGCGTTTGCGGACATCCCGGTGCCGAAGCCGGTGGCGCCGATCCGGCTCGACGCGCCGCCGCCGGACGACATGAGGCCGCCGCGGCCGCGCCTGTTGATCACGTGCGATGGCAAAGCGACCGTGGCGAGCCTGATCTTGCCCGCGAAGCTCTCGGCCGCCGCCAAAGCAACGGCCGCGCCGCGCATCGCCTCGACGTTGCCCAATGCGGCCGTCGGCCTGGCGCTGTGCGGTACCCTGGTTAGCGGCGGCTTGTGGCTCATGCGCAGGCCGTGCGCGAAGGTGACGCTTGGCGTGATATTGCTGGCATGCGGATTCGCAACCGTTGGATTGGCCGTTTACGCGCAGACGCCCTGGACCGAGACCCGGCCGCAAGTCGAGCGATGCAAAGTTCGCATCAGCCGCGGCGGCGATGATTTCCAGTTGATTCTACCACCGCGAGTCGCGCCGATCCCGTCCAAGTAAGTGACATTTTCTTGACGTCGCGCAAATTTTGGCCACGGATGAAACACGGATGGAACACGGATAGATGCAGGATTTGATGAGTATTCCCTCTTGTCTTTATCCGTTCTACTAATGATCAGAATCTTTGTTTCCTGCGCAAGTTTTCCAATCT
>DAIOGM010000527.1:0-4904 GCA_036745215.1 Gemmataceae bacterium
TTCATTTCATTTCGAGGCCGATTCTTTTCTGAAACTTGGCCATTCGTTTCACTTTTAGGCCCATTCTTTTCACGAAAAAGGGGGTTCGTTCAAGGCAAATTCTGCATGCATTCGGCAAAAGCGGGCATTCGTCTTGCGCCGACGGGGGGGGTGGCGAGACGATGAGACGATCAAATGCAACAGAAATGGAAGGTAACATTCGCGAGCGCGGCTTGATATGTCGGTAGTTCCTGCCCATGAAACGACCAAACCCACGGCGGGGAGGCCGTGGGCCTGGAAGTGGGAAGCGTTCCCAGGGGATGGACGTTTCATGGACGTGACGGGAAGGTGATCACCTGCGGCGGCAGCGACACCGGCACCACGGCATCGCGCGAGTCGGAAGTTTGCGGCTCCGGCGCCGATAGGCCGACGCGCTCCGTTGTCACGAATCCGGTGCTGCCGCCTTCCACCACGCGCAACGGCGGCAAGGCGATCGGCGCCAACGAGGGCAAGTCCGCGAGCGACGGCGAAGACACGATCGGCATCGGCATCGACTGCGTCTTCATGGTTGTCATCCGCGCCGGCGAGGTCGGCGGTTGCGATGTTTTCATCGGCTCCGTCAACGGCGGCAAGAACGGCAGCGGCTCGGGCGACGTCGCTTCGGCCGGAGGTCGGGCCCCTTTGACCGACCCCGGCGTGAACGGGATCGGCGACGGTCCGCTCTGCGACGGTTTCATCACTGGCGTCGCGACGCCTGGAGGCAACGCCGCCGGTGGCGTCACCGGCGTTGCCACGATCGGCGGCAATGTCGCCGGTTTCTCGGGCGATACCGTCGGAATCACGGCCGGAAAATCACTGGAAGGCAGCGTCGAGTTCGACGACGGCTTGAAGTCAATCGGCACGCCTGGCGAGAACGGCGAACCGCTCGGCGCGACCGGCACCTCGGTGTAGATCGGACGTTCGCCGCCTTCAATCACGGTCACCGGCGGCAACGCGTCGGGCGCCAGCACTTCGCTCTCCTTTGTCGCACACATGCGGCCCGGCTGGATCAACGAGTCGGGACGCTGACGCAGCACCAAATCCCGGCTGCGTTTCTTCTCGTTGTCCACTGCGCCGACCTGCGCGAATTCGGGCAACTGGCCTTCGCTGACGTGAACGTTGTTGTAACGCAACGTCGTGCCCTTTGCGTACTCCAGGCGAGCCAGCGAATTGTTGTACTCGGCGATCGCGTTGTACTCCTTGACGAGCGCAGCCGCGTAGCTGCGCTGAATCGACAGGAAGTCCAGCGAGCCCGGCGTCGCCTTGCTCTGGCCGCCGGTGATGAGCTTGCCGTACAGCGTCAACGCCTCGGCATACGCCTGCCGTTCGGCGCGATGGGCCTTGATTTGTTCGTGCCAGCGTGTGACTTCCTGGTACTGCTCCGTCAGATAGATGACGGCCTTTTCCTCCTGGTCGCGCAAGAAGTAGTAGCTCTGCGCCAGTTGCATGCGAGCGGCGCGGATCGCGGCGTGCTCGGCCCGCTGGCCGAGCGGCACGTTGAGGTACAGTCCGAGCTGGTAATCGGCAAAGTGCAGGCTACGCAGCGAAGTCAATGCATTCGACGAACGCTCCGTGCCGGTGCCGTCGATGAACGTGCCGCTGCCGGTCATCGATGTGCCGAAGCCGACCGGCTCGTAGCGAGCGAAGAAGCGCAGGTCAGGCTTCAGGTTGTTCTTCTGAATCGACAGCAAGTACTGATGGTAGCGCAAGTTGTCGCGCGCCAGGAGCAGCTCGGGTCGCAAGTTGAGCGTATCTTGCAGTGAGTGTTCCCAATCGGGACGCATCTCGGCCAAGGTCGGCGGCGTGATCGGGATCAAGCGTTCGCCGTCTTCCTGCGCCAGGCCGAGAATGCCGCGCAAGTTTCGCTCGGCGTCGAGCACTTCTTGCAACGCTTGAATGCGATTGGCGCGAAACTCTTCATATTGGCCCTTCGACTGGAAGAACTGGTGCGGCTTCAAGTCGCCGCCGCCGACGCGATACTTCTGCCAGTTTTCCTGATATGCCTTTTGCAGAAGCCGCAAGTTTTCTTCGAAGCTATAGAGCTGGCCATACTTGTTGTAAAGGTTCCAGTACGCGATTTCGGTGTTCTTGATGAGGATTTGAATGTTGCGTTCGAACTCGATTCGGCTCTGATCGAAACGCAGCTTGGAGATCAGGATGCCTTCGGTCGGTCCGTTGACGAACGAGTTGACTGTGCCCTGGTGGGCGTTGTAGCCGATGCCCGCGACGCTGTTGCCGGAGATGATTTGCCCCGTGATCGGCGACAGGCGCGACAGGAGCTGATTGATCTCGACGCCGCGATCACGCCAGAGGGGCATTTCATACGACAGGCTGGGGCGAACCGTGTAGTTGGGATTGAGCACGCTGAACGCGCCGGCGGGAGGCACGTTGAGGTTCGTGTAGTTGACCAGGAACGACACGTTCGCGACGCTGCCGTCGGCGAATGCCTTGATGATCGATGAGTTGAAGTTGGCGCCGTGGCCGTTATTGAAGGACGACAAGCCTTGCTGGAGGTTGTCGGTATTGGTCCAGTTCATGCCGGTGACCCAGACGGCGTCGAAGCGAGCCAGGGATGCTTCGATGGCGGCGGCGGAGATGGCCGGGTTCATCGCCAAAACACGGATGCGATCCGTTTGATTGATAAGCGAACCGGGGCCACTGAACGCAGCAAGGGTGGTGTCGGCGCGGCCTTCCGCGGTGCGGCCGCCGGGCAAACCGTTTTCGAGGGCGTGGGCGAGAGCTTCTTGCAGGGACAAGTGGCGCGGCTTGCGTTCGGGCATGTTGACGGTGGGCGGTGCCGCCATCGACGCGGTGACCGGCGCCGTCGGCGGACAGTAGTTATCCTCCAGCCGCGGATCGGGCAGCATGTTCTCCTTGTTGTACGCTTGTTTGTAGACTTCCTGGGACAAGAACACCGGCGAGCAACCCGACAAGATGCCCAAGGTCAGCAGCGTCCCCACGCCGGCTGACAATAAGCGTCTCGCGGTGATTGAGAGCTTCCCCATCATTCGCCACCCCATCGAAACGAGGGTCGAACATCCATCCCCATGGATGCGCGTCCATGTGCGGACGCATCCTCGGCGCAGGAATGCACCGAGTAGTTTCGTTATCGACTACGGCTGCATGACAAATCAGGAAAAGTTTGCCGATTATAGGGATAATTCGGCGCGGCCGAGGAGGCGGGCAAGAAAATGAAACGATGGAAGTGAAGAAGTCGGGGCAACGCAATTTGGTGCTGTCAAATGCGCGAAGTTAGGTGAAGCCCCGGGGTGAGGTACTCCAAACCCCGGGTTCGGAGTACCTCACCTCGGGGCTTTTAATTGCTCTGTCCCGGCGGTTTCTGGTAACGCGGCGAGATGGACACATAGGGCAAACCGAGCAATCGCTTGATGCCCGCCCATTCGCCGAGGTCGTTGCCTTCAACGAGGTGCCCGATCCATTGCAACAAATAGCCGCCAACGAACGCTAGGGCGCCCCAGTACCATGCGTCCCACCAGCCGATCAAGAGCACGACGCCGGCGAGCGCCAACGGAATGCCAATCAAGTGGATGCCGCGATTGAAGGGATGCTGATGCCGTTCCAGCCAGTTGTACAAGGCACGGCGGAGCGGCTTGCGCTCGAAAAACCCTTGTGGTTCGCTCATGAACGAGTATCCTGAGAAGTCGGTCGTAGGGACAAGCGGCTCGCTTGTCCCTGAACGAACCGGGGCGAGCGAGCCGCTTGTCCCTACGGGAACGATCATGGACATTCTATTGTGGATCCTCGCCGGCGTCGGCATCGTCGCCGCCATTCTCGCGCTGATCGCGCTGTACGGTCTCACGTTGCCGAAGGGGCATCAAATCGCGCGGACGATCGCGATCAAGCAGCCGATTGAAATCGTTTGGCAAACGATCACCGATTTTCCGAACGTGCCGAGCTGGAACGGCAACGTCGCGAAAATGGAAAAGCTGCCGGATCAGAATGGCCACGAAGTTTGGCGCGAGAGCTACAAGAACGGCTACGGCCTGACGCTGGCGACGACGGAAGCGACGCCGCCGACGCGGCTGGTGCGGACGATCGCGGACGTCGGTGGACCGTTCACCGGCCGCTGGGAGTTTGTGTTGACGGCGGTCGAAGGCGGTTGCCGGGTCACGATCACGGAGTTCGGCGACGTGGGCAATCCGTACTTTCGCGTGATGGCGAAGTGGTTCATGAAGCCGGAGGCGCACCTGGAGTTGTACCTGGCGGCGCTGGCGGTCAAATTTAACGAACCCGTAGTTTACGTTTAGCGCTCGCGCGGCGCCACGCGAACGCTAAACGTAAACTACGGTTACTTCTTCGCCGGCAACTGCCACCGCTCATCAAAAAACCCCGCGTCCACGATGCCCGCCGGCTGCTGCGACGTCCGCGGCTGCGTGATGTCGAGAATCGCCCAGTCCGGCAAGCGCGGAATCTGCCGCGCGTTGTTCAAGTAGTCGTACTCGCGGAACGTGAAGCCGCTGTTGAGGACGACGTACTTTTTCGGATTGAGCGGGTTCGGATAGATCAAGACCGGCACGTGCGGCTTCGACTCGTCCCACTTGATCGGCAACTTGTCCGCTATTTTTGCGAGCACCGCGTTGCTCTGCGGATCGCCCCAAAGGACGAGGTTGGCGCCGCTGATCCACTTTTCATCGACTTCCGTGTCCTTGATGATGTGCAGCTCGCCGCGGAATTGTTTGCGCCAGTGTTCGATGGCGTGATCAAATTCCTCTTTGATCCAGGCGCCGATCTTTTCGTTCTTGGCTTTGCCGGTCGGCGCGACCATGATGAACTTGTCCATGAACGCGTCGTCGATCGGCCCTTGCAAGCCGTGGCGTTTGCGCAGGGCGCCGTCGTCGCCGCGTTGGCCCATCGTCCATTTGCCG
>DAIOGM010000528.1:0-4902 GCA_036745215.1 Gemmataceae bacterium
TGGCACGTCGCTCCCATCGCGGCGAAAGCTGAGCCAGCTGCTTTTCTTTGCGCATGGAGTCCACGGTACTTTATGGCGTGGACCGACGCCGTCGTCGGGCGGATTGCAGAGTCTCGAGCTGTATCTGGTCAACTTGTCGAGCGGTTGGTTGCCATCTGGCCTATATCATTATGATCGCACTGTTCATGAAATCTCACAAATCGCCGCGGGAGCCGAACGCGAAAGCTGGCAGTCGATGGTCCCGTCGCTGCCGCTCGTTGACGGCGGAGCTGTCATCTGGGTAATCGTGGGGGATGGTGCCCGGATCGAGTCGAAGTACGGACCGCGCGGCTATCGCTTCCTACTGTTGGAAGCGGGCCACTTGATGCAGAGCCTTTGCCTGATGTCGGCGAGCCTTGGACTTTGCACGGTGCCGCTGGGCGGATTTTTCGAAGGCGAGATCGCGAAAGCCTTTGCACTGCCGCATACGGATACGATCGCGTATCTAGGGGTAGCCGGGGAGGTTTTATGAATCTGGCGAGTCGAATCCCGCAAACGGCTGAGTGATCCAGTCAGGCGGCCGCCTACGGGGCTCGGATCGCCAAGGCATTTAATGCAGTACGGCAATTCGTCTCTCTGCTAGGAAGAGCGCCGTCATCCGGTTAAACAAGCATTTGTTCAGGTCAGGTTTTCAGATGCCGCAGCGGCGCGGCCATATTAGCGGAAGGCAAAGAACACGGCTGGATTCCAGGCAGGTAGCACCTCGACCGAGGTGCAAAATGCTAGCGTCAGCAGTTTGCTGTGCTGAAGGACCGTTGGACCGGGATGACGCCGCCTTGGTAGTAGCTATTTCTCGGCGTCACGGTCGTTTCGGTTCCCGTCACCACCACATTGGGATCGGCGTACTTTTGAAGGTAGTGGGCAACCGATTGGCTGGGCATATCTCCTTGATGCCAAAACGCTTGCAACGATCCAGTGCGGTCGCTGATGACCATGCCGACATCGCCCGCGATGGCGAAATTCTCGGCGAGGCGCTTCCCATCCGCCTTGGCGGTGTCAACGAAAACGCAGACATAGCGGTCTTTGAGGAGTTGGTTCACTGCCGGGCTGGGTTGTTGGTCTCGAATAACCTTGGACCAAGCATTTGAACCTGAGGCGAAGACGATGACGAGGGGTTTCTTCTGAGCGAGGGCGACTTGTTGACCATCCGAGTAACTTTCCCTCCAGGCTGGGGTGAATACAGCCGCGGCGAGGGCGATTGACAACATCGAGGTGTTCATTCGGGTTTCCTCCAAGTTGCTAGAACACCAAAAGAAATGCCCTCCACCATGAAGGGCATTGGACAGGGGGCTATATTTAGCAGACCGAAATGATATTGGCCAGGACAATTTATCCATCTTGCGTACTTTTCCGATACTGCGGAATTTTACGTATTGACGGCTGCGAGGTCATCGATAGCGGTAAGAACAAATGTTCATTTAGGTGTTTTCGCCATCGCTCCATGCAGTCAAACGCCATCAACGCCCGCGTCGGCATCCCGTTCACCCTCAAACACCGTTTGTTGACGGTGGCGGTCGAAGCCGAAAACACCGTTTGCTGACGGCTACCATCCACGTGAAATGCTTTTTGAGGAGTGCATGCATGATTCGCATTGGCTTCTTGTTGTTGGGTTTTCTTGGTTTCCTTTGGCTGCCGCCTTTGGGTTTGTCTCAAGACAAGAAAAAAGACGGTGACAAGGGGCCGCTCAGCCATCTGAAGTGGCGTTCCATCGGACCGGCAGCAGGCGGTCGCACGACCCGATCTTGCGGCATTCCGGGTGATCCGACAACGTATTACGTTGGTGCGGCGTCCGGCGGCGTTTGGAAGACGACCGACGCGGGATTAACCTGGAAGCCAATTTTCGACGATCAGCCCACTTCGTCGATCGGCGCCGTGGCGGTCGCCCCGTCCGATCCCAATATCGTCTACGTCGGCTCGGGCGAGGCGAACATCCGCGGCAACGTGGCGCCGGGCAACGGCATCTACGTATCTGCCAATTGCGGCAAATCGTGGAAACATGTCTGGAAGCAAAAAGGGCAGATTGGGCATATTGTGGTGCATCCGAAGAATGCGAAGATCGCCTATGCGGCTGTCCTCGGTATTGCGTTCGCCCCGAACCCGGAACGCGGCGTTTATCGGACTATCGATGGCGGCCTGAACTGGAAACTGGTTTTGAACAAGGGCGCCAACGCGGGCGCCATTGACATTTCGATGGATCCAAACAATCCGCGCATCCTCATTGCGTCGCTATGGGAAACCCGGCGCACTCCCTGGGACCTGACGAGCGGCGGGCCCTCGAGCGGCCTCTTCCGTAGCGACGATGGCGGCGACACGTGGAAGGAAATCGAATCCGGCGAAAAGTCTGGGCTGCCGGCAAAGCCGTATGGCCGCATCGGCGTCGCCATTGCCCTTTCCGACAGCAACCGCGTCTACGCCCTCATCGAAGCGGACAACGGCGGCCTGTTTCGCTCCGACGACGGCGGCGAGAAGTGGACGCTTGTCAATGGTGCACGCTATCTCCGCCAACGGCCATGGTACTTCTCCACCGTGCACGTCGATCCCAAAAATCCGGACATCGTTTACTGCCCCAATGTGCGCTTGGCCAAGAGCATCGACGGCGGCAAGTCGTTCAAGCAAATGAAGGGCGTGCACCATCCCGATCATCACGATCTGTGGATCGATCCCAAAAACCACAAACGCATGATCGACTCGCACGATGGCGGCGTTGACATCACCACCAACGGCGGCGAGACCTGGCATTGGCCGCCGTTGCCGATTTGCCAGTTTTATCACATCAGTGTTGACAATAGCACGCCGTACCGCGTCATGGGCAACATGCAGGATCAGGGCACCGCGTCCGGCCCGAGCAACTCGTTATCATCCTCTGGCATCTCGCTCTCCGATTGGCACACGGTCGGCGGCGGCGAGACCGGCTACTCCATTGCGGATCCTGATGACCCGAACATCGTCTACGCCGGCGAGTATGCGGGCATTCTCACGATTTACGATCATCGCACTCGCCATGCGCGCAACATCAGCATCTATCCGACCAACCCCTCCGGCAAAGGCGACGAAGATTTGCGCTACCGTTTCCAGTGGACCGCGCCGCTGATGATATCGCCGCATCGCACGGGGAATGGCGAGCCGAGAAAGCTATATCACGCCGCGAACGTGCTGTTTAGTTCAACGGACCGCGGCAAAACCTGGGAGAAAATCAGCCCCGATCTGACGCGCGACGACAAGTCCAAGCAAAAATGGTCCGGCGGTCCGATCACCGGCGACAACACCGGCGCCGAATACTATTGCACCATCTTCGCCATCGCCGAATCGCCCAGTAAGGCCGGCGTCCTCTGGGCCGGCAGCGATGACGGACTCGTCCACGTTTCTCCGGACAACGGCAAGACCTGGCAAAACGTGACCAAGAACATTCCCAACATCAAGGAATGGGCAACGGTGTGCTGCATCGAGGCGTCGCCGCACGATGAGAAGACGGCATACGTCGTCGTGGACGCGCATCGCCTCGACGACAACACGCCGTACCTTTACATGACGCGCGACCTCGGCAAGACGTGGACGCCGCTTTCGAGCAAGCTGCCAAAGGAGGATTATCTGCGCGTCGTCCGCGAGGACCCGAAGGTTCCGAGCATGTTGTACGTCGGCTCAGAGACGCAGGTGCATTACTCGCTCAATCGCGGCGAAACCTGGACGTCGCTCAAGCTCAACATGCCGACCGTTGCCATCAGCGACATGCAAATCAAAGGCAACGATCTCGTCGTCGGCACCAGCGGCCGTTCTTGCTGGATTTTCGATGATCTTACCCCAATCCGGCAATGGCGAGCCGAGGTCCGTAAGGACCCGGTTGACGATAGCGCGGCCAATCCAACATTATTCCCCGTTCAACCCGCCACGCGCTGGCGTTACCACGGCGAAAATTACGCCGGCGACGATCGCCTCCCCGGCGCCAATCCGCCCAAGGGGGCCATCCTCAATTACTACTTGCCGGCGAAGCCCAAGGACGACTTGACGCTGGAGATCCTCGATTCCCAGGGCACAATCGTGCAAAAGCTGTCGAGCAAAAAGTCCGACATCGTCATCGACGAGGATTCGCCGGACGTGCCGTGGTCGATCTTCAAGCCGACGATTCTGCCGAAGGAGCAGGGGATCAACCGCGTGGCGTGGGACCTCGGCATGCTCGGTCCGAAGATCATCCCCGGCGCCAAGAACGACGCCGGCGTGCCCTATCGCGGGCCGATGGTGTTGCCGGGCGTTTACACGCTCAAGCTTGTCATCGACGGCAAGACCCTCGAGCAAAAGGTCGAGGTGACGCCCGACCCGCGTTTCAAGTCGCCGACGGAATTCGCGGATGCGCACAAGCTCGCGTTGCAATTGCGAGACGATATTTCAAAATGTTCGAACATCGTGATCGCGCTGCAATCGGCGCGCAAGCAAATCAAGGAGCGCGTCGAATTGCTCAAGGACAATCCCAAGGCGACCGATTGGAGCAAGCAAGCGAGAGACGCAGTCAAAAAACTCGATACGCTGGAAGAGCAATTGCACAATCCAAAGGCGCAAGTGACGTACGACATCCTCGCCATGAAAGGAGGCGCCAAGTTGTATTCGCAGCTCGCACCGCTTTATGATGTGGTCAGGGATTCCGACGGCCCGGTCTCGCAAGGCATGCGCGAAGTTTATGCCGAGCACGCCAAGGAATTGGCACGGCTTTCCATCGCGTGGGATCGCTTGCTCGCGGACGAAATCGCACGTCTGAACGCCGACGCTCGCAATTTGGAGCAGCCGGCGGTCATCGTGCCGAACTGATTGAAACCACGGATGAACACGGATAAACATAGCGCGGCACAGCCGCAACCGAAAGGGTGAATGACG
>DAIOGM010000529.1:0-3173 GCA_036745215.1 Gemmataceae bacterium
ACATCGACTGCCCCGGCCACGCCGACTTCATCAAGAACATGATCACCGGCGCCGCCCAGATGGACGGCGCCATCCTGGTCGTGGCCGCGAACGACGGCCCCATGCCGCAAACCCGCGAGCACATCTTGCTCGCTCGCCAGGTCGGCGTGCCGCGCATCGTCGTCTTCATGAACAAGATCGACACCGTGGACGATCCCGAGTTGCTCGACCTCGTCGAACTCGAACTGCGCGAGCTTCTGACCAAGTACCAGTTCCCAGGCGACGAGGTCCCAATCGTGCGCGGCTCCTCCAAGCCCGCCCTCGATTGCAACGGCAAGGACGACAAGGATTGCAAGTGCATTGACGATTTGATGGTCGCGCTGGACACCTATATCCCGAATCCGATTCGCGAAGAGGACAAGCCGTTCCTCATGTCCGTCGAAGACGTGTTCTCGATCGAAGGTCGCGGCACCGTGGCGACCGGCCGTATCGAACGCGGCATGTGCAAGATCGGCGATGAAGTCGAAATCATCGGCCTCATGAAGGCGCCGAAGAAGACGACCATCACCGGCGTCGAAATGTTCAACAAGACGCTCGACAAGGGCATCGCGGGCGATAACGTCGGCGTGCTGGTTCGCGGTTTGAAGCGTGAAGAAATCGAGCGCGGCCAGGTGCTTGCCAAGCCCGGTTCGATCACGCCGCACACGAAGTTCGAGGCCGAAGTTTACGTGCTTTCGAAGGAAGAAGGCGGCCGCCACACGCCGTTCTTCAACGGCTATCGTCCGCAGTTCTATTTCCGCACCACCGACGTCACCGGCTCGATCATCGAATTGACCGGCAGCGACGGCAACAAGGCGGAAATGTGCATGCCCGGCGATAGCATCAAGATCAAGGTCGAGCTTATGCCCGACAGCCCGATCGCCATGGACGAACAACTCCGCTTCGCCATCCGCGAAGGCGGCCGCACCGTCGGCTCCGGCGTCGTGACCAAGATCACCCAGTAATATCGCGAAGCCCAGGGGTGAGCGCAGCGAACCCCTGGGAAATGATTTCTTGATCCCCGGGGTTCGCTGCGCTCACCCCTGGGCTTGAACGGTTAAACTCATGCGTGAATACGTCTGGCTCGAATGCACCGTCTGCAGCGCGCGGAACTACCGCACGTGCAAGGAAACGCGCGGCGCGGAACGGCTCGAACTCAAAAAGTTCTGTCGCAAAGAACGCAAACACACGCCGCACAAGGAATCAAGAAAGAAGTAGGAGTCAGGAGTCAGGAGTCAGGAGTCAGGAGTCAGGAGCGAGAATTGGACTGATTTCTGTCCACTGACTCCTGACATCTGACCCCTGACTCCTGATTCCTGACCCCTGGACAAAGGGGCGTAGCTCAATTGGCAGAGCAGCCGTCTCCAAAGCGGCAGGTTGAGCGTTCGACTCGCTCCGCCCCTGCTTTCATCAAGCAGCCGAGACTTTAGGAAATCACTGCAAGTAAGGATGGACCATGTCGGTCGTAGAAAATCCCATGACGGAACGTGCAGCGCCGAATGTCCAGCAGCAATTCGCGATCGGCAGCGCTGTCGTCGCGGTTGCGCTCCTCGCCGGGCTGGGCGTGATCTTCGGCGCATTGCCCTTGTATTGGTCCCAGGGCTGGGAATCGGCCTTCGCCGAAAACAAAGACTTCCGCGAGAACATGTTTCTGTCCGATGCGCTGCTAGTCCTTCTGGAATTGGTAGTCATCGGCGCACTGGCTTTCGGCGCCTATCGCCTGTTGCAGCAATACACCCAGCCCGGCTTGCGTGCGGGCGCCGTCATCGGAGCGACTTATGTCGTGGCGAGCCTCTGGTTCGCATCCTGGCTTGGCACCGGGCCGCTTTCCACAAACTTCGCCGATAACCCCACCGTCGGCTGGGCGGTCATGGCGGTTCTGCTCGCGGCCCTCCTCGGCGCCGCCGGCTACGTGTATTTGATGGTCCCCGGCTGGCTTGGATTGATGGAGAGCCTCGAAACGCAAGGCTGGTTCCACGCCAACCCTTACAAGGGCAATCAGGGCGTCCGCGTTCGCCGCGGCACCATCGTCGGCATCCTCGCCGTCGGCGTCAGCGGCATCATCACCATGGTGTCGCATCGCCTCTTTGACTATGAGCATCCGCACCCGACGCTGCAAGGCGCGACGATTCCCAATGACTGGTACCTGACGGTGCCCTTCACGAATCCCAGCGTCGTCGCCTACTTGATGTTCAAGGTCCACTTGATCATGCCGATCATCCTTGGCATCCTCTTGGTGTGGACCGCCTGGCGCATCGTCAACATGCCGACGTTCGCCGACTTCCTGATCGCGACGGAAGCCGAGATGAACAAGGTCTCGTGGACCAATCGCAAACGTCTGGTGCAAGACACGGTCGTCGTGCTGGTGACCGTTTTCCTGTTCACGATGTTTCTTTTCGTCGTGGACATCCTTTGGATCCGGATCTTGAGTGCTCCTTATATTGAAGTGCTGCT
Organism: Gemmataceae bacterium; assembly: GCA_036745215.1. Taxonomy (GTDB): domain Bacteria; phylum Planctomycetota; class Planctomycetia; order Gemmatales; family Gemmataceae; genus SIAQ01. Next base: position 2,473 of record DAIOGM010000529.1, read on the forward strand.
CTACGACCCGCGCGAAAAACAACAGCAACAGCAGGAGACGGCCAAGTGGTGACACAACCCCATCCCGCTCCAGCGGGAAAGGGTAATCCCATGGAATGGCTCCCATGACAACGGAAAACACGACTCCTGAACAACCCCCGGTGGGCGTGCCCCCTGCGCTGCCTCCCGATGTGCCGATCATCGCGACAGCGACGCCCGACGAACCGCCGGACGATCCGGAGGCGACACCCGCGTCCGAAACGCCGTCGGATGCGCCCACGGAACCGGTCAATCCCAATCTGCAATGGTATGTCGTCAAGGTGCAATCGGGCCGCGAAGAATCGATCAAGGAAGCCATCGAGAAGAAAGTCAAAATCGAAGCATTGCAAGGCTGCTTCGGCCAGATCGTCATCCCGACCGAGAAGGTCAGCGAGATGCGCAAGGGCAAGCGCTATGTCCGCGAGCGAAAATTGCTGCCCGGCTACTTGATGGCGCAGGTTGAATTCAACGAGAACATGCTGTATCTGTTTCGCGATACGTCCGGTGTGGGCGATTTCGTCGGCGCGGGGCTCAACAAGAAGCCGTTGCCGATGAGCGAGAACGAAATCAAGAAGTGGATCGGCAAGTCGGAAACCGGCGACGTCGGCCCGAAGCCGCAAGACGTGTCGCCGTACAGCGAGGGCGATCGCGTCAAGGTGAAGGACGGCATGTTCGCCGGCATG
>DAIOGM010000529.1:3183-4901 GCA_036745215.1 Gemmataceae bacterium
TGGAAGGCTCCGTGAAGCAGGTGCTGGAAGCAAAGGGCGCCGTGATCGTCGAGTTGACGATTTTCGGCCGGCCGGTACCGGTGGAATTGGAATACTGGCAAGTGGATTTTGCATAGAATGGCTTTTCCTGTTTACGTTTCGCGGGTTTACGTTTAGCGCTCGCATGGCGCCACGCGAGCGCTAAACGTAAACCTGCTTAATTGGAACAACAAATGGCAAAACAAGTAACCGCACAAGTGAAACTGCAATGCCCCGGAGGCACGGCGACGCCCGCGCCTCCCGTCGGTCCCGCGCTCGGCCAGCATGGCGTGAACATCGGCCAATTCGTCTCGCAGTTCAACGACAAGACGAAGGATCAACGCGGCATGATGATCCCGGTCGTGATCACGGTCTACAGCGACCGCACGTTCACGTTCGAGACCAAGAGCCCGCCGGCCGCCGTCTTGCTAAAGCAGGCCGCGGGATTGCCGATCGAAAAGAAGAAGGCCAGCGAACACTTGCCGCCGGAGGAGAAGGAAAAGGGCACCGGCAAATACAAGGGCTTCAAGGTGACGAAGGCCCAGGTGAAGGAAATCGCCAAGCGCAAGTTCGTCGATCTGAACGCCCGCGATGAAGAGCACGCGATGCGCATCATCGAAGGCACCGCCCGCAGCATGGGCTTGACCGTGGAAGGTTAACAAAACGCCGCTCGCTTGCGGTTTCGCGCATCGGACGCCGCGAAATCCGAGCGCATAACCCGGACATTACACCCGAGAGTTCATACAACATAAAAACATCCTCAAGCACCGAAAAACAGAGGACACCGCAGCCTGTCTGACATATAAAAATCAGACGGGCGAGGTACCTGTTTGTCGATGCGTTTTTGTCATTATTGAGTCCACTCAACATGGCCAAGAAATCCACTGCTGACGCGGGCGAAGAAACCAAGCCCTCCGAAGGCGCCGCCACCGAAACCAAGGAAAAGAAGCCGAAGGAAAAAGACGGCAAAACGGAAGGCAAGAAGCCGCGTGCTCCAAAAGAAAAGGCCGCGCCGCCGGAAGGCGCGCCGGCGACGGAAGCTGCGCCTGCGGAAGGCACGAAGTCCGAGAAGCCGAAGCCGTCCGGTCCAGCTGCCGCGGCGCCGGCGGGCGCCGCCAAGAAAAAGAAAAAAGCGGGCGTCGCGCCGTCGCGCGGCAAGAAGCTTCGCAATCAACTGAAAAACATGATCCAGAAAATCGAGAAGGAAGGGCCGGTGCCGCTCCAGAAGGCCGTCACGCTGCTGAAGCAAGCCAAACGCGCCAAGTTCGACGAGACCGTCGAGATTCACATGTGGCTCGGCATCGACGCCACCCAGAGCGATCAACTCGTTCGCGGCACCGTGCCGTTGCCCTTTGGCGTCGGCAAGACGGTGCGCGTCGTCGTGTTCTGCCAGGGAGACAACGTCGGCAAGGCGAAGGAAGCCGGCGCCGACTTCGCGGGCTCGGACGATCTCATCGAGAAAATCACCAAGGAAGGCTGGCTCGATTTCGACGTCGCCCTTGCGACGCAAGACCTGATGGGCAAAGTCAGCCGCCTCGGCAAGACGCTCGGGCCCCGCGGCTTGATGCCGACGCCCAAGGCGGGCACGGTCATCACCACCGACGTCGCGCAGGCGGTCAAGGACTTCAAGGCGGGCAAGGTCGAATTCCGCACCGACAAGGGCGGCAACGTCCACGCCGGCGTCGGCAAGATCAGCTTCG
>DAIOGM010000530.1:0-4886 GCA_036745215.1 Gemmataceae bacterium
TCGAGGATCGTCTTGTCGCCGACCTTGATTGTCAGCTTCCTGTCGAGCCCCTTTTCGTCCAGGAGGTCGGCGTCGGTCTGGTCGTCGTTCCAGACGTAGGTGTAGCCGCGCCAGTACTGGTCGCCGTATTCCTGGGTGCCGGGGAACGCCTGGAAATGGAGCAGGCGCGTCTCGAGCCGCTTTCGGCTCCTGGGATTGCCGCGTTCCATGTCCATCGAGAACGTCTTGACGAGGACGGTCCCATCGGGGAAGCGCCAGCCGGGGGGCGCGCCGGGGGACGGCTGCGGATAGGTAATTTCATCGAAGCCGATCTGGCCGGCGCCGGGGATGGCGAGGAAGCGATCCTTCTCGGCATGATCGCCCCAGAGCTGCGCGTTGACGGAATATGGAATGACGCCGGCGGCGACCTTGTGGTCCTTGGTGGACGCGAAGATGCCGGTTTCCGAGAGCTTGCGCGGGAACTTCGATTCGGGCGAGTCTTGCAGCATCGTTTCGAGTTCCGCTTTTTCCGCGTCTAATTTGGCCTGGAGCCGATCCCTTTTTTCGACGTAGATTTTGGTCGCTCCCGATGACCGAATTTTCATTCTCTCGAACGCTTCTAATTGACTGCCGCGCGCGAGTACCAGCTCGCGCATTTCTCGTTCCAACTTTTTGACGACTTCCTCTTGCTGCTGGCGTTCCAGTTGGCCGACTTTCTTGTCGGCCTTGACGAGCTGATGAATTCGGCCGCCGGTGAAATCGACGAAGTAAAGTTCGCCGTCCGCGTCCTCGGCCCAGGTGATGATGCGGTAGGTCGTGCGCGCCAGTTCCTGGTGCGTGATGACCTGCTTGAGCCTCTCGAAGGGTTTGCCGTCGCGCTTGATGACCTCGGGCACCCGCGTGTGTTGGTACATCCAAATCCGGCCGGTGTCGAAATCGCCGTAGATATAGGTGTCGGTCAGCGGCCCTGCGAACTCGGCCAGACGCTTGCCGCGATAAACGAACCCACCGGTGATCGAACGAAAATCACTATGCGAATGCTCGACCACCGGCTTCAAGATGGGCGTCGGCCCATGCTTGCGTTCGGGCCGAAAATCGTGCGTGCCTTCCTTCACGGACCAGCCGTAGTTGCCGCCTTTTTCGATCTTGTAAACCATCTCCCACAAATCCTGGCCGACTTCGCCGCCCCAGAGATGACCGGACCTGCGATCGAAGCTGAAGCGCCAGAGTTGCCGCAGGCCGTACGCGTAAATTTCTGGATGGGCGCCTGGGGTGTTGGTGAACGGATTGTCCTTCGGAATACTGTAATTCAACCGAGGGCTTACGCCCTTCGGCTCGCCGATGTTATCCACGTCGATGCGCAGCAGTTTCGCGAAGATGCTCGACAAATCCTGGCCGATCTTGAGTTCATCGGCGATGCCGCTGCCGTCGCCGGTGACGATGTACAGCATGCCGTCGGGGCCGAACTTGAGGCAGCCGCCGTTGTGGCCGCCGTTGGGCCATTCGAAGATGATCTTCTCCGACTCGCGCTCGACGATCGGCGGCTCTCCCTTCATCGTGAAGCGCGACACGCGCGAGCCCTTCGGCAGCCCTTCCTTGGAGCCGTCGGGAATCCAGGTCACGAAGACGTAGCCGTTTTCCTTGAACTTGGGATGAAACGTGAACGCGTAGATCATTTGCTTTTTGCTGTCTTTGTCCTTGAGTTCGAGCGCGAGGTCGGCCTTGTCGGCGTCCTTCTTGTTGATGAACGAAAAAATCTTGCCCCAGCGTTCCGCGATGAACAGGCGATTCGTGCCCGGCGCGTACGTCATGTCGAGCGGCTCATCGAACTTCGGCAGCTTCGCAAAAGCCAGCTCTGTCTTGTACGGCGGCGGCGGCTCCGGCGAGCCGATGACTTTGGAAGTCGTCCACGGCACGCGTTTTTCGAGGCCGGTCGTCTTGCGGACGGGGTCCTTGCCTTGCTGGGCGGTGGTGTGGAAGGTCAGTGAAAACAGGGTGATGGCGATTGCGAACACGAGACAACGGCGCATGGTGGATTCCTTTGGAATACTGGCGGGTCGATTTCCCCTATGAAACTTGGTTTTTGCTTTGAATGCAAGGATTTTGTCGCGAATCGATATCGCGTTCATTGGCTCAAGGCACATTCGGCTCATCGACAAATTGGAAAAGTTTCGCCAGTTTCTTGCGACAGGCATGATCGTCCAGGCTGACTTGGTCGGACTGAATCTCAGCATGACCCGAATCGTCGTCAACGGGCAAGGCGACGACCTTCAAGCCCATCGCGCGAACGTCGGAGACGCGCACCCCGGCAACGCGCGATCCCTTGGCGCGATCACCGCCGAGTATCAGTAGCAATCGGTCAGGGCCGGTGATTTTCGCGCGCGTGACGGAAACGCCTGTTTCGCCACGATCGGGACGAAGCTGGAAATTGGCGCTGGTGATTCGCGGACCGGGGGCTTGCCACCATGTTCCTCCTGGAATGTGCCGAAGTAGGATTTCGTCATCGGCGATTTCAGGCGCGGCATCCATCATCAAGCCTCATGCTGCCGCCAACAATTGCAACTCTTGCAGGAATTCGCGTTGCATGGATCCAGGTGAGATTTTTCGTGTCGTGATTTGACCGGTTGATTTGTTGCTATGCAAGAAACCGACCGACCCGTCGGGATTGATTTCGACCTCGTGTTCCATGGCACAGTCTTCCCATTCGAGCAGGACGCCGCCGATTCGAGTCGGGCTGATTTGAAGCGGACAGGGCTGGGCGGACTTTCGGCGCATCGCGTCGAGCAAGTTCGCGAATTCGTGAGCCAACTCAACAGTGCTTTGCATTGGCGCCGCCGCGCCATAGCCGTCCCAGTTTTCTTTCAGCTGGCTGAGGGTTGCCCATAGTTCGTTGGTCATAGCCATGCGAACTTCTCCCGACATTCATGGCGTTGGTCTTTCCTATGGATAGTTTATCACATTCGCTCGGCCTGATGAAAGCTCGCTCACGTGCCGCCACCGGCTCGCTTACTTCTTCTTTTTCTCCGCGAGGAACCGCTGAATCAACATATCTCCATTCGCCGCCTTGGCGTCGATCGTGATTGCCTTGGGCGAGCCGGCGTGTTCGAACATCGACTTCTCGTCATCCTTGCGATACGGACGCTTATCTTCATGCGTGAAGCGAATCGGCTCTCCCTTTTTGCCCAGGACAATGACCAGGCCGGTCTTGTCCGTTGTCAAATCGATCGGCGTAACGAAGTCGCGCATCTCTTTGAGCCAATCCTTCGCGGCCTTGCTCTTCGCGATTCGCTCGGCGCATGTCGGCGTCGCCGGCAGATGGACGCTGATCGTGTCGGCGTCGAAACGCAGCCAGCGTTCTCCCTCGAAGGCGGCGGCGGTTTTGAATTTCTCGAGCGATTCAAGATCGTAATCGTTCGCCAGCGTCACCAGACCGATCACGGTTTTCGCGAGAGGTCCCAGGCCGAAGCCGTCGATCGATTCGCGCGATTTCGCCAGCTCTTCCGGCTCATTCGCTTTCTTGATTTCCGCGCGCAGGGTCTTGGGCGTATGCTCCATGAACGATTTGCGCAGCACGATGGAGATGGTGTCGTTCAATTCGCGTGCGAACGCGTCGCGGTCGGTGATCGTCACGCGGCGGTCCATGCACAACTTGCGCTCTCGATCCGGATTCTCGTAAAAACGGACGGGCTCGAACCTGCAGTGCTTCGCGAGTTTTTCGTCGCTTCCCAGGCCGGAGATGAAGAAACTGAAATCCGGTTTCTTGAGGCCGTCGAGTTCGTTGCGCGCTCGTTCAAGGTTTTCCTTGACTGCCTTGGGTGAGTTGTCTTTGCCCTCCACGACGCTGATGCCCTCAAAGACGTAGTACATGTGGACTTCTTTCGACGCGGGGGGCACGAGCACGACCAGGCTTTTCTTCTGGATGGTCAAGCAGCCGGACGCGTTGACGGCGGCGAGGAGCACGATGAATGGGATGATGCGGGTTCGCATTTCGACCTCCGGGGCTCGGCTCGCCGTTAACTGAGCGCTCGTTCCAGATCGCCGCGCAAATCTTCAACGTCCTCGATGCCGACGCTCAAGCGCACCAGTCCATCGTCGATGCCGCGGGCCTGGCGAAGGTCGGCGGGAATCGAGGCGTGCGTCATCGTCGCGGGATGGCAGACGAGCGACTCGACGCCGCCCAGGCTTTCCGCGAGGCTGAACAGCTTTGTGCGCGTCATGAATTTCAGAGCCGTGTCTTTGCCGCCCTTGATGCTGATGGAGATCATGCCGCCGAAGTCGCGCATCTGCTTTTTCGCGAGGTCGTGGCCGGGATGGCTCGGCAAGCCGGGATAGTATGTGCGCGCGATCGCGGGATGCTTCGCGAGCCAATCGGCCAGCTGTCGCGCGTTGGCGCAATGGCGGTCCATGCGCACCGACAGCGTCTTGATGCCGCGCAACACGAGCCATGAGTCGAACGGGCCAGGCACGCCGCCGGCCGCGTTTTGATAGAACGCGATCTGCGTCATGAGGTCCTTGCGTCCGATGACCGCGCCGCCGACGACATCGGAATGGCCGCCGAGGTATTTCGTGGTGCTGTGCACGACGAGGTCGGCGCCCAGCTCGATCGGCTTTTGCAAATACGGCGACGCGAACGTGTTGTCCACCGCCAGCACCGCGCCGGCCTTGTGGCTCATTTCGGCGATCGTGGCGATATCGACGATTTGCAAGAGCGGATTGGTCGGCGTCTCGATCCAGACCATCTTCGTCTTGGGCGTGATGATCTTGCGAAAGCCGTCGGGCCGCGGATCGTCGGTGTAGCGGGCGACGAGGCCCCACGGTTTGAAGACGCGTTCGAGGATGCGGAACGTGCCGCCGTAACGATCGGCGGCGGCGGCGACCTCATCGCCCGGCTTGAGTTGAGCCAGAAC
>DAIOGM010000531.1:0-4876 GCA_036745215.1 Gemmataceae bacterium
CCGGCCCTCGCCCAGGCGGATGTCGCGGTGGCCATGAACACCGGCACGCAAGCCGCGAAGGAAGCCGGCAATCTGGTCGATCTGGATTCCAACCCGACCAAGCTCATCGAGATCGTTGAAATCGGCAAGCAGCTCTTGATGACGCGCGGCTCCTTGACGACGTTCAGCCTGGCCAACGATGTCGCCAAATATTTCGCGATCATCCCGGCCGCGTTCGCGAGCACGTATCCGGCGCTGCTCAAGCTCAACATCATGGACCTGAATCCGAGCACGGCGATTCTGTCGGCGGTGATCTTCAATGCGCTGATCATCGTTGCGTTGATTCCGCTGGCGCTGCGCGGCGTCAAGTATCGCGCAGTCGGAGCGGATCGGTTGTTGCGCGACAACTTGTTGATTTACGGGCTGGGCGGGTTGATTGTGCCGTTCATCGGCATCAAGGTGATTGACCTGATTCTGGCCGCTTGCGGTTTCGCGTTTGCGTGAGGTATTGCGAGTGATACTCGGCGAGCCGAGCCCCGTAAGGGGCCGGTTGAGTAAAACTCGACACCCTCAACCGGCCCCTTACGGGGCTCGGCTCGCCGATCATCGCCTTCGGAGTGAAAAATGGCATCGCAATTTCGGGCTGCGTTGACCGTGTTCGGCCTCTTGACTTTGCTCACGGGTGTCGTTTATCCCGTGCTCGTCACGCTCATTGCTCAAGGTGCGTTCCCGCACCAGGCGAACGGCAGCATTTTGACTCGCGACGGCAAGGCGGTCGGCTCCGAGCTGATCGGGCAAGCCTTTGACGAACCGCGTTACTTCTGGTCTCGGCCGTCCAAGACCGGCCCCATGCCATACAACGGCGGCGCGTCGTCTGGGTCGAATCTCGGGCCGACGAATGCGGATTTGCACAAGGAGGTGCGCGAACGCATTGACAACCTTCGCAAGTCGCATCCGGATCAATCGGGGCTCGTGCCCATCGATCTCGTGACAGCGTCCGCGAGCGGGCTCGATCCGCACATCAGCCCGGCCGCGGCGGAGTATCAGGCGGAGCGCGTCGCGAAAAACCGCGGCATGAGCGCGGACGCAGTCCGCAAACTGGTCGCCCAACATACGGAATCACGAACTTTCGGCGTACTCGGGGAGGCACGCGTCAATGTCTTGAAGCTGAATCTGGCGCTGGACGCAGCGGATTCGCAACGTTGAATCGGCGATCCGGCAACCCCGGAGAGCCGGGCGGGGGAACCGGTAGACAGCCGGTCTCCTCCGCCTATTTCCTTCGTCGCCCGGTTATAATGAGCCGTGGTACATTCATTTGCATGTCGTGGATCGTCAATGCTGCGCGAACGACCTAGTCCGGATGAACTCCTGGCCCGCGTGCAAACCGACGAGGCGCGCGCCCGTCGTGGCCGATTGAAGATCTTCTTTGGCTACGCGGCCGGCGTCGGCAAAACGTACGCGATGCTGAACGCGGCGCGGCGCGAGAAGGCCGATGGCGTCGAGGTCGTCGTCGGCTACGTCGAACCGCACGGCCGGCCGGAAACCGAAGCGCTGCTGGAAGGGCTCGAAACGATTCCGGCGCGGCAAATTCCGTATCGCGGCGTCATGCTGCGCGAGTTCGATCTCGACGCCGCCCTCGCACGACGCCCCAAGTTGCTGCTCGTCGATGAGCTTGCTCACACCAATGCCGAAGGTTCGCGGCACGCCAAGCGCTGGCAGGATATTGATGAGTTGCTCGAAGCCGGCATCGACGTTTACTCGACGCTCAACGTGCAGCACCTGGAAAGCCTCAACGACGTCATCGCGCAAATCACCGGCGTCGTCGTTCGGGAGACGCTGCCCGACTCCGTGCTGGAAAAAGTCGATGAGCTGGAATTGATCGACATCACCCCCGAAGAGTTGATCGAGCGATTGCGAGCCGGCAAGGTTTACATCACGCCGCAGGTGGAGCGGGCGTTGCAGAGCTTTTTTCAGCGCGCCAACCTCGTCGCTTTACGTGAACTGTCCTTGCGGCAAGCGGCGGATCGGCTGCGACGCGATGTGGACGCCGCTCGGCAAGATAGCGCTGCCCAGGGACCTTGGGCGACGAACGAACGGCTGCTGGTTTGCGTCGGTCCCAGTCCGACGACCGCCAAGCTCGTTCGCACCGCCAAGCGCATGGCCGCCGCGTTCGGCGCCGAGTGGATCGCGGTCGCCGTCGAAACGACGCGCGCCGCCCCGCTCTCCGCGGCAACGCGCACGCTCGTGGCGCCGCACCTGCGCCTGGCCGAGCAGCTCGGCGCCGAGACGCACACGTTGATCGGCCAGGATGTCGCGCAGACCATTCTCGACTACGCCCGCTCCCGCAACGTGACCAAAATCGTCGTCGGCAAAACGGCCCAGCCGTGGTGGAAACGCTGGTTCCTCGGCACCGTCGTCGATCGGCTGCTGGAGAACAGCGGCGACATCGATGTCTACGTGATTCGCGGCGAGTCCGAGGCCGATCGGCGGCCGGCGCCCGCGCCGGGCCGTCCGACATCGTTCCATTGGCCCGATTACGCCGGCTCGGCCGCGGTCGTCGCGGTATGCGGGCTGTTTGGCTGGCTGAACCACGCGTTGGGATGGGCCGAGGCAAACATCGTCATGGTCTTCCTGCTCGGCGTCGCGTTCGTCGCCGCGCGCTTTGGCCGAGGCCCGTCGATTGCGGCTTCGATCGTCAGCGTCCTGGTGTTCGACTTCTGCTTCGTGCCGCCGTATTTCACGTTGACCGCACACGATTCGCAGTACTATCTCGCCTTCATCGTCATGTTCGCGATCGGCCTGCTCATCAGCACGCTCACGGCCCGGCTGAAGGACCAATTGCAATCCTCGCAGGAGCAGGAACGGCGCACCGCGGCGCTGTATCGGTTCACCAAGCAATTGAGCGAAATCACCGGCCTCGAATTCCTGATGCGCGCCGCCGGCCAGCAGCTCGCCCAGATTTTCTCCGGCGACGTCGTCCTCTTGTTGCGCGAAAGTGACGGCACTTATGCATACCGTTTCGGCGAGGAGACCAGCATCGCGAAACTGCCGGTGAACGCGGTCGTCGGACAATGGGTTGCCGAGCACGATCAGATCGCCGGCGCCGGCACCGACACGTTGCCGAACGCGACGGCGCTGTTCGTGCCGCTCATCGGCTCGCAGCGAACCGTTGGCGCCCTGGGCGTTCGCTCCACGGATGCGCAGCGTTTCCTCGATCCGGAACAACGGCGCCTGCTGGAGGCCTGTGCGAGCTTGATCGCCCTCTCCGTCGAACGCGATCAATCCATCCTCGAGGCGCATGAGGCGCAATTGCAGTATCAGACCGAGCAGTTGCGAAGTTCATTGCTCAGCTCCGTGTCGCACGATCTTCGCACGCCGCTTGCGGCAATTGCGGGGGCAAGTTCCAGCTTGCTTGAGAAAAACTTCGTGACCGAAGGGGAGGCGCGCCACGAATTGCTCGAAACGATTGTGGATGAATCGCAACGACTGGGACGATTGGTCGATAACCTCCTGGACATGACGCGCCTGGAGTCCGGTAGCGTCGCCCTCAATAAGCAATGGCACGTCCTGGAAGAGCTGGTCGGCTCGGCACGAACCCGGCTCCGGCGCGAGCTGGAACGGCATGGGGTGCATGTCGAGATTCCAGCCGACCTTCCATTGCTGTCGTTGGATGGACTGTTGATCGAGCAGGTGTTGCTCAACTTGCTGGAGAATGCGGCGCGCTACACGCCCGCGGGAAGTCAGATCGAGATCACCGCCGTGAAGCAAGATAAGCGCGTTGAAGTGCGCGTCGCCGACAACGGTCCTGGCTTGCCGGCGGGCAGCGAAGCGCGCGTGTTCGAGAAGTTCTTTCGCGCTTCGACGACGCCGACCGCCGACGGCCGCCGCGGCGCGGGCTTGGGACTGGCGATTTGCCATGCGATCATCCAGGCGCACGGCGGCCGGATCATCGCGCGCAATCGCCCCGGCGGCGGGGCCGAGTTCGTGATCTCGCTGCCGTGCGAGGAAGCGGCGCCGCGTGTCGTTCTTGACGAAATCCCGGTTGGCACGAGTTCATGAGTCATGGCCAAAGTGTCGCCGCTGATTCTGCTGGTCGAAGATGAATTGCCGATCCGGCGATTTCTGCGCACGTCATTGGCCTCGGAAGATTATCGCCTGGTCGAAGTCGAGACGGGCCAGCAAGCCGTTCGCGTTGCCGCCGCGCAGCCGCCCGATCTGGTCATTCTCGACCTTGGACTGCCCGATATCGACGGCCAGGACGTGCTGCGGCAATTGCGTGAATGGCTAAAAGCGCCGATCATCATCCTGTCGGCGCGCGATCAGGAAAAGCAAAAAGTCACCGCACTCGACAACGGCGCCGACGACTATCTCACGAAGCCATTCAGCACGGCCGAGTTGCTGGCGCGCATTCGCGTTGCGCTTCGGCACACGTCGCAAAGTGAACAGGTTGAATCGTCAACGTTCAAAGCGGGCGATCTCGAAATCCATTTGGCCGAGCGCAAAGTTTACGTGAGAGGGCAAGAAGTCCATTTGACACCGCTGGAATACAAGCTGGTGGTGACGATGGTGAAGCACGCGGGCAAGGTGCTCACGCATCGCTTTCTGCTCAACGAAGTCTGGGGGCCGTTGCACAGTCAAGAGACGCACTACCTTCGCGTCTTCATGGCCAGTCTGCGGCGCAAGCTGGAAGCCGATCCGGCGGAGCCACGCATTTTGTTGACGGAGCAAGGCGTGGGATATCGGCTGGCGATGGATTGAAATGGCGAGCGGCTATTCCTTTTTCATCTGAAGCAGGTTCATTCCATGTACTCGCGGAGTCCCTCAAGCGGTGCGTCGAAGTCATCCGGAACGACGAACATCCCCTTGAGGCGGCCCGCCTTTGGAGCGCCGGTAACCG
>DAIOGM010000532.1:0-4835 GCA_036745215.1 Gemmataceae bacterium
CGGCGCGCAAGTTGGTCGGTGCGGTGATCGGACTGGCCGGCGTCGCGATGGACACCCACGCGGTGCGGGCGGTCGTCGCATTGTCGAACGCTTCGACCGTGAACCAGTTCGTTTGCGTCGGCAGTAGACCCGACACCGTGAACGTCGTCTTGTCCTTGGCAAGCTGGCTAAGGAGTACTGCCTTGGTCCCGTCCCAGCGAAAGACGCGGAAGCCGAACTCGCCGACGACGTTGGTCCATGTCAATTTCACCTGCGTGGACGAAAGGGCGGTCGCGGTCAACGAAGCCGGCGCGGCCACCGAGAGACATTCACGGGCTTCGAGAACTTCGAAACGCGGCTGATAGCCAGCAAACCGTCGGCGACGGGTCAAATTCAACTCATGCAATGACATGGTCAACCTCCCTGTCCGGATTCGTGGCTCGGGCGCCCACGTGAGAATGGACGAATTCAAGATTGCAAAAAACAAATATGTTCGAGCGTGGCCTTATGCCAGAGATGGCGTTGCGCGCCAACGGCAGTTTTGAACAAATTGAGGGGAGATTTGCAAACAGCGAAAGATGCGGCAAAGGGGCAAGGCTTTGCAGAAAAACTCCACAAGCCCCGGGGTGAGGTACTCCGAACCCCGGGGTTCGGAGTACCTCACCCCGGGGCTTCATCTGTTATTGTGCAAATTCTACTTCTTGTGCTCTTTCTCCGCCTTCGTGCGTAAATATGCCTGAATGAAGTCGTCAATTTCGCCGTCGAGGACGTTGCCGACCTGGGCCGTCTGCGTGTCGGTGCGAACGTCTTTCACGAGCGTGTAGGGCTGCATGACGTAGTTGCGAATCTGGCTGCCCCAGGAGACTTCGCCTTTTTCGTCGTACTGCTTTTCCGTTTCCGCCTTCTTCTTCAGCTCCTCGATTCGGTACAGCTTCGCTTTCAAAAGCGCGAGGGCGTTCGCGTCGTTCTTGTGCTGACTGCGCTCGGTGCGGCTCTCGGCGGCGACGCCCGTCGGAAGGTGCGTGTAACGGACGCCGGACTCAGTCTTGTTCTGATGTTGCCCGCCGGGACCGCCGGAGCGGAACGTGTCGCGTTTGAGATCGTCGGGCTTGATCTCGATGTTGATCGTGCCCTCGATGTCGGGCGCCACATCGACCGCGGCAAATGACGTGTGACGGCGCTTGTTGGCGTCGAACGGACTGATGCGCACCAGGCGATGCACGCCGGTTTCGCTTTGCAGGTAGCCGTAGGCGTAGTCGCCGCGAATGGCGACGGTGGCGCTGCGGATGCCGGCTTCCTCGTTGCGGAGTTCGTCGATCATTTCGAGTTCGAAGCCGTTGCGTTCGGCCCAGCGGGTGTACATGCGCAGGAGCATCTGGGCCCAGTCGCACGCTTCGGTGCCGCCGGTGCCGGCGCTGATTTTGAGGAACGCGTTGGACGTGTCCTGGGCACCAGTGAACATGGCGCGCAGATCGAACTCGCCGAGCTTTTTCTCGATGACGTGGAGTTCCTTGTGCAACTCGCCTTCGATGCTTGCGTCTTCCTCGCAAAGCTCGCACAACGCGTTCAAATCTTCGGACGACGCGGCAAGAGCGTCGAACGGATTGATGAGGCCGTTGAGCGGCTTGAGCTGTTGAATGATTTGCTGGGCCTTCTCCTGGTTGTCCCAGAAGTTGGCGCCGCCCATCTGTTCGGTGAGCTTGTCGCGCTCCTTGCGTTTATTGGCGACGTCAAAGAGAGTCCCGGAGCTGGGTGAGACGGCGAAGCACTTCGTCGGTTCGGCGGCGGAGGTCGATGTCCATGGTCGATTCCTTTAACCTGACTTCGTTTAGCGCTCGCAGGATCCTGCGAGCGCTAAACGAAGAAATGCAAATACAATCATCTCTGAATTGACACGACGATTCAATACCGAGTTCATTCTATCACAAGGATAACCCATGGGAAAACTGACAGGCAAAATCGCCCTCGTCACCGGCGGCGGCTCCGGCATCGGGGCGGCATCCGCGAAGGCGCTGCTCGACGAAGGCGCCACGGTCGCCATCGCCGGACGCGACCAGAAGAAGCTCGACGCCGTCGCGAAAGAACTTGGAGCGGTTTTGCCGCTGGCGTGCGACGTCGCCGATCAAAAGCAAGTCGCGGCTCTCGTCAAACAAGTGACGGAAAAGCTGGGCCCGATCGACATCCTCGTCAACAACGCCGGCACCAATTTGAAGGAACGCACCTTTCGTGAACTGACGCCGGAGAACTGGGATCGCCTCATTCGCACCAATCTCGACGGCGCGTTTTATGCGATTCACGCCGTCTTTCCGGGCATGCTCGCGCGCAAGAACGGCGTCATCATCAACATCGTCTCCATTGCCGGCAAACGCGCCTCGCCGCTCGGCGGCATCGCGTACGCGGCGTCCAAGTTCGGTCAGGCGGCGCTTGGCATCGGACTCGCGGCGGAGGAAAAGGACTCCGGCATTCGTGTGTGCAATATCTACCCCGGCGAAGTCGATACGCCGATCCTCGTGTTTCGGCCGCAGCCGTTGTCTGAAGATCATCGCGCGAAGATTCTGAAGCCGGAAGATGTAGCGGAGGCGGTGCGCTTCGTGGCGACGCTGCCGCCGCACGTGACGGTGCCGGAGCTGGTGATCAAGCCGACGGCGCAGGCATATGTTTGATTGGCGAGCCACGGGGTTAATCCCCGTGGTAAGGATGTCCAATCCACGGGGATTAACCCCGTGGCTCGCAAGAAATTTCAACCATCAACGGCCTCGATCACAATACACGAAACATTGTCGCGCGATTTCAAATCGAGCGCGAGTTGGCCGAGGCCGTCGGCGCATTCTTGAACGTTGGGATGGGCCAGCACGAATTCGAGAATCTTTTCGTCCGGCACGAAGCTGGAAAGGCCGTCGCTGCAGAGCAGGAACCGGTCGCCGCTTTCGAGGATGACCGGCTTCACATCGGGGCCTTCGCCGATTTCCTTGCTGCCGAGATATTTCCACAGCACGTTCTTGAAGCGATGCTCCTTCGCTTCGTCGGCGGAGATCGTTTTATTTTCAACGAGCGCCCAGGCGAGCGAATGATCAATGGTCAGCTGCTGGATGGCGCCGGCGCGGATGAGATACGCGCGCGAATCGCCGAGGTTGGAGAGGAACAGCTCGCGGCCTTTTCGCCACAGGGCCATGACGATCGTCGTGCCCATGTTCTTGTAATCGCGGTCGAGCGTGCCCATCGTGATGATTTCATCGTTCGCCTGCACGACGGCTTTGCGAATGACTTGCTTGGCTTCGTCCTCACTGGCGGCGGCGGGCAGATTCTTGCGAAGCTCGCGTGGCACCACGTCAATGGCTCGTTTGCTGGCGATTTCGCCGGCTGCCTGACCGCCCATGCCGTCGGCGACGATGCACACCGTCATGTCCGGGAACTGCTTGACTTCGATGGAATCTTCGTTGTTCTCGCGGTAGTTGCCGAGGAGCGTGCATTTGCCGATATTCAAGGTCAGGGCCATTAGGGCACCTCGTTGAGACGGACGCGAACCCGTGGAACGTCGCAGGAATTCGTGGTTGCGTCTTTCGTTGCGGAACGCTGCGGACAGGTTGGTATCATCTTAGCAAGGAATTCAATCCCCGCAACATTTCTCCGTCCTCAACTATAGACTGATTCCACGCCGGACGCAACCGCGGCGGGGTCAAGAATGTCGGCCAGAAGTCTGTTTTTCTTGGCGCGCAGCCTCGCTACAATGATGAGAGGAAAACGCCTTCATCTATCGTCGGACATTGCTGGTTGTTTCTTGAGCGATTCTTGGCGCGGATCGCGCGGATTCTAGGTATTTTGCCGGAGATGCCAATCGTGCCGATTTTGATGGAATTGCGGCGCATCATCATCAATGAGATCCACGAGCAGCACATCATCCTGCTGCACGAGGTCGAAGGGGAACGCGCGTTTCCCATCGTCATCGGCACCTTCGAGGCGCTCAGCATCGACAATCGCATCAAGGGCAAGCTTTGGCCGCGGCCGATGACGCATGACTTGATTTGCACGGTGATCGACCATCTCGGCGGCGACTTGCAGGACATCTATATTAACGAACTGAAAGAGCACACGTACTACGCCAAGCTACGGGTCAAGCGCGACGGCGAATTGGTCGAGGTCGATTGCCGGCCGTCGGACGCGATCGCGGTGGCGGTGACGGCGAAGGTGCCGATCTGGGTGGCGGAAGACGTGATCGACGAGGCGATTGAAGAGTCCTGATTTGGGGGCTTTGCACAAGAACGAACGGACGAAGTGAACCACGGGGAACACGGGGGGTCACGGGGAAATGCCAAGCAAGAATCTAAATGAGGCTGTGCCTTCGATTACTGTCACTGCCTGTGTGGAATTCCCCCGTGTTCCCCGCGCGCCCCGTGGTTCAATGCTGAGTTTGTGTTCGGGCGCGGAACACCACCATTCAACCCAAATTCGCTATTTTAACTACTCTAATTCACTTGTCTATTTCGGATCCAACGAATGGCTACGGACCTCCAAACTTCGACCGAACTCGAATCGCTTGCCGATCCGTTCATCAAGGAAAAACTCCAGGCGCTTCGCGTCACGGACAACGTCAGCAACCTGTATTATTTGGCGCGCACCTACGCCTTTCTCGCGCTCGTCATCGGTGGAACGCTCTGGTTCTACCAATTCAACGAATGGTCTTGGTGGCTCAACATCCCCGTAACGATCTTGGCCATCATCCTCATCGGCGCCGGCCAGCATCAGCTCACCGGCCTCGCGCATGAAGCGTCGCATCATATCCTGTTCAAGAATCGCCTTTGGAACGACCTGGTTTCCGATTGGTTGTGCATGTTTCCGCTCTTCGGCTCGACGCAGCA
>DAIOGM010000533.1:0-2074 GCA_036745215.1 Gemmataceae bacterium
CCGGGGCGCGGAGATGGGAATCCTCATCAAGAGCGCCGAGGCCCTGGAACTCTTGCATCGCGCCAGCGTCTTGATCTTCGACAAGACCGGCACCTTGACGGAAGGAAAGCCGACGCTGGTGATGTTCGAATCGGTCGCGAGCGGCGACAACTATGGCTCCGCGGAGTGCCTGGCCTGGGCTGCGAGCCTCGAACAACCGAGCGAACATCCGCTCGCCAGGGCGCTCGTGCAGGCGGCGCAAGATCAAGAGATGACGCTTGAGCCGGTTCACGAGTTCCAGGCGCTGCCGGGCCAAGGCGTCACCGGCGTCGTCGCGGGACATCGGCTGCTCCTGGGAACGCAATCGTTTTTGACGTCGGCGAACGTCGCCTGTGACGCGGTGACGGAGCGATTGCAACAATTGCGGCTCGAAGGCAAGACGGTGCTCTTCCTTGCCGTCGATGGCCAGCTCGCCGCACTCTTCGGCGTCGCGGACACGCTCAAAAAAAGCAGCATCGAAGCCGTCAAGAAGCTTCAACTCGACGGCATGA
Organism: Gemmataceae bacterium; assembly: GCA_036745215.1. GTDB lineage: Bacteria > Planctomycetota > Planctomycetia > Gemmatales > Gemmataceae > SIAQ01. Next base: position 531 of record DAIOGM010000533.1, read on the forward strand.
CCACCATCATGGCGACCGGCGACAACGTGACGACTGCGCGTTACATCGCCCGGCAAGTCGGCATCGACGTCGTGCACGCCGACGCGTTGCCGACCGGCAAACGCAAGCTCATTCAAGATCTGCAAGCCAAAGGCTACGTCGTCGCCATGGCGGGGGACGGCATCAATGACGCGCCGGCGCTGGCGCAGGCCGACATTGGCATCGCTCTGGGGACCGGCGCCGACATCGCCATGGAAAGCGCGGCGCTCACGCTCGTGCGCGGCGATCTTGGCGCCATCGTCGAGGCGCGGGCGCTCAGCCGGGCGACGCTGGCGGCGATTCGGCAAAATCTGGTGCTGGCGTTCGTTTACAATGTGCTGGCGATTCCGATTGCGGCGTTTGGAATCTTGACGCCGGCGTGGGCCAGCGCGGCGATGAGTCTCAGTTCATTATCGGTGGCGGGCAATTCGCTGCGATTGCGCTCCAAGAATTGATGTTCACCCGTGGTGCGGGCGGCTCGCCTGCACCTTTCTACGTGCAGGCGAGCCGCCCGCACCACGGATGTAATGTCAATGATCGCGATGCACGACGCGGTCGGCGAGCGATTCGAGAATCATGCGGCCCGCGGACGGCGGCAGACATTCCAGTTCCGCTCGTGCCGACGACGCGAACGCCTCGGCCTTCATCCGCGTATATTCGAGTGAGCCGGCCGCATGCAATTCCGGCAACAACGCCTCGCGCTTGTGATTGCCGGCGGCGGTGAGCATGGCCCGAACGCGCAAAGCGTTTTCGGGTGACGCGGTCTGCAACAGATGGATCACCGGCAGCGTCAGCTTCTGCTGTTCCAGGTCGCTGCCGAGCGTCTTGCCGGCTAACGTCTCTTGGCCGGCGAGGTCGAGCACGTCGTCCGCGATCTGAAACGCGACGCCGAGCGATCGGCCGTAGTTCGCCAGGCGTTCGACGACGTCGGCGGTCATGCCGGAGTACAGAGCGCCGAGCCGGCAGCAGCACGAGGTCAACTCCGCGGTCTTGGCGTCGATGATGTCGAAGTATTCGTCCTCGCTCAAATCCAGGTCGCCGCGCCGGCAAATCTGATGCAACTCGCCTTCGCAGAGCCGATTGGTCGCGGCGCCGATGATGCGGCAGGCGCGAACATCGTCGAGCGTGCTGGAAAGATGAAAGGCATGCGTGAAAAGAAAATCGCCCAAGAGGATGCTCGCCTGGTTGCCCCACAGCGCGTTGACCGTCGGCACATGGCGGCGCACCGACGCGTGATCGAGCACGTCGTCGTGAACCAGGGTCGCGGTGTGGATCATCTCCGTGACCGCGGCGAGCAAATGATGCGCCGGCGTCACCTTGCCGCAGGCTTGCGCGACGAGCAACAGCAGCGCCGGCCGCAGGCGTTTGCCCTTGTAATGCGCCAGATGCGCGAGCAGCGCATCGACGCCCGGCCGAGCCGATTCGAGCGTTTGCCGAAGGATGCGTTCGACCTCGTCGAGATCGCGTGCGATGGGAGCGAACACGTTGGCAGCGGGGCGTTTTGGCGGCGCGATGGTGGGATTCAT
>DAIOGM010000533.1:2084-4835 GCA_036745215.1 Gemmataceae bacterium
TTGCCATGGCAACCGCAGTCGGCGCCGACCGATTAACCGCATTCCTGCGGATTTCTGAATTTTCAAATCTATTAGAATTTTAGAAATAGAGCGTGCCGGGTCAATCGGCGCGCGTGAAGTGACCGCTTTTGCCGCCCGATTTTTCTTCCAGCCGAATCGCCTCGATCGTCATCGCTCGGTCCGCGGATTTGCACATGTCGTACACCGTGAGCGCAGCGATGCCGACGGCCGTGAGCGCCTCCATTTCAACGCCGGTGCGGCCGAAGACGCGCACGGTCGCTTCGATGATGAGGATAGCATCACCTTCAAAACGAAAATCGATCTGTGCGGCAGTGATGGGCAGTGGATGGCAAAGCGGGATGAGTTCGCCGGTCCTTTTCGCGGCCATGATCCCAGCCAGGCGTGCGACTTCGAGCACGTCTCCCTTGGCGAGTTTCTTGTCGCGAATCAGGGCGAGCGTGGCCGGCTGCATGCGCACGCGGCCGCTGGCGCGGGCCTGGCGCTCGGTCTCCGGCTTGGCGGTCGTGTCCACCATGCGGCTGGCGCCGGATTCGTCGAAATGAGTGAGGTCAGGCATGGTCAATGTACTCATCACGCTCCGCGTGATGGTTTTTTGGCGCGTCTACAAGATGCAAAAATAGTCTGCCAATGAGTCGAATGCCATCACGCGGAGCGTGATGAGTACACTGGCCGAACTACGGATTCTCCCAGACGAACACCGTACAGGTCGGAACCACGTTCGGGCCGATATTATTCATGCGCACGCGATAGGTTCCCGTTTTGGCAACCATGTAGTTCACCGAACGAATCGGGCCGATTTGCCGGTCGGAGAAAACGGCCTTGGCGCCGGCGGCGCCCTCGAGCACGGAGACTTCCACTTGATTGTTCGGATTCGGCCCACAGTGAACGTCGATTTTCAACATGGTGCCCTTCTGGAACTGGTAAACTTTCTCGTTCGTCTGACCCATATTGAATTGAGTCGCGGAGAAACTGGTCGGCCCCTTCGGGAGCTTGGGCCCGCCGTCGAATTTGGGAAAGTCCTTCTTGCCGCCGTCGAAAATCGGCGGCTTCGGTCCGCCGTCGAACTTGGGCTTCGGTCCGCCGTCAAACTTCGGTGGAGGCGGAGGATTGAAGCCGATCGGGGGGAACGGCGCGTTCTTGCCCAGCCTTGCCAGCTCTTCAATAGTTGCGTTGCTGAAAGTCAGCGTCGCCGACGCGGTGTCGCCCGAGTTGCTGAAAGTCATTTTGCCGAGGTCCTTCATCATCAATTCAACGCCCTTCGCCTCCGGTCCTTTGGGACCGCCGCCGAACATCATGAGACCGTCGATGGCGCCCTTGGCGACTTTCCAGCCTTCCTCGATGCCGGTCTTGACTTTCCCGGCATCGGCAGAGTTCTTGCACATCACGCTGGCGACCAATTTGAGATCGTTGGCGCCAACGACGTCCATCGTGAGCGTGAGCCCCTTGGCGCCGTCGAAGGCGGGCGCCGCGTCGCGCATCGCGGGCACTTGATTGCCCGCCATATCGAGGCCTTCGCGAAGCTTGCGGCGCGTCTCGCCGTCAAACGTGAACGCGATCCACATCGGCGAGTTCTGCACCGAGCGGCTCAAATCGATCGCCGCGCTTTTGGCCGGGTCCTTTTTGCCGCGATCCAACACGGTTTTGAGCTTTTCGTCGGTGTCGGAAATCACCACGAATCGGCCGCTGAAGGCAATGAAGCCCGGACCGCCGCCGCCGAATCCTCCCTGTTGATCCGGCTTGACCTTGTGGATGGAATGGTCGCCGACTTTCTTGGCGGCCTCGAGTCGATTGCTTTTCTTGAGTCTTTCGATGTCGCCCGCTTCCGCCTTGACGACGGCGATCATGTCCTTGCCCATGTTGTTGGTGTTCGTGAACATGAGAAACTGATCGCTATTGAGCATCAAATCTTCCATCTCGGGGAATTTGTTTCCCCCGCCCGGGCCGGCCGCCTGGGCGAACATGTCCTTGAAGCCGTTGAATTTGGTTTTGAGTTCCTTGGGCCGGCCGCCAATGAGGAGGTTGGCTTCGGGCGACACGAACGCGAGCAATTCGGCGTTGGACGACGCCGGCCAGAAGAAGTAGGCGCCGACGCCGCACCCGATGCAGCCGAGCAATCCGCCGCCGCCGAGGAAGACGGCGCCAAGAATCCACATCATCATGCTGCCGGATTTCTTCTTGGTTTTTTTCTTCCGGGAGGCGCGATCGTCGTCGTCATCGGCTTCGTCATCGTCGTCGTCGCGGGCACGCTTTTTCGGGCGCGGCTCGTCATCGTCATCGGCGCGCGCCTTCTTGTTGCGCGGCCGTTCTTCTTCGTCGTCATCGGAGCGGGACGGCGCCGCCTTGGCGCTCAAGCGCGGCTTTTCCTGGAAGCTGGCTGCGTGTTCCTCGTCGTCGAGGTCCGGCACGAAGGCTTTGCCGCATGAGGGGCACTTGATTTTCTTGCCCGCCGGCGGCCGCGCGCTGGCGCGCAGGACCTTTTCGCATTTGGGACAAGCGAAGCTGACGCTTTTCGTGGTCGCCATGCCGACACCTCAATCCGGGACATTCGATTGGGTCTGATGGACTTGTTTAGTTTATCCGAAATCCGCAATGTTACGCCAGCGAATTTCGACGTGAATGCGCACGGCTTCGCGCACGAACCACGCGTCAAGGACCTTGGCGTTTCGATTCGCTCGCCAAGCCGTGTTTCGGTAGTGTCTCAGTTTCGTGGCGGCAAGATTCCGATCTTGA
>DAIOGM010000534.1:0-4829 GCA_036745215.1 Gemmataceae bacterium
CTATTCGTCAGCTGCGATGTTGGTAATAGATAGGGCAGAGCCTGGGACGCAGGGGCGAAAGCGATAACATTCACTCCTTCAGCAACTCCTCAATCTTCGCCCGCATGTGCTTCTCGCCTTGCGCCCCTTTCCAGCCAAGCTCGCCTTGCCAGCCCCAGCGGGCGATGCCTTGCTTGTCGATCAGATAAATCGATGGCCAGTAGCTGTTGAAGTAGCGTTTCCACATCGTTTTCTCGTTGTCGATCGCGACGGGAAACGTCAGGCCGGCGTCGTCGATTTTCTTCTTGACGCGCTTCACGTCCTTCTCGTTTTCGGTCTCCGGCGTGTGGATGCCGATCACGACGACGCCCTTGTCCTTGTAGTCTTTCCAGACACCCTTGTACCAAGGGTAATTGCGGACGCAGTTGATTCAGCCAAACGCCATGAATTGCATGACGACGACCTTGCCGTTGAGCTTGGCCATCTCGAGCGGTTCGCCGTTGAGCCAGGTGTCGATGTCGGCGAACTCGGGCGCTTTTTGGTTGCCGGGGATGCGAATGGGTGTGACGTCCTTGGGATCGACTTGGCCGCCGGCGGATTGAGTTGTCAAGGTCAGTAGGAGTAGACCCAGGCAAAGCGATTGATACATGATTGGTCCGCAAAGGTTAAACGTGTTTCTCCCAGAACGCAAAACTCGGCAAAACTTGCGCTTTTGACTCTGATCTTGCACATTCGACCCCCCTATGCGTGGCTTGGTGAGTAAAAGGGGGGTGCGTATTTGCAAAACGTTTTCATCAAATAAGTTACGGCAACGACTTGTTACCCATGTCTTGTTGGGTAAAAGGGGGGTAACGCGGCCTCATTTCGCATCCGGCTTTTTCGCCTTGTCCTTGCCCTGCGGCGCCACCTTGACGGAGTTTGCCGGAATCTTCGCCTGGTCGGCGCTGATGAGCGGCAAATCGTCGGCGAGCTTCTTCAGGTGAATGTCCTTGTACTGGATTTTCATCGCCGGGCCGACGTGGACTTGAAACGCGAGCACGCCTTCGAGCTTGCGGTTCTTCTCGTCGAGATCGATCACGTCCACCGTCTGATGGCCGTCGATCCAGTGTTGATGATGATTGCCTTCGACGAGGACGCGGAAGTCGTGCCATTCGTCGGGCTTGAATTCCTTGAGCTTGAAGTCGCCGACGACCCACGGTTGGCCGTCCTTGTCGATGATGACTTTCTCACTCGTGTGCGCGAGGATGCGCCGGCCACGTTCTTCGTAGAGCATGCCGTTGTAATCGGCGCGGCCGGCGACGACGTCGCACTGGTAGCCGGTGACGACGGTTTCGCCGAGGTCGGGGCGTTCGGTCGAGCGATAGTTGATGCCGCTGTTGCCTTTGGCGGTGACTTTGACCTTGACGCGCAAGTCGAAATTCTTGAGCTTGCCATTGCGCCAGACGATGAAGCGATTGTAATCGAGCTTGCCGTCGGCGACGCCGGTGAGGGCGCCGTCTTCGACCTTCCAGTATTTGGCGCTGCCGTCCCAGCCTTTGAGGTCTTTGCCGTTGAAGATCGATTCGAAACCAGCGGGAGGGTCGCCGGCGTCGAGCGTTGGCAGAATCACTAGCGCGGCAATCATGGCAATAATAATGGTGCATCGGTAGTTCATGGAACGATCTCCTTTGCTGCCGCTTGCGGCTTCGCGAACGCGCGGCGCCGCGCGAGCGCGAAGCCGCAAGCGGCGGGTTACTTCGCAATCTTCGGCGCCGGCATCCGCTCAAGGAACGGCGCCTCGCAGCGGCGCAGCTCGTCCGCCGTCAACGTTCGCATCCGTTCCAGCGTCTTCGCATGCTCGGGCCGCAGCGCCAGATTCACCAGTTCGTCAGGATCAGCCTGAAGATCGTACAACTCCTCGATCTCGTTCTCGACCAGCGTGCGAATGTACTTCGTCTTGCCGGAGCGCGACGCGACCCACCAGGGGACCGTTTCCAGCAAATCCATTTTCGCCGGGTCGCTCGTGTCCTTGCCGAAGCTGCGGCCCGTGTGCGTGATCAACATCGGCTCCGTCCACTTCGCGTTCGGGTCCTCGAGGAGCGGCGTCAGATCGCGGCCGTGCATCTTCCACGGCAATTCCTTGAAGCCGGCGAACTTGAAGAACGTCGGCGCGAAATCGACGCCGCTAACGGGGACATCGCACGTCTTGCCCTTCGGCAACGTGCCTGGCATGGCGAAAATCAGCGGCGAACGGATCGTGTCGTCGTACGGGCCAAGCTTGTGGCGAAAGCCGTGGAAGCCCCAGGAGTAGCCTTGATCGGCCGTGAAGACGATGAGCGTGTTCTCGAGCTGGCCCGATTCCTCGAGCGCTTGCAGCAAACGCGCGATGCCTTCGTCGATTGCCAGCGCACACTGGTTGTACTGGCGCACGCCTTCTTCGAGCGTCATGCCCTCCTTGTCCTGATAATCGCCCTTGCCCTTGTAAACCGGCTGGCCGTTCTTGCCCTTGGCCCACACGTCCATCTTTTGCACGTACGCAGGCTTGCCCTCGCGCGGGCCGAAGATGTCCTTGGGGATTTCAACTTTCGCGTCTGCATACGCTTTCTTGTGGCGTTCCGCGGGCGTGAACGGTCCATGGACGGCGCCGTAGCAGAGCCAGAGGAACCACGGCTTTTCCTTGTCGCGCGTCTTGCCCTTGATGTAATCGACGGTCCAATCGGTGTAGTTGTCGGTCGAGTAACCGGTCACTTCCTTTTCCTTGGCGCCGTTGAAGCTGATGAGCTGCGTCTTGTAATAGTTCGGCGCGTTGTCGGGGAACTTCGGCCGATTCCAGACCGCTTGATAATCCCAGTCGCGGCCGAACCCCGCGTCGGCGCCGGTGTGCCATTTGCCGATCTGGCCGGTGTAGTAGCCGAGCCGTCGGAAAACGCTCGGCCAATAGCGGCACTGGGCGGGATCGTAGCTCGACGACGGGTATTGGCCTTTGAACGTCATCGACTGCACGCCGAACGGATGATGTCCCGTGAGAATGGACGCGCGCGACGGAGCGCACCACGAGCCGTTGTAAGACGCCTCGAAGCGGATGCCCATCGACGCGAGCTTGTCGATGTTCGGCGTCTTCGCGAACTTGTACGCGCCGGGATAGCAGCTCACGGTGCGATACGATTGATCGTCCGTGTAGATGAAAAGGATGTTCGGCTTCTTCTTGTCGCCGGCGCACGCAGGAAGTGCCAAGGTGAACAGCGTCACAAGAATGTAGATGATTCGCATAGCGTCACGTCTGGTGTGAGGAAGGTTGAGAGCGATTGGAAGTGAGATTAACGAACAACTTCGCGTGCGCCAACAAAAAACCGGCGAGCCGAGCCGCGTAAGCGGCCGGTTGAGTCGATTGGCGTGCATCAACCGGCGGCTTACGCCGCTCGGCTCGCCGTCATACGCGTTGCTTCTGCCACGCCCCGTGCACGAAGCGGGCGAAGAAGAAGACGCCGCGCAGAATCAAGTCCGCGATCATCGCAAGCCAACAGCCATACAGACCCAGATCGAAGCCCCACAGCGGGCCGATTGACCAGGAGTACGAATTTACATCGATCGACAGGACGTAATCGTCGAGCGCCAGTAAATAGGCCAGCGGGATGCGAATCACGAAAAAGCCGATCCAGGTGAAGATGACTGGCACGCGCGTGTCGCCGGCGCCGCGCAAGGCGTTCGTGAAGACGATCGTCGAGGCCAGCGGCGGCATGGCATAGGCGACGAGTTGCAACACCGGAATGCCCGCTTCGATGATGCCCGCCTGGCTTGGCTTGGGGCAGAACAGGGCGAACATCTGCGGGGCGAGGACGTAAAACGTGATGCCCATCAGGCTCATGGTGCCGCAGCCGAGCGTGAACGCCATCCAGCCGGCGCGCGACGCTTCCTCGGGCCGCTTGGCGCCGAGGTTTTGGCCGACGAGCGTCATCGCCGCGGTGCCGAACGCGGCGCCCGAGAGATAGCCGAGTCCCTCCCAGACGAGCGCGATGCCGTGGGCGCTGGCGGCGACGTCGCCGAGCGTATTGACGATGCTGAGAAACCAGAATTGCCCTGCGACAACCGAGAGGCTGTCGAACCCGGCTGGCACGCTGACGCGCAACAGGCGATACATCAGATCGAAGCGCGGCTTGAACAGAGCCAGCTCCAGCTTCAAGCCGAAGCGGCCGCGCACCAACACGCCCAGCACCACCAGCCCGCCGAGCGTGTGCGCCAGCGCCGTGCCCAGAGCGATGCCCGCAAAGCCGAGGTTGGGGCACGGTCCGACGCCCCAGCCGAAGCCGAACGCGAGCGGCAAGTTGACGAAAGCGACGCCGATCATGACCCAGAGGCCGGTGCGCGTATCGCCCGCGCCGACCAGGCATGCGATGCCGGCGACTTCGATTGTTTGAAAAACGAGCAGGCCGAACAGGATGAGCGCGAAGTTGGTCGCATACTCCGCCGCCGGGCCGACGAGATTCAGCACATCGACCATCCAGCGGACGCCGCCGAGGAACGCCCACGCAGTCGCGGCCAGGCCGAGAATGACGGCGAGAAGCAGGGATTGATGCGTCACCTCCACCGCAAGGCGTCGTTCGCCGGCGCCGATGCAACGCGCGACCAGTGCGGTGCTGCCGACCGTCACGAGGACGTAGTAACAGGTGATGAACCAGGCGAGATAATGCGCCGTTGTTTGCGCCGCCTGCACCGCGGCCTGATCGGCGACTTCAAGATGGCCGGCGAGATAGCGATCCGAAAGGAGCACCGCGAACGCCAAGCCCTGTTGGGCGAGCACGGGCATTGACAGCGCGATCACGAGCCGCCAGCTCGGCAACGGCAGGGCGGATGCTTCATTCGATTGCAAGTTC
>DAIOGM010000535.1:0-4056 GCA_036745215.1 Gemmataceae bacterium
GCGATGTCACCCGCGTCATGACCTTCCAGCTTGCGCGCGAAACGAGCAATCGCACGTATCCCGAGATCGGCGTCTCCGATCCGCATCATCCGCTGTCGCATCACGGCAACGATCCGCGCAAGGTCGAGAAGATCGCCCGCATCAATCGCTTCCACGTCTCGCTGTTCGCCGAGTACGTCGCGAAGCTGCGCGATACGCGCGAAGGCAACGGCAACCTGCTCGACCATTCGCTGGTACTCTACGGCAGCGGCATGGGCAATCCGAACGTGCACGATCACGACGACCTGCCGATCCTCGTCGCCGGCGGCGCCGCGGGCCGCATGCGCGGCGGCCGCCACATCCGCTTCGCGCAGCCGACGCCGCTCGCCAATTTGCATCTGACGCTGCTCGACAAGGTCGGCGTGCGGCTCGAGTCGTTCGCGGATAGCCGGGGCAAGGTGGATGAGTTGTTTGAGCCGGTTCGCATGTAATTTCCGTCACGCGAAAGGACCTGATCAAATACCGGCGAAATGTGTGGAGACCCGATTCATGCGCAAGAAACGACCGCGCCGCGCAAGTCTGTCGGACTATGTTGGCGAAGTCCTCAAGAATGCCGTCTATGAAAAGGGAGAACAACTGGACGTGATCGTGGCGGAGGCGCCCGATTTGCCGGGGTGCTTGACGCAAGCGACCAGTTTCGAGGAAGCCCGCGCGAATTTGGTAGATGCGATTGAGGTTTGGCTTTTGTCTGGATTGCGCAGTGGCGAGGATCCACCCGTGGTGAATGGCTTCCGCTTGGCCATAACCGCGGCGCCAAGGAGGCCTGAGCATGCCAAGTCTCAGCCCCGTGTCAAGGCGTGAGTTGATCCGCAAATTGAAATCTCTAGGGTTCGAAGGGCCGTTTCCCGGGGGAAGACACGAGTGGATGCGTCGGGATGGACTGCGCGTTACCATTCCCAATCCGCATGGCGGCGCCATTGATCCGGGCCTCATTCGACGAATCCTACGCCAAGCGGGAATCACGCTTGACGATTGGATCAATGCGTGACGTCGCTTGCAGCGATCGGGAAACCTTGAGGATTTACGGCCATGGGGACGATGCGAATAGCGGCCGCGCTGCTGGTAGGGTCGCTGTGGGCCGCGAATTGGGCATTAGCCCAAACTCCATTGACGTTGGCCGACGCCGTCGAGAAGAAAGACGCCGCCAAGGTTGCAGCCCTCCTCAAGCAAAACGCCGCTGTCAACGCCGCGCAGCCCGACGGCATGACCGCGCTGCACTGGGCCGCGTATTACGATGACCTGCCGACTGCATCGCTCCTCGTCAAATCCGGCGCCAATGTCAAAGCTGCCAACCGCTATGGCGTGACGCCGCTCTCGTTGGCGTGTACGAATGGCAACGCTGGGCTCGTCGAATTGTTGCTCAAAGCCGGTGCGGATGCGAACACAACGCTCAAGGGGGGCGAGACCGCGCTCATGACGGCCGCTCGCACGGGCAAGCCGGGGCCGATCAAAGCGCTCCTGACTCACGGCGCCGATGTGAATGCGAAAGACCGCAAAGGGCAAACCGCGCTGATGTGGGCGGCGGCGGAAGGGCACGCGGAGGTCGTATCGACGTTGATCGCGGCGAAGGCGGAATTCAAGAACGCGCTGCCATCCGGGTTTACGCCCTTGCTGTTCGCCGCGCGCGAAGGCCGCACCGAGGTCGTCAACGTTTTGCTCAAGTCGGGCGCTGATGTCAATGATGCCATTCAAGGCAAGAAAGGCGCATCGCGCGGCCCCAAGTCGGGCACCGGCACGCTGTTGATGGCGGTCGAGAACGGCCATTTCGAGCTGGCGATCGCGCTGGTCAAAGCCGGGGCCGATCCGAACGATCAACGCGCGGGCTACGGTTCGCTGCACATGATTTCCTGGGTCCGCAAGCCCAGTCGCGGCGACGACGAAGAAGGCGACCCGCCGCCGATCGGCTCGGGCAAGCTCACGAGCCTTGACTTCGTCAAGGAGATGGTCAAGAGCGGCGCCAAGGTGAATCTGCCGACCAAGACCGGCTTGACGGGCCGCGGCGTCCTCAATCGACCGGGCGCGACGCCGTTCCTGGCGGCCGCCTCCACCGCGGACGTGCCGCTTCTTGAGCTGCTGATCAAGCTCGGCGCCGATCCGAAGTTGGCGAACGCGCAACGCACGACGCCGCTCTTGGCCGCGACCGGCGTCGGCGTCGGCGCTCCGGAAGAAGCGGCCGGTACGGAGCCCGAGGTGCTGGAATCCGTCAAGCTGATGCTGAAGCTCGGCGCGGATGTGAACGCGGTTGACGACAACGGCGAAACCGCGATGCACGGCGCCGCTTATCGCAATCATCCCAAGGTCGTCCAACTCCTGACCGACAACGGGGCCAAGATCGACGTCTGGAATCGCACGAACAAGAGCGGCTTGACGCCGATCGTGATTGCGGAAGGGCATCGGCCGGGCCTCAACTTTCGGCCGTCGCCGCAGACCGTCGCCGCCCTGCATCGCGTGATGATCGCCGCGGGCATGACGCCGCCGAAAGCGACGCCGCGTCCCGTCCCCAAACCCGGCTACGATGACTACAAGAAGTAGGCTCACGGCGCCGCACACGTCGCTTCCGCCGCATACGCGAGCTTCACGCGCACCACGCGCCGATTGACGGTGTCGGCGACGTAGGCGTACCGGTCAGACGCGGCTACGTACGTCGGCCACGCGAGCGGGATGTCGGCCTTTCGGGCGTCTTCATTTCCATACTTGCCAAACGTCGTGATCGGATTGTTGTTGGTGTCAACCACTTCGACGCGAAACTGTCCGAGGTTCGGGAAAAAGACTCGGCCGAACGGATCGACGTCGAAGCCGGAGCCTTCGCACATGCAATGGCTGGTGTTGCCGGACATGTGTGAGGAATAGGGAGAATAACCGAAGCGCGTCCAGAGGGCGCCCTGGATTTCGCCCGTGAGATGCGGCGAGTAGGCGTAATGGCGCTTGAACGGGATCTTCGGTTTCGCGAGCAAGTCGGCCGGCGGTTCGCCGAGGGCGCTTTTGGGCAGCTTGTTGTCGTGCCAGATGGCGCCGCCCGTGGGCGGAAACTTGACGATGCTGCCGTACATGTAGCTGTACCAGAACAGATCGCCGCCGCCGGTTTGCTTGGGCGGCGGCGGCAATTTGCCATCGAAGAACTCCGGATACGACCGGTCCACGGGCTTGACGAGATCGGCGATGTAGATGTTGCCCCTGGGGTCGATGCGCGGGATCGCTCCGTTGAGACATTGCCAGATGAGCGTGCGTCGCGTCTTGCCGTCCTGCCCGATCGCGTTGAGCGTGAGGAATCGGCCGGCGTCCTTCGGATTCTTGGTGAGATAGTCGGCGTTGGCGATCAGGTAGAATTCGTCGGTCGAAGCGTAAGGCTTGAGCGCGAGATAGCGCATCTGAAAGTTCATCATGCCGCTGATGGGAATCTTGTGCGAATCGAGGCCGTCCCAGTTTTTCGGTTTGCCGTCGCGATCGAGCCGCCATATCCCGCTGGTCCAGGTGAAGACGTAGAGGTCGCCGTCCTGCCCCGGCACGAGCTGGGCCGCCAGGACGGTGCCGGGATGAATGCGAGCGAGGTCGATCACTTTCGTGACTTCGCCGGATTGTTCATCGAGGCGATACATCTTGTTGCCGTTGCCCTGAATGTAGACTTCGCCGCGCACGCGATCGACGGTGATGTCGCGCGGGCCTTCGACGTGAATGCCCTCGTCGTTAACCGGACGCGCAAGCGACGGACGCGGATCCCCCTTGGCCACGAACTTTTCTCCATCATCTTCATAGCAATGCAGCCTAGTGGGACTGGCGTAAAGCGACGGCATCCATATTTTGATCGGCTTCGCCGACGCATCGACGGCGATGCGATGCTCGCCGGCGTTCGGGCTCTGACCAGTGCGCGGCAGCTTGATGCGATACAGCTCCTTGCCGCCGATGCCCGCGAACTTGATCAGGTCAGCGTTCTGCGTGAAGCTTGGATAAGCGCAAACATAAACGGCCCCGCTCGCCGGATCGACGGCGATCCCGCTCAAGGTGAGGTTCCCGAGCGGG
>DAIOGM010000535.1:4066-4739 GCA_036745215.1 Gemmataceae bacterium
CACCGCAATTTCCCCGACGAACGAACCGTCCGCTTCCTTGAATGCGACCACGCGATTGGCGCCGCGGTCGGCGACGTAGATGATCCCCTTGGCGACGGCCAAGCCGCGCGGCGACGTCAACAGCGCCTTTCCTCCGGTCGCTGACGCTCCCGGCTCGCCGAGCTTGCCGAGAAAAACCTCCGCGGGCCCGCGCCTGGCCGCATCGACGCGGAAGACGCACGGCAATGGCTTCGCCTTCTTGAAGTCGCCGTGACCAACATTGAGGCCCGTGAAGTAGATGTGCTTGTCGTCGGAACTCACCGCCAGGCTCGGCAGGTCGGACCAGTAATGATAGTTCTCGCTCGCCAGCCGCAGCTCCTTGATTTCAGGCAGCAGCTTGGGGCCGAGGAACGAGTCATAAGGGATGCCGCCGTCCGCGTCGATGGCGACGAGGCACGGCCCTTTGACGAGCCAGTAGACGCGGCCCGTCGAATCGACGGCGGGACAACTGTACTCCGGCATATCGCGGCCGCGCACGCCGACGTTGTCGGGATAGAAGCTCAAGGTTTCCCAGTTGTGCATATGCGGAATCAGATCGCCGTCTTTGGTCTGAAACGTGCCGAGGGCCTTGACCTTGTCGAAAGCGATGTTGGCGGGAAACGGCGTCAACACCTTTTGATGCTTGCCGTCGCGG
>DAIOGM010000536.1:0-4715 GCA_036745215.1 Gemmataceae bacterium
CATGAGCTTTACAAGGGCATCCTTGACGGCAAGTCGCACGGCGTCTTCAACGGCAAGATCTTCGTTCGCAAGGACGCCCAGAAGACCGACGCGAAGCAAACGAACAAGGTGCTCCTGTTGTCTGACGACGCGACCATCAACACCAAGCCGCAGCTCGAAATCTTCGCGGACGACGTCAAATGCACGCACGGCGCAACGATCGGCCAGCTCGACGCGAATCAGATGTTTTACCTACAATCGCGCGGCATCCCCGTCGATGCGGCGCGGCGTTTGTTGACGTTCGCGTTCGCCAACGACATCGTGGGCCGCTTGAAGATCGAGTCGCTGCGCGATGAGTTGGAAAAAAGGATCGTGCAATAGCCGCTTGCGGTTTAGCGCTCGCAGCGTGCCACGCGAACGCGAAGCCGCAAACGGCGGGAAAACTGAAAATGAGCGTGATCACCACCACCGAACCGAAAATGAAGCCGCCGGCGTTCAATGTCGAGCGCATCCGCCGCGATTTTCCGATTCTCGATCAGAAAGTCCACGGCAAGCCGCTCGTGTACCTCGACAACGCCGCGTCGTCGCAGAAGCCGCGCGCGGTCATCGATGCGATCCGCTCCTACTACGAGAATGATCACGCCAACGTGCATCGCGGCGTCCATGCGCTCAGCGAGCGCGCGACGGAAGCGTACGAGGAAGCCCGCGTCAAGGTGCAGAAGTTCATCGGCGCGCCGTGCCTGCGCGAACTCATCTTCACGCGCGGCACCACCGAAGCCATCAACCTCATTGCCGCCACGTTCGGCCGGTTGCACGTGCACGCCGGCGATGAGGTCGTTCTCACCGCGCTCGAGCATCACAGCAACATCGTGCCGTGGCAGGTCCTGTGCTGGGAGAAGAAGGCCCACCTGCGCGTCGTTCCGGTGTCCGATTCGGGCGAACTTCAGCTCGACGAACTGGAAAAGATCATCAATCCCGCGACCCGGATCATCTCCGTCGCGCACGTTTCCAACGCCCTGGGCACGATCAATCCAATCAAGAGAATCATCGAACTCGCCCACAAGCGCGGCGTATACGTCGTGATCGACGGCGCCCAGGCGGCGCCGCATTTGCGCATCGATGTGCAAGCGCTCGATTGCGATTTCTACGTTTTCTCCGGCCACAAGGTCTACGGTCCGACGGGGATCGGCGCACTATATGGCAAGCCGCAACATCTGGAGTTGATGCCGCCCTATCAAACCGGCGGCGACATGATCAGCTACGTGAGCTTCGCGAAGACGACGTGGAACGAGCTGCCCTACAAATTCGAAGCCGGCACGCCGAACATCGCCGGCGCGGTCGGCCTGGCGGCGGCGGTCGATTACGTCGAGGAAGTCGGCCGCGACGCCATCGCCGCGCATGAGCATCGCGTGCTGGAATACGCGACCAAACGGCTGTCGGCGATCCCCGGCGTGCGCATCATCGGCGCGGCCAAGGAAAAAGCGAGCGTGCTGTCGTTCATCGTGGACGATCCGCCGATGTCCGCGCTCGACGTGGGCACGCGGCTCGATATCGAAGGCGTCGCGATTCGCACCGGGCACCATTGTTGCCAGCCATTGATGGAACGCTTCGGCATCGCCGGCACGGCACGGGCGTCGTTCGCAATGTACAACACGCTCGAAGAAGTGGACGTGCTCGCCGACACGCTGGAAAAAATCGTCGCGGGCGCCAAGCCGCGCGCCGTCGTGCCATTGAACGTTGAATTGGCGTATCCGGCCGCGTCGGCAAAGAGTCCGACCGAAGCTGCTGATGAGATTGCCGACGTGTTCGAAACGGTCGATGATTGGGCGGAGAAGTACGAATACTTGATCGAGCTTGGCAGCAAGTTGCCGCCGATGCCGGCCGCGCTGAAGCAGGAATGCAATCGTGTGCAAGGTTGCCAGAGCACGGTGTTCATGCACGCGCGGAAAAAGCCGGGGACGGCGGATGTGATTGAATTCTTGGCCGACAGCGACGCCGACATCGTGCGCGGCGAACTGGCGGTGCTGCAACGGCTCTACTGCGGGCAACGTGCCGGCGACGTGTTGGCGTTCGATATGCCTGCGTTCATGCAGCGCATCGGGCTGGACAAGAACTTGACGCAAGGCCGCCGCAATGGACTGGCGGAGATGGTGAAGCGCATCCTGCGATTTGCGGAAGAAATAAGGAAATGACCCATGAACCAGCGCTATCCATTGACCGTTGAGAACGAAGTCGCGGACACGCCGCCGCCCACGGCGCCATTGCCGACCAAGCCGCCGCTGGCGCTGCCGTTGACAGCGGAAGAGATTGACAAGCTCAAAGAGCGCATCGTCGAAGCACTGCACAAATGCTTCGATCCGGAGATCCCGGTCAACATTTACGAACTCGGTCTCATCTACGACATCACGATCGAGCCGACCGGCGCCGTGCATATCGACATGACGTTGACGTCGCCGGGCTGTCCCGTCGCCGGCACGTTGCCGGGCGATGTACAGCGCCGCGTGCTGGCGGTGGACAACGTCACCGCATGCAAGGTGGACGTGGTCTGGGAGCCGATGTGGACGCCCGCGCGAATGTCGGAGGCGGCCAAATTGCAACTGGGCATCGATGATTAGAGATTCGTGGACTACGATTCCAATCGTGGACCGCCACGCAAAAAGCCGCGCTCGCCACGATTGGAATCGTAGTCCACGGCCAGGGTAGGCAGCCGAATTTTCGGAATAATCCGATAATTCCGGCCGCGCGGTCTTGTAATGCAGCATGCATTTGTAGGATAATATCAACGCACGACGCACATCCCCAAATCCTCCCCGGCTGGCAAAATCCATTTTTTTTCCACGAGGTGGGTCTGCCATGAAATTCCGTCGTTCGGTCCTGGCTGCCCTGGCGGCTACCGTGTTTCTGGCCTGGTTTTGCGCCTCCGAAGCGAGCGCGTGGGGCCGCCGCGCGATGATGGCGCCGGCGTATTCGTATGCGCCCGGGTGGGGCTACGGGGGCTATGGGCCGATGGTTCCGTACCACAATCCGTACCTCGGCGGCGGCATCCCGGGCTTTGGCATGTTGCCGCCGTCGGTCGCTCAATGGGACATGATGTACCAACAGGGAAGGGCCGATCCGTCGCAGCGCGTTGACGCGCCGCGCTTTCGCAACACGCCGCCGGCGACGCGATTCATGAAATCGCCGGAAGAGCGCGAGAACGATTTGCGGCGTGCGCGTTTCGAATTCACGGTGCCGACGGCAGAGGCAGTGGTATTGTTCGACGGCGCGAAGACGTCGCAGACGGGCTTGAATCGCGTTTTCATCACGCCGCCCTTGGCTGACGACAAGGCGTATTCTTCGACCCTCGAAGTGCAGTGGATGGACGAAGCGGGCACGCGGATCACGCGCAAGAAGACGTTCGATTTCGTGGCCGGCGAAACGCTGCGGCATCGCTTTGCGGAGTAAGCGGCGTTCCGTACGATGAATAATGCCGACCGCGTTCGAGCCGGGCGGGCCAAACGCCCTGCTCGGCTCGCGGTGCTTGGCATGAACTAAACAAGGAAAGGTGAACAGGATAATGGACGAAACGAAAGAGCAAGACGCGAAATGGCGAGAGCTGGCGGAGCTTTTGGGTTTGCCGCCGGCCCAATCCGCCGCGCGAAGCGAGCCGGCGCCGCCGAAGGTGCAAGCGCCTCCCGCTCCGCCCAAGGTGGAAGCGCCGCCGCGCGAGCCGGAACCGCCCCCGGTCGTTGCAGAGGAGCCGCCGCCGCAGGAAATGAACGCCGAGGAAGAAGCGGGCGAATGGGAGCAAGAGTTCGACGAAACGGTCGATGAGACCGTCACCGACGAAATCGCGCCGCCCGAGCAAGACTCATCTGCCGAACCGGAGTCGCCGTCAGCGGAGCCGCGCGGCGAAGGCGATGAGGAACAACCCAAGCGCGGCCGACGGCGTCGCCGGCGCGGGCGTCGCCGCGGCAAGGAAGACGGCGACCCGGATCGACGCGAACGCGAGCCGGCCGGCCAACCCGCTAACCGCGAAAAAACCAGTCGGCGCCCACGCGATGACGACGAGCGACCGAGCACGGAAAGCGACGAAATCGCCGATGATCACGAAGAAGAACCCGCCGCGCCGGTACCTGCGTTTGCCGCCGAGGACACGGATTTCTCCAACTGGAACGTGCCGTCCTGGCAAGAATTGATCGCTTCCCTTTATCGACCCGACCGATAAATTGGGGAAAACTCGAATTTCGAAAATTCGAAATCCGAAGCAAATTCGAAAGTGAAAGAAGAGAATTCGATTCCGTTTTCTGATTTCGAATTTGTTTCGGATTTCGATATTCGGATTTCGGATTTGAGGCAGATATGGCGGATGCAATCATCGACCTGGTGGGGCCCGACGAAATCCCCACCATCTGCTCGCTCTACAACGAAATCTTTCGCCCGGCCCGCGACGCCGAGTCGTTTCGCCGGCGCTTCCGCGGCCGTTACAACGTCCTCATGCTCGTCGCCCGGCTCGAAGATCGGCCGGTCGGCTTCTTCCTCGGCTTCGAACTGAAGCCCGGCGTCTTCTTCGCCTGGTTTTACGGCGTCGTGCCCGAATCGCGCCGGCAAGGCGTCGCCAGCCAGCTCATGGACGCCGTGCACAGCTGGGCGAAGCAGAACGATTATGACTCGATCCGCTTCGAGTGCCACAACCAGCATCGCCCGATGCTGCATCTGGCGATCGAGCTCGGCTATGACATTGTCGGCATCCGCTG
>DAIOGM010000537.1:0-4712 GCA_036745215.1 Gemmataceae bacterium
CAAGTGATCGGCGATTCCGTGTACGAGTACGACGAACAGCTCCAGATTCTGCTGGGTTCGAATAGCAGCAACGCCAACGTGGCCGTGGGGTATAGCGATCTCATCATCCTGAACGACGACCCGGTCATTCCCGAGGTGCGGATCTCGGGCGTCACCGACTACGAGGGAAACGTAGGTACGCGGACCTTTTGGTTCACTGTGAGCTTGTCCGAGGCCTCGAGTCAGCCGGTGACGGTGAACTGCGCCACGGCCAACGGCACCGCCGCCGCCGGTAGCGACTACCAGTCCGTCTCGGGCACGGTGACCTTCGCGCCTGGGGAGGCCTACAAGTCCATCCCGGTCCTCGTGAACGGCGACCGCCAGCTGGAAGCGGACAAGACGTTCTTCGTCAACCTCACCAGCCCCACCAACGCCATCCTCCCCGGCGGCCAGGGTGTCGGCATCGGCACCATCGTGGATGACGAGCCGCGCATCAGCATCAGCGACGTGAGCAAGGCCGAAGGCAGAAAGGGCAAGACTACCCTGTTCGCGTTCACGGTCACGCTCTCGATCGCCTACGATCAGCCGGTGACAATGTCATTCCAGACCGTGAACGGCACCGCCGCGACCAGCGACAGCGACTACGTCGCCAGGACCGGCACGCTGACCTTCGCCCCCGGCCAGACGACGAAGACGATCACGATCGAAGTCAAGGGCGACAGCAAGAGGGAGGCGAACGAGACGTTCTATCTGGACTTGTTCGGCAACAGCAGCAATTCGCTGTTCACCAAGAACCGCGGCATCGGCACGATCGTGAACGACGATTGATGAGAAAAACGCGAGCGACCTTTGAAAGGACGTTGTCGCCAAGCACGAGGCTAGCCCTTCCGCGCCAATTCCGCGCTCTAAGTTAGAATCAGCGGCGGTCAAAGTCTATTGTTTGGTCAGTGCTTTTCCGTAGTCGTTTCTTGGATCGCGAATGATCGTGTGGATGTGGTTCGTGCCTCCTTGCGGCGCGTATTCTATCACGAGCGTTGGCCCCTGAATCCGGTAGTAAGCCGCGCTTCCGTTGGTCGTCGGCCCATACCAGGCAAAATGCGTGTCGTCGATCTTGCCTTTGAGCGACTCCATGCGACTGGCGGCGGCGTCCGGCGGAAGGATATGGACCCATGCCCCGATGAGTTCCATGAGCGTGGCTCGTTGAGCCTTGTCGAGAACGTTGCATTTGAGCCCTTCCGGCGTAATGGTCTTGCCGTCCTGACCTGGTCCAGCGATAAGATTCTTCGGCTTGGCGCCGAGCACGGTCTGCTTCTTCTGGTCCGCGTCGAGCTGGTTGACGAGCTTGAACGCCAGGTCGTTCTCCGGCCCGAGCGGCCGCACCGTCTTGCCGGCCCTCGTGAAAGAATCCGGTTGCGTGCCGGTGTGGGTCGGCGTCAACACCGCGTTCTTGCCGACGATCGTGACGTTGATGCCCAGGTGATGGCCGCCGAATTGCAGCGTCCACGGCTTCGTCTCCGAAGGCGTGCCGAACAGGGCGATGTAGAAGTTCTCCGTGCCGAACTTCATCTTGTTTTCCTTGTCCTTGACGAGTTGATCGTCCGCGTTCATGATGTCGATGGCCTTTTGGTAGCCATCCTTGCTCAGCACGGCGGCAAGAACTTCAAGGGCAGCCGCGCGTTGCGGCTTCGTCAGCTCGCCGAGGGCCAGGCCATTGCGTGGCACGAACGTGACGGGCAAGTTGGACCACGAAGGTTTCTTGGCGCTGTCAAACGCCAAAAGTGCCTTCTCACGCTGTTTGGCGTCGAGCGTTTCCAGGAATGCATTGGCCTTGGCAACCGCGTTGGCCGCGGTTTTGTCCCCGGCGGACACTTTCGGCGTCAACGGCGCGTTGGTGCGCAAGGCGACCAGCAGGACGCTGAGCATCAGAACGGTTCCTGTCGCCGCTAGCAATTTTGCGGCAACCTTTCGAGCAGGCCGAGTTTCCATTGAGTGCATGTTGACGTCTCCGTTTGTTATCCATCGAATTGATGAATTCCAGCGAGGGGCAATCTCGACCATGTTACTGCGCCGATTCGGCGAGTCCAACCGGACGAGCGTGAGAATGTCATGGCGAGTCGCCAGGCCGGTTTCGGACCTTGATTTGCACGGTTTCTCCCGTCACCGTCATGGACTTTCCATCAGCAGTCAGTCGCAAACTTGGCGTCAGCTTGAATTCGCCTGGTTCGGTAAGGTAGATGTATTCCAACTTGTCGGGCGTGCCAGCCACGAGCCGATCCATTGGCAAGGCGAGCTGCTTTTCCGGCTCCAATTGAAGCGTTTGAGCGCGGAGCGTTTCCGGGATTTCTGCACCGGGCGCCGCGAGCCGAATCACGCCGTCGCCTGCCAAATCCAACGTCAACTTTGCCTCGGCATCACCCAGCCGAACCTCGACCGGACGTTTGCCCCGGTTGACAAGTGCTAACTCCAGTTGGACCGCGGGCGGCAACGGCAGCTTCCCGTCGCGCTCGGCCTGCATCAATTCGTTCCGGAGGGTGTTGCCGGCGCGTGCCACGGCTTGCAAGAGGATAACTGCCTCGGCGTTCTTGAAATCGAGCTTTGCCGGCGCCTGCGGAACGATCTCGAATTTGCCTGCACGGACCAATAATGCAAATTCGGGCGTTGTTTCCGTCGGTTGCCTTGGAAGCCACCAGATCAAACCCACGGCGAGCAGGATCACCGCAGCCACGAGACTGGCGCGTCGAAGGATCGGCATGAAGACGCGTTTCTTGCCGCGCGGCTGGGCTTCTTTCTCGATGCGTTGCTGCAAACGTTCTACGCCGTCCTTGTTCAAGTGCAAATCGAGCAGAGCCTGCACGCGTTGACTTTCCGCGTAGCTTGCGGCACACGCGTCGCATTGGCGGAGATGGCTTGCCACGGCCTCGCGCGTCAGCGGGTCGCACGCGTCCGCCGCAACGAGATCGAGCAGCACTTCCACTTCTTGACAGGTCATGGTTTCGCTTCTTTGTGGGCCGAGGTTAATGCGACTCGGAGGGTTTTGTAGGTTCTCGCCAGCAGGCTCTTGACGGTGCCGACGGGGCGACCCGTCTGGGCCGCGATCTCTTCGCACGTTTTGCCGTCGCGATGTTTCAGTTCCAGCAATTGTCGCGTGTCTTCCGGCAGGTTCTTCAATTGCACGTCGAGCTGGGCTGATTGTTTTTGTTGCTCTTCCAGTTCCTCGAGAAGTTCCTGATCGGGAGGGACGGTCGTTAGTTCCGGAGCTTCGTTGGGGTCGAACAACGCGGGGCGTTTGCGCCGCAGCCATTTGCCGCAGCGATTGTGAGCGATGCCGAACAACCAGCTCGAAAAACGCGTCGGCCCTTTACCGGCTTTCAAGGCGGCAAATGCTTCCAGAAACGTTTCCTGAACCAGATCTTCGACCAGGTCGGCTCGGCCCACTCTCTTGAAGATAAAGCCGCCGACCGGACGGTAGTATCGCACTGCCAGCACTTGAAACGCGGCCGTGACGCCTTGCAGCGTTTGTGCCACGAGCTCCGCGTCGCTCGAATCGGGGTTCATGAGAGCGATTGTCACCGACGATGGCGGAGCGGGCCAGCGAAAACTCTCCCCTCTCCCTCTGTACTCAGGGGGAGAGGGGCCGGGGGTGAGGGGGCTTAGTAACACGCGCGACACAGTCGTCTCCTGCAATGAGGCCAAGTTTTCGCGCGGCACACTAAACCCCTCACCCCCGGCCCCTCTCCCCTTGAGTACAAGGGGAGAGGGGAGCAGAAATTCAATTGAACTGCCGTTCGAGCGGAGCCGGCCAGGGCAGGAGCTTTTCGCCAATGAGTCGATTGTCGATGGCCCAGCGAACCGTGACCGAGACGCTCAATTCTTGTTCGCCGGCCGCAATGGGCAGGCCAGGTGCGCCTTCCTTAAGGGCCTGGGCGTCGATCCGGTACATGCGTCCGTGCGGGTGATTCGGCGTATCCGAGATGTCGAGCACGTCGCCGAGCCGAGCGAATTCGCTGGCGCCGGTGACGTACAGGTTCGCACGCTTGCGCGCTTCCGCGACGGCCTTGGCGCGGGCCTGGTCCATCAGCCTTTCGACATTCGAACAGCCGAAGCTGACGTTCATGTGCCGGTTCGCGCCGGCGCTAACCATGCGATCCAGCAAGCTGCCCATCTGATCGAGCTTGCGAACGGTCACGACCAGATCGTAGGTGACCGTGTAGCCGAGCAGCTTGGGGGCCTCTTCTTTCTTGTGCAGGTAGCGAGGCTGAACGTTGAGGTTGTTCGTCTTGAAGTCTTTCTCCTCCACGCCGATGTTCTTGAGGGCTTCGAAGATTCGCTTGACGATGGCATCATTCTTCTGCCAGGCTTCCGCCGCCGTGCTGCCTTCGGAGGAGACGCCGACGTGGATGTAGCCGATGTCCGGAACGTAGAGGACTTTGCCGGCGGCGGTAATGGTGATGCTCGGCGTCGCTTCCGGCGGCGACGCGACGGCAAACCCGGTGCAAGCGAGCAGGACGAGGGTGGCAAATGTTTTCTTCACGGTACAACTTCCTTTCCGACGGCACGCGGGCCGTCTGTTTGGTATTGCGAGCACGACGACATGTCGTTGCTGCAACTGTGAGTACCGTGAAAGGGTGGACGGTTGCGAGAAAAATGGAAAAAGAAGAACCCAGAAATTGAGAAACTCAAAGCTCACGCAAAGGCGCAAAGGCGCAAAGAAAAAATCAGAAGACTGTAATCCA
>DAIOGM010000538.1:0-1012 GCA_036745215.1 Gemmataceae bacterium
CGAAATCGTCGAGAAGGTGCCGATCCTCGCCGGCGCCTGACCATCTTCCCTGCCTTGCCCAGTTCGTGCCGTACTTCGCCTTGAATCTTGTCGCCGATGCGTCTAAGATTCGGCCGCATTTAGCCCGGCACGGAGGCACGGCGATTCAATGGCTGCGGAACAAGAATCCGGCGACGAGGCAGGCATTTTCACGCGCGGCCTGGCATTTCTGGTCGATGGGATCGTGCGCCATGCCTGGACGGCGCTTGCGCTCACGTTCATCTCTTGCGGGTTGTGTGGCTATTACACCTGGAACCATCTCACCTATCAAACGCACCGCAACGACCTCATCAGCAGCAACAAAGAATACTTGAAGCGCTGGAACCAATACGTCGAAGAGTTCGGCGCCGACGATGACATGGTCGTCGTCGTCAAGGGAACCGGGCGCGAACATATGGAGAACGTGCTCGACGAATTGGCCAAGGAAGTGGAAAGGCGGCCCGAGTCGTTCGAGCGGTTGTTTTACAAGGTCGATCTACGCGCGCTCCATTCACGGTCGTTGCTTTTCTTGCCGACCGATCAGGTTCGCCGGGTTCAGGCGCATATTCAAGGCATGTCATTATTATTGGAGACGCCCGTGCTCGGCGCGTTCGATCCGCATTTCGGCTGGCGGTCGCTGAGCGTGCAGCAGCTTTTGCGCGAAGGCGAGCGGCGTCTTGACACATGGAAGCCTGGCGACACGAACACGGAGGCGATCGAATTTTTCAAACAGCTCGACGCAATCAACCGCGGCGCCGGCGAGTACCTCAACGCGCCGGACCGTTATCGAAATCCCTGGCTCAGCGTGCTCGATGCGCCAACGTCGCCGCACGACCGCAGCCTGGAAGAACAACTCACGAAGCCGCAATACTTTTTCAGCGCCGACGGCACGCTGGCGTTTCTTTTGGTCAGTCCCGTTCGCGCCGGCGCGAGCGACAGCTTCAACGACGCGCAAGGCAGCACCGCCGTCCTGCGCAAGTTGATCGCCGCTTTG
>DAIOGM010000538.1:1022-4648 GCA_036745215.1 Gemmataceae bacterium
GAACGGCATGTCGATGTCGAGATCGGCCTCACCGGGTTGCCGGTCCTGGAAAACGACGAGATGGCCGCGTCACAGTCCGACAGCAACTTCGCATCCTGGCTCGCGCTCGCCGGCGTCGCGCTTCTCTACCTGGTGGTGTACCGTGGATTTCGTTATCCGCTCGTCACGGTGTCCGCCCTGGTGGTCGGCACGATCTGGGCGCTCGGTTGGCTCACGCTGACGGTCGGGCATCTCAACATCCTTTCCTCTGCGTTTGCCGTCATGTTGATCGGCATGGGCGACTACGGCATTCTCTGGGTGACTCGATTCGCTCAGGAACGACAGGCGGGCCTCGACATCGCGCCGGCGATGCGGCAAACGGCGCTGCACATCGGCCCGAGCATCTTCACCGCGGCGGTGACGACGGCGTTCTCCTTTTTCGCCGCCATGCTCGCCGACCTCAAGGCTGTCTCCGAACTCGGCTGGATCGCCGGCTGCGGCGTGCTTCTGTGCGCGGCTTCCTGTTACATCGTCACTCCGGCGCTGTTGGCGATCTTCGACTTCCGTGTGCATCGGAACCTGAGCAACGACGAGATGATCCTGTCGCTAAAAGAGCATCAAGAAGCACGCCGCGAATGGCTGCCGTGGTTCATGCGCAAGCCGCGCTGGGTGTTCGGGGCCAGCGCGTTCGCGACGCTGGTGCTCGCGGGCTTCGCATTTCAGATCGAATACGATCACAACTTGCTCAATCTGCAGGCGCAGCGGCTCGACTCGGTGCAATGGGAAAAGACGCTCATCGATCATACGACCGGCTCAAGCTGGTACGCGGTGAGCTGGACGACGACGCCGGAGGAAGCCCTCGCTCTCAAGGCGAAATACGAGCAAATGCCGGAAGTTTCGCGCGTGATCACGATGGCGTCATTGATTCCCGGCGAGCAAGAGCGCAAATTGGAAATCATGCGCGACCTGCGTGATCGGCTGCGCAACTTGCCGAAGCGCGGCGCGATCATCGAACATGCCGTGCCCAATCTCAACGATATCGATCAAACCGGCACGCGGATGTTGAGGAAGTTGGCGGCATTGCAACGGAAACAATCGAACGCAGACCTGGCGCAACTGCAATGCAGCATCGAAAGTCTCATGAAGTCCATTCGAACGCAAGACGACCGGGAGGGCGAGGCTCCCGCCGAGCCGGAACTTTCGGAACCGCCGGGCGAAGGCTCGGCAGGAGCCTCGCCCTCCCGACGTCTACCGTCCAAGGCCGTCGCGGCGAAAGTCCGGCTGCAGCAATATGAACAATGGATGACGCGCGACCTCGCCGACGATTTGCATCGCCTGCGCGACGTTTCGACGCCGACGCCGATCAAGCTCGACGATCTGCCGACGCCGTTGCGGGAGCGCTACATCGGCAAAAACGGCAAATGGCTCGTGCGCGTTTTCAGCAAGGATTGCCTGTGGAACTTCGAGCCGCTCGATCGCTTCGTCGCGCAGGTTCGCACCGTCGATCCGGAGGCGACGGGCAAGCCGTTCACGACTCTCGAAGGCCTCAAGGCGATGCGCAACGGCTTCCTGTGGGCGGGCGTGTATGCGCTGATCGCCATGGTCATCGTACTGCTCGTCGATTTCGGCAGCGTCAAGCACGCCATGGTCGCGCTGTTGCCATTGGCGATGGGCATGATCGCAACCCTGGGCATCATGGCGTTGTTCGGCGTGTCGCTCAATCCCGCGAACATGATCGCGTTTCCGTTAATCCTTGGCGTCGGGGCGGACAACGGCGTGCACGTCCTGCACGATTTCCGCAGCCGCGATCGCACGCGCCGCTATCGCCTGAGCCACGCGACCGGCCGCGGCATCATGGTCGCCGCGCTGACGACGATCCTCGGCTTCGGCGCCTTGATGCTCGCCCAGCATCGCGGCATGGCGAGCCTCGGCTTGATCCTGACCGTCGGCGTCACGTGCTGCATGACGACGGCGCTGGTGTTTCTGCCTGCGTTACTTTATGTGATGGGAAGGCGCGTCAAAAGTGAACTGGTGACGCTGCCAATGTCGGCGCGAGAGGCGGCGTGAGCTGCAAACGTGATTCGGTTCGTCTACAAGGCGGCGGGTCAATATAGTCGTGTACGACCTGACTGATGTGAATTCCGGCAGCCTCAAGTTTATCGTCCAATTCGCGTCTCGTCATCGCGGCAGCAAGGATGCGTGTCCCATCCAAACTCCAAGCCACGTGCTGTCCGGCATATGCCAAGAGTTGCGCTGGCGGAAACTGATCCCGCCCCGTCTCGAAGAAACGAAGATCAGGCGGGGTCAAGACGGCGCCGTTTCGTTCCATGGTTTGCCCCTTGTCGTAGTTATGCTCAGGTTACTCGCACAAAGCCACGAACGCAAGTCTGAAGGTATATGATGAAAGAAGAACGATTTCATCGCTCTATTGGAGGGAGGCTGACATGCGGCGCATGTTCATTGTAACGGGTGTTTTCTTGGCGATGGTCGCCAACGGCTTGACGTTCCCACTCGACGAACCAACGGGCAATTTGAAAATCGAAACCAAGTCCCCCAAAGGCAACATCGAAACCAAAACCATCGGCTACACGCCGCGCGAGGGCGATCTCGTCTTCTACGACGACAAGCACCTCGGCTGGACGCTGCTCTTCGCCTACGCGGGGACCGGGGCGCCGCTGCACATGGGCATCGTCGTCAAGAATAACGACGGCAAGCTCGCCATCCTTGAGGCGGGGCCGGACGACACGATCTGGGTCAAGCTGCTTGAACTCGACCAACGGCTGCCGCAATTCAACGACGACTTCAAGGGGACCATTCATATCCGCCGCTGCAAGAAGGCGCTCACCGACGAGGAATCCAAGGCGCTCACGAAATTCGCTCATGCCCAGGACGGCAAGCGTTACGCGATCGGCCGATTGCTATTGCAGGGCACGCCGTTTCGAACGCGCGGGCCGGTGCGCGAGATGTTTTTCGGCGCCACGGTTCTCGATCGTGATAGCTGGATTTGCTCGGAGCTGGCGGTCGCGGCGGGGACGGTCGTGAAATTGTTCGATCCGAAGGTCGTGTACGCCAACGTCTGCTATCCGCGCGATCTGGTGAATAACGAACGCTACGACTTGAGCGCGAACTTTCACGATGCGGCAATCTGGTCGCCCAAGTAACTTCGCTTGCGGTTTCGCGTTGCCGCGTGGCGACGCGGGCGCGTAACCGCAAGCGATGTGGATGAAGGTCTCGTCATTCCAAATCGAATAACGTCGTTGGCGTTTCGTCGAGACGGCGGAACGCGGCCGTGGATGGAACCGGCTTGCCTGGAAAGCCGAGCCTCTTGCGCGTCACTTCAAAGATTTGCTTGAACGCGTCGGCCATCACGCCTTCGCCGCGCATGCGCAGGCCGAAGCGATGGTCATTCATCTTGCCGCCGCGCAATTCCTGAATTCGGCTCAAGACCTTGTCCTTCTTCGTCGGGAAATGCCTTTCCAACCAATCTGTGACCAGCGGTCCGATGCCGTGCGGCAAGCGCAACATCACGTAATTCGCATGCACCGCGCCGGCGTCGCGCGCGGCGGCGAGGATGGCCGGCATCTCGTGATCGGTCAGGCCTGGAATCACCGGCGCCACAAGCACCGTAGCGGGAATGCCGGCCGAGG
>DAIOGM010000539.1:0-4637 GCA_036745215.1 Gemmataceae bacterium
GCGCGCCTTTCAGCTTTTCGAATTGCGCATCGTTCCAGTATTGCCGCATCGAGTTGCGTTCGGGCTTCTTGCGCTTGAGTTCCTTTTTCTTCTTGAGCAAGCCCGGGTCCTTGGTGTCTTCGGGGATCTGATCGTTCTTCTTCTTCCAGCGCAGAATCTTGACGTCGTCATCATGCGCAACCGCGTAAACGTAACCGCGATCATCGAATTGCGGCCGGCCCGCGCGGCCAAACATTTGCTGGGCGCCCGAGGCGTCGATCAGTTTCTGCTTCTCCATCGGCCCCTTGACGAGCGACGACAGGACGACCGAACGCGCCGGCAGATTGATCCCCGCCGCGAGTGTCTCCGTACAGATGACGCACGCCAGCAATTTGCGATTGAACAACTCCTCGACAACGCGGCGATACTTTGGCAACAACCCCGCGTGATGCACGCCGACGCCGCGATGGAGCATCTGCTTCATCTTGGGACCGACGCCTTGCGTCCAGTCGAGCTTGTTGACCTCGTCGTGCAACAGCGGCTTCTGCGCTTCATTCAATAGAGGCAACCCCTTGAGCTGCTCGGCAAGACTCCAGCATTCGTCGCGATTAAAGCAAAAAACGAGGGCGGGCAATCGGCGTCCTCCCCCCTCACCCCCAACCCCTCTCCCGCCAGGGGCGAGGGGAGGACTGTCGTCGCCTTTCGCCATCAGGACGATTTGCTCGGTCAGGAATTGATCGGGGACCCAGATGTATTCGAGTGGAATCTTGCGTTCCTTGCCTTCGACGAGTTCGAGCTTGCGTTGATGGCAACGATCGAGCCATTGCAGAAACTCCGCCGAATTGCCGACCGTCGCCGATAGGAGCAGCAAGCGAATGGGTTTCGGCAGCATCGCAAGCGTCAGTTCCCAGACGATTCCGCGTTCGACGTCGGCGAAACTGTGAAATTCGTCCATGACGACGCTGGAGACTTTGCTGAAATCGAACGCCTCCGGGTGCAGGAGCCGATTGAGCAAGATCTCCGCGACCACCACCAAGATTCGCGCATCGGGATTGACGCGGCGATTGCCCGTGACGAGGCCGACCTCGTCTTCACGAAAGCCCCAGCGGACGGCCGAGGCCTGCATTTCGCGGAATTTTTGTTCTGTCAAAGCGATGAGCGGCGTGGTGTAATAGGCGGTTGCGCCGGTGTGCAATGCTTCGAAAAGAGCCGCCTGCGCGATAAGTGTCTTGCCGGTGCCGGTGGGTGTGCAGACGAGGACGCCTTGATCGGACGTGAACCAGGCCAACAGCGCGTCTTCCTGCACCGGATACGGCGTATAGGGAAGTTGCCTGAGGTATGATTCCGCGAGGTCGTCGCGCGTCGGAGCGTTCATTGATAATCCCGAGGCATTATGAAACCGCCCCCTTTCGGTCGCGGCTCGTTAGCAATGTCAAACAATACACTATGTAAAACCGAGTCAATCACGAGGAGTCTGTTATGCCCTTCGGTTACATAGGAATGCTGTTGGCCGCTTTTTTGTCGGGCGGCATGAGTTCGACAGACGTTGCTTCCATTGTGCAGCCAACGCATTATTTTCAAACGCGCGAAATAGAAATCTCCATCGACAAGATGATCGAACTCGCGAGCCGAGCGCCGAATGATCCGAAGACGCAAATCCAACAACTCGTGGCGCTGCGCCATCTTGCCGACGAATCCGACAAGCTCAAGAAGGCGGCCAACTACGCAGGCCATCGTCAGACGCTTGAAAAGATTGCCCAGGGCAAATTGGCCGCCGACACGTTTGGCTTCGCATCCGATTACGCAGCCCGCGTGCTAAGGAAGCTCGACAACGCCAGACCGCCCGTCGTGAAAACGCGGCCCATCCGCGAGGACGCTCTCGAGTGGTTCCCGGCCGACGTCACCTTCGCGGCGACATCGGACTTGCGGCATGGCAGTAATGCCGCGAACTACGCCTTGCGCGACCAGTTCAACCTGATGCCCGGGCTAGAAAAGAAGGGCTTGTACGATTTCTTCGAACAGTGCGGTAACGTCCGCATTGAGCGCATCGCCTTCGGCTTCGTGGATGCGAAAGATCCCAAGAAACGCAAGCTTTTCCTGCGCATCACCGGCAAGGCAAATCAGAAGTGGTGCGTGGACGCGTTGCAAGCCATTTCAGGGGGACACATGACCGCGACGCCGATGAAAAACGCCGACGGCGCGACGATCACGCTCCTCAATGGCGGTCAAAACGCGCCGGCGATCCTGGCGATCGGCAACACCGATGTGCTCATCGGCGGATATAACGGCGCCAATCCGCCGACAGACGAACTTGCTGCGGAGCTGCTCGACATCCGGGCCAAGAAGAAACCGAATGCCGCGTCCGGCGAACTCAAGGCGCCGCTGGCAAAGATCCCCGATCGCGCGGTTGCATTCGCGCTCGGCGCGGTGCCGCATGAACTGCAAGTGGAATTCCGTTTCCTTCTTGATGCGGTCCCGATGAGCCTGTCCGCGTTTGTCGAGCGCACGCCAACGGGGATGGATTTGCAATTCGAAGGAACGATGTTCAACAAGGATCATACGGCAAAATTCGTACAAAAAATGTCGAACCATCGCAAGGAAGGCATCACGATGTTGCATAAACTGAAGGGCCAACCGCCGCCGCTGCCGCCGGGCTCGCCGCCGATCCCGTTCCAGGGGCTAATCGATCTGTTGGAAAGCCTGCAAGTGAATGGCGAGGCCGACAAGGCGCAACTGCGCGTCATCGTGCCGGATGGTCTGCTCCAGCAGGCGGGCATGATGGGCATGATCTGGGGCCACGCTGTTGACGTCGCGCCGCCGCCGGCGGAAGTCAAGAAAGACAAGTAAGTCCCGGCGAACCGAGCCCCGTCAGGGGCCGGTTGATGAATTGACGAATACTTGAAAAGAACAAATGCAACGAAGGAGCAAACCATGATGGGCTTCGGTTTCGCGGAAATCCTCATCCTCGCCATGCTCTCCGGCGGCATGACGACCACCGACGTCGTGGCGATGGTGCAGCCGACGCATTACTTCAAATCGAGGAATGTCGAGCCGACCATCGATGCGATGATCGACACCATCATTGTTGCTCCAGATACGCCGAAGGCGCAGATTCGACAATTGGTCGCGCTGCGTCATCTCGCGGATGAGGCGGACAAGTTCAAGAAGGACAAGAACTACGCCTCGAATCGCGAAGCCGTCGAGGAAGTCGCCGACGGTAAGCGCGGCAAGGACCCGCAAGGCTTTGCTCAAGAATACGCCAGGCAACTACTCGCGAAACTCGATGGCAAGAAGCACATGCCCGAAAAGGTTCGGCCGCTGCGTGAGGACGCTTTGAGCTGGTTCCCCGATGACGTGAAGCTCGGCGTCGCGTTCGACGTGCGGCCCGTTGAAACCAAGGGCAATGATGCCGTGAAGGATCTGCTCAAGATGTTGCCCGATCAGGCCAAGGCCGCGATGTACGATCAACTCGAACAAGTCGGCAACATCCGCATGGAGCGCATCGCCGTCGGCTTTGTCGATGCGGACAAGGAAGGCGAGCGGAAATTCTACGTGCGCTTTTCCGGCAAAGCCAATCCCGCCTGGATCGCGCCGGCAATTCAACGCCTCTCTTTTGGTCAAATGGAAGCGAAGACGTTCAAAGCTGCCGATGGCACGCCGATCGTGACGTTGCGCGAAGCGAATTCCGAGCCGATGATGGCCCTGGTCGGCGACAGCGACCTGCTCATCGTTGGC
Organism: Gemmataceae bacterium; assembly: GCA_036745215.1. Classification (GTDB taxonomy): domain Bacteria; phylum Planctomycetota; class Planctomycetia; order Gemmatales; family Gemmataceae; genus SIAQ01. The sequence goes on from DAIOGM010000539.1 coordinate 3,715, forward strand.
TACGACCAATTCGGCGCCAACCCGAACGACCTCGTCACGCAGGTTCTCGAAATCCGCGCCAAGAAAAAACCCAGCGCGTCGGCCGGCGCACTCAAGGATCGCCTCGCGAAGATCCCCGACAAGGCGACGGCGTTCTTCGTCGGCGAATTGCCGAAGGAATCGAAGCATGCGTTCGGCAATTTCGAACCGCTGCCGAGCAAGATTGCCGCGTACCTCGAACGCACGAACACGGGCCTGAGCTTGAAAGCCGAATCGGTGATGGCGAACAAGGATGAGGCGGACAAGCTGGTTGGAAAGATCGGCGAACTTCGCAAGCAAGGGATCGAAGGCTTGAAGCAGGCGATGAAGGAGCCGTTGCCCCCCGGTTCGCCGCCGGTGCCGTTTCAGGCGTTGATCGGCGTGATGGAGAGCTTCCAGGTGCAAAGCAAAACGGAAAAAGTGGAGGTGAGCGCATTCGTGACCGACGGGCTGATCCGCGAACTCGGCCAGGCGGCGGTGTTTCTGGGCGGCGGGAAGACCGTGACGAAAGACTTCGATTTCAAGGACAAGAAGTAGGCGCCTTTTCATCCATACGTCATACCCCTCTGCCGGGGCTCGGCGATTGCCGGGCCTCGGCACGGGATGGTTGACGTTCCAGCATCCACTCATAGCCTTTCCGCATGAAAAAACAAAACGCGCCGCAAAAGTACCTTCACAAGATCAGCCACAAGCGCATCGATCCGCCGCTTCTTTCCGGCAAAACAACCGTTACCCAGCTCGTCGATGAAGCGTTCCTCTCGTACAACGCCGGCCGCATGCGCGAGGCGTGCAAGCTGTTCACGGCGAAGATGCTGGAGCCGAACGTCACGGTCGGCCTGTCGCTTTCGGGCGCATTGACGCCGGCGGGCCTCGGCATGTCGGCGCTCGTGCCGCTCATCGAGGCG
>DAIOGM010000540.1:0-4619 GCA_036745215.1 Gemmataceae bacterium
GAACCTTGTCATCCAGGCCGGCGATCTGTTGCCGCACCGCCGCGAGTTCGGGGCTGGCCATGTCGAGCACGTGGCCGCGCGTATCGATGCAGCCGGCGATGGACTTCGCGACCAGGCCGAGATCCTCGACGGGAGCCATCAAGGCGATCAAGCGCTGACAGAGTTCGCTGAGCCGCATGCGCCAGCGATACATGTGGCCCGTGCAGGTGAGCGTGCCGGCGACGTCGAGAAGCTGTTCGGCAGCGAGCATGGCGCCGATGCCCGCGCGGCGCGCCAGCATACGCACATCCTTGAGCCCCGCGAACGGCGGCGATTGGCCCTGGCCGAGCACTTCGACCATCTCGCTCACGAGTTGCAGCTCGGCGCGAATCGCGTCGGCGTTCGTGCTCGGCTCCGCCAACTGGGCGAGGTCCTTGCCGAGCGATGAAAAGGCGTACGTGCCCACGAGTTCGCGAATCTTGTGGAACTCCAGAAGGTCGAGGGTGTGAGCGTCCATCGGCATCGGATCGATCATGCAGGCAGGACAGGGGATCGCGTTCGCAGGTTCGGAAGCCTTCAACGCGCCAGGAAAACAAACACGAACACGATCGCCACGGCCACCGCTGCCACGGCGCCGAGGATCAGTCCGCTGACGCTCAGAAACCAGCCGGCCGCCGGGTTTTCGAGCGGCGCCGCCGATTCGAGCGTCTTGTCCAGCTCGTGTTCGATTTCAGATCGGACGGCATCTTCGCATCGGCGCCAGTGCAATGTCACATGGCACATCGATGGAAACGTCTCGACCTCGATCTCGGCGCTGCGCCGATCGCTGGATAAACTCGGCGGCCGCGTCATCGGTTCCATGATAGCAGTAGACTCGCCTGACGGAGCGCTGACGGGAGTGAGCACCAGTCGGCCGCGCTCTTGCCGTGATTCCAGACCAATCAATGCGAGGGCGTGCTCAAGCACCTTGGGAAACAGCTCGAGATCGACGTTATAGATCAATGTTTTGTGGGATCGCCAGCGAACGGCCATGATGCTGCCGGCGACGAGCAACAAGTAATATCCAAGCCAGATTGCCCAAAAACTCAGCCAAAGGGCATGCACGCTATCCACCTGGCCGGACGTGCGTTTGTAAAACTCGGTGAGAAGAAGTGGAATCGTGACGCCAAAGAACCCCGACGCGGCAAACACCAGTCCCAACGTGTCCCAGGAGCCGCTCGTCATGACGGGCCGCGGCCGCCGATTGATCCATGCCAGGAAAAGGCAGTATGCGCCGATCGGCAACAAAAACGCGACGACGGCGGCAAGCGATTGAACAAACTCGATCATGAAGTCGCTTTCGAAATTCGATGAAGTGGGCATATTCTAGCGACGCAGCCGAGCGCGGGTATTCCCCCCTCGCCCCGGTACTCCGGGGAGAGGGACTGGGGGTGAGGGGAAGAGTGGCCCTTGCAAATGGGATCATCCTTTTGCAAGGGACGCCGTCCCCCTCACCCCCAGCACCTCTCCCCCGGAGTACCGGGGGAGAGGGGAGAGAATCGGCGAGCCAAGCCGGATTGACGGCGCGCGAGCGTTGGCCTATATCCGTACGCTCGTTTTGCCTTCATGAAAGATCAAGGAGCAGCTCATGCCGGCGCATATGAATCGATGGATCGGTTGGGGCATTGGCGTCGCTGCGGTAACTTTGCTCAGCCTGGCAGGCTGCAATAAAGACAGCGACGACGCAAGCAAGAAAGTAGCCAGCAAATCGAATGTTCAGGTCGAGATCAAGAAAGACAATCTCGGCAAATCAATTCAAGGCCAAACGACCGCGCTTGTCAAAGCCGAAAAACTGCCAACGTTCAAGCAAGCCGTCATTCTCGATCCCGCTCCCGAGGGCGAAATGCAGCCGCCGGAGATGACGCACACCGGCAAGAACGCCGTCAAGATTTTCGAGACCATCGCCAACGGGCTCTGGGATCAGATCACGTTCGTCAATAATGACGGCAAGCCGATTCAATACCGCGCCGTCATCGCCACCGATGTCGGCGACATCCACGTCGAACTTCTCGGCCAACATGCGCCGAACCATGTTCGCAACTTCATCTGTCTAGCGAAGTCGCATTACTACGACGGCATGAGCTTCTATTACAGCTTGAATCGCAAGGTCGAAGACGCCAACATCGCGTACATCGAAACCGGCTGTCCGCGCGGCACCGGCGAACGCGGCTCCGGCAGCATCGGCTACTGGCTCAAGCCGGAAATCAGCGACAAACTCACGCACGATGCGGGCGTCCTCGGCGCGTCGCTCGGCGAAGATCCGGAGTCGGCGGCGTGCCGGTTTTACGTCACGGCCCAGGCCAATCCATACATGGATGGCAACTTCACCATCTTCGGCCGCGTCACCAAGGGACTGGACGTGGTGCGTACAATCAATAAAAGACCGGTAGGCGAGTTCGATCGGCTCGTGCAGCCGGTGGTGATTCGCAGTGTGAGCATTGAACGAACTGTACTCGATTGACCGTGCTGCTTGCGTTTAGCGTTCGCACCGCGCCACGCGAGCGCGAAACGGCAAGCAGGAGCACCCCGTGAACAAATCCAACTGTAAGGCCGAAGTCGACAAAGCCCAGCAAGAACTCGATTTCACGAAGAAAACCTACACCGTTGAGTTGACGACGAACAAAGGCCCGATTCGCCTGCAATTCATGCCTGACATCGCACCGGGGCACGTCAAGAATTTTCTCGCTCTCTGCAAGATCGGCTTTTACGACGGCCTCATCTTCCATCGCGTCATCGAAGGCTTCATGATCCAGGGCGGCTGTCCGCAAGGCTCCGGCTTCGGCAACGGCGGCTACAAAATCAAAGCGGAGTTCAACGCGACAAAGCACGTCGCGGGCGTCCTATCCATGGCGCGCGGCGGCGACGACGTGAACTCGGCAGGCACCCAGTTCTTCATTTGCCACGAGGACGCGTTGTTTCTCGACAAGAACTACACCGCGTTCGGCAAGGTCGCCGATCAAGAGTCGCAGGAAACGGTCAACAAGATTGGCACCGTGAAGACGCGCAGCGAAAAGCCGATCGAGGCGGTGACGATCGAGAAGGCGGTGGTGAAGGAAGCGGCGAAATAACACCGGACCCGTATCATGGGCCATACTCCCGGACGCGGGCATCGGCGAAAGTCGGATCCGCCGAAAAAAAAGCGGTTCAAGAAAAAGGCCGCGAAGCGGCGGGCGGACGCGGATCTTCGGTATGATGAAGCCATGAGGATTTGGGCTGGAATGTCGGACGACGCCCGAGCAATGCAGCCGGATCTTGATCCCGCGCGGATCAGACCGCCGTGGAGGTAGCCTTCATGGTCACCAAAAAACGAGCAGCGCCTCCGACTCGTCGCACCTTTCGAAGTCCATGGTTCGAGTTGGACTATTTGTGTGAAAAAGTTAGTTATTGGCTTTACGAAAGAAAAGAAAAGGCGCGTGCGAATCGATACCTTGGCCGCCTTGAAAGAGTTCTCAAGAAGCTGCCGGAGAACGATTTGGCAATTATTCGCCAGGAAGGATGGGCATTGGCGAAGGAACTAAAGGGGGATCTTGACGACGCCATCAGGCATCGCACCAAGGAGATCGAGTTGATAGAACGGCTTCATCGCGAAGCCGATTTGCCGAGGTACGACAAGGCGACTCGGGCGTATATGCTTTCCAAGCGCGACGTGGCCGCATTGCAAAACCGCCGCCAGTTGCTCGACTCGCTGATTGTGCAAAATCGTGAGCGAAATGGCATGAGTTCCAAATCAGCATGAGTCAAAGACCGCCGCCTCGAGAGGCTGGGAGGGGACCCACGCAAGGGGAAGCTGTGAACCTGGTCAGGCCGGAAGGTGCAGCCATAAGCAGTGGATCTTGTGCAGTGGATTAGCCTCTCTCAGCCATCTCGGGGCGGCTGGCGCTCAAAAGCCCACGGACGATTTCCGTGGGCTTTTTGTTTGTATACCATCTCCGGATGTGGAATGATCATCGCATCGCTTGCAAGTTGGAGTTCCGTCTTTAGGCGGGTTTGAGCAAAACACCGCCTAAAGGCGGGACTCCAACGCCATCGCAAAGCAATTCGTGCGCGCGAAACTCGCAAGCGGCGGACGACGTATTTGGAATCAAGTTCATGGGCAAGCGCAAGAGTCCTGAGAAAAAAACCGCCGCGGCGCCATCGCAATCCAGCGCCGAGTACACCGTCCTCGCGCGTCGCTATCGGCCGCAACAGTTCGGCGATCTCGTCGGCCAGGAGGCGGTGTCGCAATCGCTCAAGAACGCCATCGAAAGCGGCCGCGTCGCTCATGCATATCTGTTCACCGGCGCACGCGGCGTCGGCAAAACCAGCACCGCGCGTATTCTCGCGAAAGCTCTCAATTGTGAAAAAGGCCCAACCGCGACGCCGTGCGGCGCCTGCGAAATCTGCCAGGCGATCACCAGTGGCGAAGACACCGATGTGCTCGAAATCGACGGCGCCAGCAACAACGGCGTCGAAAACGTGCGCGAGTTGCGCGCCAACGTCAACTTTCGTCCGAGCCGATCGCGCTACAAGATTTACATCATCGACGAAGTCCACATGCTTTCAACCGCGGCGTTCAACGCGCTGTTGAAAACGCTCGAAGAACCGCCGCCGCACGTGAAGTT
>DAIOGM010000541.1:0-4619 GCA_036745215.1 Gemmataceae bacterium
CACCACGATCACCTTCTTGATCGTCTTGCCTTCCAGCTGGCTCTTGATCCTCTCGTCACTCAAGGCTGCGGCTTCGAGCGCCTCCTTGGAAATGTCGGCCGGCACCGTGAGCTTGCCGCGCAGCTTGCCGTTGATCTGCACTGGCACCTCGAGCGTGTCGGCCTTGAGCAGGCTTTCGTCGTACGTCGGCCACGGTTCGTAGGCGACCGTGCTCGGTGTACCGAGTTCCTGATAGATTTCTTCAGCCAGATGCGGCGCGAACGGGCTGAGAATAAGCATGAACGTCTTCATCACACTTTTCGCACGCACGGTTTGCTTCGTCAGATGATTGGTCAGCTCCATCATCGCGGAGATGGCGGTGTTGAACGACATCGTGTCGAGATCGTTGGTGACGCGTTTGATCGTCTCGTGCAGGATGCGCAGCGTCTCCTTGTCCGGCTCGACGTCCTGGATCGCATCGAGCAGCTTCATGGTTTCGAGGCGATCGTCGATCGCGAGCCGCCAGACGCGATTGAGAAAACGATGCACCCCCTCGACGCCGCGCATGCTCCACGGCTTGGTCGCCTCGAGCGGGCCCATGAACATCTCGTAGAGACGCAAGCTGTCGGCGCCGTACTCGTTGACGACGTCATCCGGATTGATGACGTTGCCGCGCGCCTTGGACATCTTGTAAGCGCGGGCATCGACGCGAATTTGCTTCATGCCCTTGCGAACGAAGTAGTCCTTTTCCTTTTCGACCTGTTCTTCGTCGAGTTTGACGAGATCGACCTTCGCCTCGGTTTTCTTGAGCGTGGCGACGTCGCCGTCGAAGTCCACCTGTTCGACGGACAGCCATTGCCCCGCTTGTTGAAAGCTGGTGAATTCCATGCTGCCGAGGATCATGCCTTGATTGACCAGGCGCTGGAACGGCTCCGCGCAAGGCACGTAGCCGCGATCGAAGAGGACCTTGTGCCAGAAGCGCGAATACAGCAGGTGCAAGACGGCATGCTCGGCGCCGCCGACGTAGAGATTGACGGGCAGCCATTGCTTGAGCTTGGCAGGATCGCAAAACGCCTGATCGTTTTTCGCGTCGAGATAGCGCAGATAATACCAGCACGAGCCGGCCCATTGCGGCATCGTGTTGGTTTCGCGGCGATATCGTTTGCCGTTCTTCGTTACGTCGAGCCAGGCCTTCGCCTTCGCCAGCGGCGGCTCGGGGTTGCCGGTCGGTTTGTAATCTTCAACGTCGGGCAGTTCCAGCGGCAGCTCGCTCGCCGAGAGCGGCTCGATGACGCCAGTCGGTTGGCCGGAGGCATCGACTTCGTGCAGGATCGGGAACGGCTCGCCCCAGTAACGCTGCCGGCTGAACAGCCAATCGCGCAGCTTGTAATTGATCTTTCGCTTGCCCTTGCCGTCTTTTTCAAGCCATTCGGTGATCTGCTTCTTGAACGCCGCCGTCGTTTGGCCATTGAAGGAGCCGGAGTTGATCGCGGTTCCTTCGTCGGCGTAGCACTGGCCGAAGAGCTCAATCGAAAAGCGATAGAGCAACTCGGTGAGCTGGCTGATGTCGTTGCCGGCCTCGTCCCACATGCGCGACGCTCGCTTCAGAATCTCCGCGTCGATGTGAGGTATCGTGTCCGCTTTCGGATCGTTGGTCAGCAAGCTTTCCGGAGTGAATCGCGAATCGTGCGCGAGACGGGCCAGCGTTTGACAAACATTGGATGCTTCGAGCCACGAGCGCGGCGGCAGGACGACGGGACGGATCGGCAGCTTGAACGTCTTGGCGAACTCGAAGTCGCGCTCGTCGTGCGCCGGCACGGCCATGATGGCGCCGGTGCCGTAGCTGACGAGGACGTAGTCGGCGATCCAGATCGGGATCGATTCGTTGTTGACGGGGTTGATCGCGTACGCACCGGTGAAAACGCCGGTTTTCTTCTTCGCGAGCTCGGTGCGTTCCAGATCGCTCTTCTTCGCGGCGTCGATTTTGTAAGCGGTGACGGCGGTTTTTTGATTGGCCGTGGTGATGACATCGACGAGCGGATGTTCGGGGGACAGCACCATGTAGGTGGCGCCGAAGAGCGTGTCGGGGCGCGTGGTGAAGACGCGGATTGACGACGACCCCCGGGAATCGCTGCGCTCATCCCGGGGCTTGGCGAGTGCAAATTCGACTTCGGCGCCTTCGCTTTTGCCGATCCAGTCGCGCTGCATCTTCTTGATCGGCTCCGGCCAATCGACGATGGCGAGATCATCGAGCAGCCGTTCCGCGTAATCGGTGATGCGCAGCAGCCACTGACGCAGCGGCATTCGCACAACCGGATGATTGCCGCGTTCGGACTTGCCGTCGATGACTTCTTCGTTAGCGAGCACCGTGCCGAGCGCGGCGCACCAGTTGACGGGAACCTCTGCTTGATACGCGAGGCGCTTGCTGTCGCGATAGGTGCGGATCGCGGGTTCACCCTTCGCCTGCACGTCGGCGGGGATCGGCAGTTCGCTGATCGGGCGGCCTTTCTGTTTCTCGTGATCGTACCACGTGTCGAAAAGGACAAGGAAGATCCACTGCGTCCATTTGAAGTATTTGGGATCGGTCGTGTCAACTTCGCGGTCCCAGTCGTAGCTGAAGCCGAGCATCTTGATCTGGCGGCGGAAGTTGTTGATGTTGTTTTGCGTCGTCGCGCGCGGATGCGTGCCGGTCTGAATCGCGTACTGTTCCGCGGGCAGGCCGAAAGCGTCCCAGCCCATCGGATGCAGCACATTGAAGCCGCGCATGCGTTTGTAGCGAGCCAGAATATCGGTCGCCGTGTAGCCTTCCGGATGGCCGACGTGCAGGCCGGAGCCGGACGGATACGGGAACATATCGAGGATGTAGTACTTCGGCTTGCTCAGATCGTCCGGCGTGCGAAAGGTCTTGTTCGATTCCCAGAATTGCTGCCAGCGCGGCTCGACGACTTTCGGATTGTAACTCGGCATAGTAGACCATCGGCAAGATCGGAATCTTGCCGCCACAGGAGGGAAGTTAATGGGGCGGTGTCTTTAGGTTAGCCCACGGTTCCAAAGGCGTCAACGCGCCGGCGAATTCATAAATCATCCAACGACGGACACGCCATATCACGCAGAGGTTCAAACGGAATGGGCTCAGCCCGCTGGAAGCTCGTCAGCTTATGGCTTTCGCAGACCGCGCGCGTGACGGCGGACAACGCGCTGCGATTTTTCGTGTGCCTCGATTACGCGAGTCAGGGCGAAGCGCCGAAGAACAGCGCGTGGTACCTCGTCACCGCGATATTCACGTTGCCGGCGGTCTTCCTCGCCCCTTTCAACGGCGCCATTTGCAACACCTTGCCCAAACGCCAGGTGCTGATCGGCTCCGCGATCTTCGGGTTCGCCGTGATGCTCGCCTGGGGCCTCGTCGGCGATCTTTGGCTGTGGTGCTGGGGCCTGATCGCGATCGGCTCCTCCATCTACGGCCCGACGCGTTATGCGATGCTCCCCGCGGCGGCGCAAGACACGCATTGGCCGCTGACGCGCATCAATGGCTTCATCGAGATGGGCACGTTCTCCGCGATCCTCGGCGGCATGCTGTTGATTCTCGGCACACCGTTGCAAACGTCGGTCATACTCGAACACTACAGCGCGGCCATTGTTCTGGTCATCGCGCTTAACGGCTTCGCACTGTTGACCGCGTTGCCGGTGTCGTTCCCCAGCGATGTGCGGCGTGAAGAGCCGGCGTGGCAAGCGGTGCGCGATTTCTTCGCCGACTTTCGCCGCATCTGGAACATCCGCGAGGCGCGCATTTGCTTGATCGGACTGTCAGGCAAGCGCGGCCTCGTCATCGGCATGTCGGGCGCGATGCTCGCATTGATGTTCGATGGTAAGGGCTATGATCTTCGCGAGATCGCCATCATCACCTGCTGGATCATGGGCGGCGTGGCCGCGGGATCGCTGCTCGCGGGCTTACAAAAGCATCCGCGCCGCGTGCTCGGCTTGGCGCCCGTCGGCGGATTGGGTTTCACGATCGGCATGGCGTACGCCGCGACGGGAGACAAGCCGGACCCGTGGTTCTGTGCGCTCGTCGGCATCGCGGCGGGCATGATCAATGTGCCGCTCGCCGCGACGTACCAAGCCGCCGTCCCCGCCGACGCCCGCGGCAACGCGATGGCCGTTCGCAACATGACGGATTACGTCTGCGCCACCATTGCCGGCATCGGCTTGACGGTGCTCACACATACGACCGGCATGACGCCCGTGTCGCAGCTCTGGTTGATCGCCGCGGCGTCGCTGGTGGCGACGCTAGCCGCGTGGTGGATTTTTCGCCGCGAGTTCATGGAGCAAATCATCGAGTTCATCTTCGCCATCATGTATTCGTTTCGCACCGCCGGGCCGGGGCTTGATACGTTTCCGCTGAAGGGGCCCGTCATTCTTGTTGCGAATCACAGCTCGTATCTCGATCCGATGTGGCTCGCCAAGGTGTTGCCGCGCACGATGATTCCGATGATGACGAGCGTCTTCTTCGATCACTGGCTCTTGCGCTGGACAATGATTTACCTCTTCGATGCGATCCGCGTGGAGGCGGCCGGCTTTCGCCGAGAAATACCGGAGTTGAAGAAGGCCGTCGAGGCGCTCGATGAGGGCAAGTGTCTGGTGAT
>DAIOGM010000542.1:0-4618 GCA_036745215.1 Gemmataceae bacterium
GCTTCGGCGTCCTCGCGGGCGTGCAGCCCGAGCCCGGGCTCGTCGCCTTCGGCGCCGTGGTGGTGTTCACGATGCTGGCGGCCGAATCGTTCGATCCGCGCTGGATCTGGCCGGACGAAGGCGAGGGTGGCGATGGTGAGGAAATCGCGACGATTGAGCCCGTCGCAAAAGCCGCCGCGCTGGTGGGGCTTCGAGAAGATGGTGAGCATGGGATCGGTTCCTCGTCCGAGCCTGAAGCGTAAGCGAAGTGATTAACTCAAACTTCGCTTACGCTTCAGGCTCGGAAAAACCAAATTCCGGCGGGAGGGTTTTCCGGTGGGTGCAGGCGCAACGATAGCGCCGATGGCATATTCCTATCATATCGGTAATGGAGGTGCAATAGGTTGCGTCGAATTATCTGAATGACAAACTACGCCGGGCGTTTCATGTTGATGGCTCACAGAACGTCACGGAAATTACCGACGCGTTGAAGATCGCCCCGCTGAATGTCTCGCATCATCTCAACGTTCTCAAAAACGCCCGGCTCATTCAAGGCGAGAAGCAAGGGCGCTTCGTCATCTACTCATTGTGCGACGGCGTTTTGCACGAAGTGATCGAAGCCGGCATTCCCAAGGAATCGCTCGATCTTGGCTGCTGCCAGATTGTGTTGCCGAAGGAAAAGTGAGACGCTACTCGGATGCGGTATCCGCGCCCGCCAGCAGACGGGCGACCGACAAGTCTTCATCCAACTCCGGCCAATGTAGGCCGATGCCGCCGCCGCCGATCTCGTACTTCTTGCGTTGCCTCGGCGTTGCCGCCAGCAGACGCGGGAACCATGCCAAGGGCACGCCAATGATGCGGCCATCCATGAGATGGACGCTCATCATGTCGTCGGTAAAGGCGATGGATTTCGCGAGTGCCGAAGTTGGTCGAATGGAATGCATTTTTTCACCCGGCCGCTTACGCGGCTCGGCTCGCCTTACGCCAACACCTGCCGCACGATTTGCCCGCGGCTGAGCGGGATGGGCCGATTGACATTGTCGTGAATCTCGCTGTCCGGCGCATGGCCCAGGCAATGGAAAATGGTCGCCGTCAAATCCTCTGGGCGCACGCGGCCGTCGCGCGGATAGGCGCCGATGCGATCGCTCGCGCCATGCACGACGCCGCCGCGGATGCCGGCGCCGGCGAGCGCCACGCTGAACACGGGGCCCCAGTGGTCGCGGCCGTTGCGATTGTTGTAACGCGGCGTGCGGCCAAACTCCGCCATGCAGACCACGAGCGTCTCGTCCAGGAGGCCGCGCGCGGACAGATCGTCGAGCAATGCCGCGAATGCTTGATCCATCGGCGGCACGAGCACATTGCGCAATCGATTCGGCTCATCAGTATGTGAGTCCCAGCACGGATTGTCCGGCGGCTCGTTGGGGCCGCGATACCAGTTGACCTGCACCAATGACACGCCCGCTTCGATCAAGCGGCGCGACAACAACACGCTCTGCCCGAACGGGCTGCGTCCATAGGAATCGCGCATCGCGGCCGGCTCGCGCTCCAGGTCGAAGGCGTGACCGGCGCGGGCGTTGCGCAACATGTCGAACGCTTGCTGCGTTTGTCGATCGAAACGCTCGAGGCGATGATCCCTGTCAAGTCGCTGGTTGATTGCGTCAAGAAGCTGGCGGCGATCATCGAGGCGGCCCGACGGCAAATCGGCAGACAAGCTGAATTCACTCACGCGCATCGACGCGGCGCCGGGGACGCATTGCAACAGCCACGGGTCCGCGCTCATGCCGAGGAAGCCGGAATCCTGGCCGGGCCAGACGCTGCCGTCGGTGTTGAAGATGCGGTGCGGCAGGCGAATGGCGGCGGGGATCGCTTCGCGCTCGCCGCGGACCTTTTGCACGATCGCGCCCAACGTTGGCCAATTGTTCGGGGCGCCGGGGTTGGCGTTCTCCGTGTTCATCGGCTGATGCGGCACCCCGGTCATCATGTAGTAGCCGCTCGATGAATGAGCGTTGTCGCCGGTCGAGACGGCGCGCAGGATCGCGATCTTGTCCATGCGATCGGCAAGGCGCGGCATCAATTCGCAGATTTGCATGCCGGGGACGTTGGTTGAGATTGGACCAAACGGGCCGCGCACCTCGGCCGTCGCGTCGGGCTTCGGATCCCATGTGGAATGCTGCGGCGGAGCGCCCATCAAGAAGAGGACGATGCACTTGCGAACGCTGGCAGACGGCCGACCGTGGCTCTGAGCTCGTAGATGCATGGGTAGTGAAAGACCGAGCGCACCGAGGCCGCCGATGTGCAGCATGTCGCGGCGGGAAAGGCGCGGGCCAGACGTGCAGACGCGAAGCATGGCGGGCACTCCAGGTGAGCGGGTATGGATGAGTATAACCCGTGGGAGGCACGCGCCAAGGTTGAATCCAGGCGCCATCAAGGCTTGCTGCGATTCTTCGAGGCCGGGCCCATGTAGGGCGCGGCCCAGCGAAGATCGACGGCTTCGGGAATGTGGCTGATCGGTAAGTTGATGTCATTGCCAATTCGATCGTTGCCATAGCCATTGCGGAGGGCCGATCCGAGCCATTTGACGACGAGCGCATTGTCGTCCGGGAACTCCTTCGACGTGAACGCGTAAATGCAGGCGGCGGAGTAACAGCGCGCGGGAGATTGGTCGGATTCCAAAGCGAGTTTAGCGTCCGCGACTGCCTTGCTGCGGATGCCTTCTTTGGCATAAAGCAAGCCGCGTTTGAGCCGCGCGTCAACGTGACTTGGATCGGCGATCAACAAACGGTTCAGCGTGCCGACGGCGTCTTTGGGTCGATGCAATGGATGGCGGGGGTCCGGCTGATCCAACAGCAACGCTTTTTGGTAAAGTGCGGTGACGTTGTTTGGATCAATCGAAAGGGCGCGCTCCAGATCGGCGAGGGCGGCCTTCGGATCGTCCTTGGCCTGGATCATGCCTCGATAAACCCACTCGTTGAGTGTCGTTGGTTCGGCCGAGAGCAGGCGAATCCGATCAAGCTGAGCACCCTTGCGGTCCTCGTTTTTCTCTTTCAATTCGATGCGCTTGAAAAACAGCTCCGGTGTCGCCGGCCCCATGTCGATCGCCGTCGTCAGATCGTCGATCGCCTTCGGATATTGGCCCAGCCCCTCCAGCGCAGCAGCCCGGTAAACGTAAGCGTCGCGAAAGCTCGGGTGACTCTCCAGAAAGTCGTCGAAATCTTCGCGTGCTTCTTTCCAATTGGCCAGATGCAGCCCAGCCTGTCCACGAAAATAGAGAACCCAGCTTTCCTCGGGCCTGAGTGCGGCGCACGTATTCCAGCACGCTTCCGCGGCGACGTAGTCGCGTGCCGATTGCAGGCACAATGCGCGCAACCGCCAGGCGCCGAAGTGGTCAGGCTGTTGCCTTGTCACTTCGGCAAGTTTTAGCGCGGAGTCCTGTTTGCCGCGCGCGGCCCAACCGGATGCGATCCAGTATGCGTCGGGCGCCTCGGGGCGCCACGGCGTGCGTTCGGCGTCTTCTTCAAGTCGCTTGGCTTCCGTTGCGTTGCCCGCCAGGCGTGCCAGGTCCGCTTGCTGCAACACCAGCGCAGGCGGCGGCGCAGCGGTCGGGAAGCATGCCAGAGCGAGTCTGGAGAATTGCGTCGCCGCGACTTGATTGGCGTGAATCAACTCTTTAACGATGTTGCCGGAGAAACCAGCCTGACTTGCGTCCCCCGTCGTGCTGTTTTTCAAACGCCCGGCCTTCCAAAGTTCGATTTCGGCAAGGGGGTACAGGATTGCTGCAATATCGCTTAAAAGCACGTGTTTCTCGTAATCCGGCAGCAATCGGACGTTCGGCTCCGACTGCCAATCGTTCGCGTCGAGGACCCGATATCGATTCAGAAGACTACGTCCCTTGTCGGTGAGTTTAGTCAATCGCCCCTTTTCAATTTCCATGGTTTCGGGACGCAGGCGCACCAAGTTGAGTGCGTCCATCAATTCCTCTGATTTACCGGCCGCATTGGCGCGGAAAATTCGATATTGTCGCAAGGCTTCGGTTTCGGCTTTCGCTGACTCTACTTCTTTCTTGAGGACAACGGATTCCTTTTTCGCGAGTAAGACGTTCGTTTCCGCCTTCTCCAGTTCCGCCAGATGATTCACCCACGCCTGCCACGCCACCGGGGCCATCAGCGCGCCCAGGAGCAGCACCAAAATCAAGATAATCATCGGCGGCGACGCCAGCCTTGGATGACGACGCACCCACTTCTGCGCTCGCTCACGCATGGACGGCTCCGGCGCATGTTGCAGCGGCAAATGATGCCGATGCCGCTGCAAATCCTCGTGAAGCTCTTCCGCCGTTTGATAGCGATCCGCCGGCTTCGGCGCCAGACAGTGCCGCACGATCGATTCCACGGCCGGCGAAATCGCGGGATTCAACTGACGCAAGCGTGGCGGCGACTTCTGACGCTCGGCAATCATGCCGGGCAACGTCTCGGCGAGCGGGCCGCGTTTGTCTTCGAACGGGAGCCGGCCCGTCAACAGCTCGAACAAGATGACGCCGATGCCGTAGATATCGCTGCGTGCATCGACGTGCTTCTTGTTGCCGTCTTGCAGCGCGGCGCGGTACTTCGCGGCAAGGGAGACGCTGGGGTACGGAAACCAAAGC
>DAIOGM010000543.1:0-4602 GCA_036745215.1 Gemmataceae bacterium
TGGAGAGTCTACAAAATCCTGGCGATATGAGTCAAGGTGCGCTGTCGAATTAGGTTTCGAGCCCGAATGCGTTTTTGTCGCTGAAGTTGCCGTAGGTGAAGCGATTGAGGAAACGAAAGCAGGCGATGCCGTCGAAATCGGGTGGCAAGTATGGTACACCAACGGCAACGACTTGTTCGCGATATCCCAACAAAGGAATTTCCACATAGATATCAAACGCCGGATGATTACCGATGAAAGCACCACTGACGGAAATGGACTGAGTAAACACTCCTCCGTGTTGTGCACAATCAAGCATGTGAAGGACAAGATCAAATTGATCCTGAGCGTCCCCAGCGCCCGTGTCAGCCAGGAGAGTCCGTGTCTTTTTTTGACCGCTGGCGTCAGTTAGCGTTATCTCGATCGCAGGCCGGTCGTTCTTCAGGGACCAACGGGCGAAGGGCATACCATGTCTCCGAGATTCTGAGAACCTTTTTGAGATCGCGCGTTGTGTCAACGACGAACAGTTTTCGAGTATCCGGTTCTTTTTTTTTCAATCCGGTGATGACTTCACTGAGATCATCTCCCGAACACGCCACTTCACCATTCGCAATGCCAATGTACCTGCCCGCGTACTTTTCCGGATTGCGTTTGGCGTCCTCGTACACCTGATCGCCCAGCTCGCGATTGATTTCTTCGATCGTTTTCGTCGTCGTCATGGCTAGCTCCCCGTATTCGGCAATTCAGCTTCCTTTTTCTTCCTTGCCATCCGCACGTCGATGAACGACTTGATGCACAAAACCAGAAAGATTCCGCACAGCGCCGCCATCGTCAACGAACCTCCGGCGGCGAGACCGAATTGAAAGTCGGGCCGCGTCGCCGCGTAGATCACGCGTCCCAATGGCATCAACAGACCGAGTAAGCCGATGAGCGCGGCCAGGTGCATGGCGTGCATGCGGAACTTCTCATTGAGCGCGATCGCGCCGCAAATGACAAGGAGGACCCCAAATCCTGTCGGAATGAACGCAGTCGGACTCTGCTTTTCCGGATCGGAAAGGAAAAACAGAGCCGGGCCGAGCGCGGACAGAAGAAGGCCGAAAACGATTGCAATAGGTGCCATCCGTCAACTCCGTGGTTTATTTTTTTCCCAGACAATAGAGCAATCCATCCGTCGTGCCGATCACCAAACATCCATGCGCCACCGCCGGCGACGCCAGGATGCTGTTGCCGAGTTCGAGCGCCTGCACTTCCTTGCCGCCGTCAAGCGTGACAACGTGCAGCGTGCCGCCGGTCGAGCCGAAGTAGACGCGATTGCCGACGATCACCGGCGACGAATCGACGCGGCCGGATGCTTCGAAGCTCCACGCGACATCTCCCTTGATCCGATTCACCCCGTGCATGCGGCGATCGCGGCTGCCGACGACGACGTATTTGTCGTTGACGGCGGCGGAACTGTAGAACGGCTGCCCGCGTTTGGGGACGTACGACCAGCTCACGTCCTTTTTCTTCAGATCGAGCCCTTGCAGCTCGGCGTTCATATTGCCGACGTAAAGCTTGTCGCCAAACACCGCCGCCGTCGCGGCCGCCTGACCAGACAGCTCGATCTTGGCGAGCGTCTGGCCCTTGACGACTTCGATGATGTGCAATTGACTGTCGCAGCCGGCCACGAACGTCTGCCCATTCGCAACGAGCGGCGAGCCATTGACGGGGCCTTCGGTCTTGACCTTCCAGATGAGTTCCTTGTTCTTGATCGCCAGGCAATAGAGGGTACCGTCGTGTGAGCCGAAGATGACGTTGTCGCCCACGAAGTTGGCGCCGGCGCTGATCTCGCCGCTGGTCTCAAAGTCCCAGAGCTTCGTGCCCTTGATCGCATCGACGCAGTAGAAAATGCCGTCCTCGTCGCCGACGAAGATTTTATCTTGATAAAAGCTCGGCGGCGCCTTGATCGGGCCGAGCTTGGTCTTCCATTTGAGTTGTCCGGTCTTGAGATCGTACGCATGCAAATGATCGTCGAAGCAGCCGACGTAGACCGTGTCCTTGACAATGGCGGCGGTCGATTCGATGCCTTTTTTGAGATCGAGCTTCCAGATGATGTCGAGCTTGTCCGGCAGCGTCGTGCGCGCGACGCCGGTCTGCAACGCATCGCCGCGGAAGATCGGCCAGTCGGCTTCGGCGGGCGGCTGAGCGATCGCGACGGAAACCGGCGCGGATGTTTGTGCGCCGACGTGCGACAAAACAGCCAACATGCAGCAGCCGACGAAGAGCGTTAATGAACGGATCATTTCGTTCTCCCCTTTTGGTTGAACAATCCCATTGTAACCATAGACGAACGAAAGTGCAGCACTCTTCACCTGCTCGGCGAGCCACGGGGTTTATCCCCGTGGAATGGATTTCCATACCACGGGGATAAACCCCGTGGCTCGCAAGCTGGATTTTTCTTGCTCTGCCACTGTCGTCGGCTACGATGCACGCACGCTGAATCACCATTGCAAGGAGTATTGCCATGAGACTCATCCCCGCTCTCGCGTTTCTCGGCACCTGTTTGGTCTTCGTCAACTTCAGCCACGCTCAGGAGAAGGAACGCAAGTACCCCGCCGTCAATCTGGCGATCGACTACGCCGTGGACGCCAAATGGCCGCAACGCAAGGACGACATGCAATGGGGCCACGTCCCCGGCATCGCCGTTGACAAAGACGACAACGTGTATGTCTTCACCCGCGCCAAGCATCCGGTGCAGGTGTTCGACAAGAACGGCAAGTTCCTGCGTTCGTGGGGCCAGGACATCAAGATGTCGCATCACATCAAGATCGATCACGACGGCAACATCTGGACGTCCGACGTCGGCCATCACGTCGTCCAAAAACACACGCCCGACGGCAAGCTGCTCATGACGCTCGGCACCAAGGGGGAAGCCGGCCGCGATAAGACGCACTTTTACATGCCGACCGACATGGCCATCGCCGCCAATGGCGACATCTACGTCAGCGACGGTTACGGCAACGCTCGCATCGTCCACTTCAACAGCAAGGGCGAATTCATCAACGAATGGGGCAACCTCGGCCACGGGCCCGGCGAATTCTCGACACCGCACGCGATCGCCATGGATTCGAAGGGACGCATCTACGTCGCCGATCGCAACAACGTTCGCGTCCAGGTGTTCGATGTGAAGGGCAAGTTCATCGAAGAGTGGCGCAATCTGATCGTGCCGTGGGGCTTCCATGTCACGAAGGACGACGACATCTGGGTGTGCGGCTCTTCGCCGATGCAATGGCGCAAGGAAGACACCGCCCTCGGTTGCCCGCCGAAGGATCAGGTGTTCATGAAATTCAACTCGGCCGGCAAGCTCTTGCAGTTATTCACGTTGCCGAAGGGCATCGACGGGCTGGAACGGGCGGGCGAGGTCAACTGGGTACACTGCATCGCGCTCGATTCGCAGGGGAATATGTACCTCGGCGACATCATTGGGAGGCGGGCGCAGAAGTATGTGTTGCGGCCGCCGCAGAAGTAAGCGATTGGCGAGCCGAGCCCCGTAAGGGGCCGGTCGAAGAGCCACTCGACTCAACCGGCCCCTTACGGGGCTCGGCTCGCCGATAACTCCCTATCTCATCTCATCGCCCAGCACGCACGCGAATCCCGTTACTTGACACCTTTCCCCATTTACACTTCCGTCACTTCCCATGAAGTGCATTCCCCCTCGTGCCGATACCATTTTTGTCAAGAGCACTTCACCTAGAAATACAGCCCCTTTCACGGACGCGGGAGACGGCGAATGATTGGCGAAGAATTCCTTACTGTTCCCAATGAGACCGAGCAACTGCGCGAGCAGCTCCTTCGCGCTCAGCGTCTCTCGAGCGTCGGCACGCTCGCGTCAAGTGTCGCCCATGAGTTCAACAATATCCTCACGACCATCATCAACTATGCCAAGCTCGGCATGCGTCCCGATTGCTCCGATGCCAGCAAGCAGCAAGCCTTCGACAAGATCTTGAAAGGCAGCAACCGCGCCGCCATGATCATCTCCAGCATGCTCGGCTTCGCACGCAACTCATCGATGCGCCGTGAACTGGTCGATCTCGTGCCGCTCATCGAGGAAGCGTTGATCCTTGCGGAGAAGGACCTTGCGAAGCACCAGATTACCGTGGAAAAACGCTTCCACGATCGCCCGAAGGCGCCGGTCGTGCGCGGGCAGATCGAACAGATTCTCCTCAATCTCATCATCAACGCCCGTCAAGCCATGCCCAGGGGCGGCAAGCTGACCATTGACGTTCGCGTCAATCCCAAGACGCAGATGGCCGACCTCGCGATCTGTGACACCGGCGTTGGCATCCTTCCGGATCAACTGCGCCTGATCTTCGAGCCGTTCTACACCACCAAGAAGCCCGACGAGCAAGGCCACGGCGGCTCCGGCCTGGGACTCAGCGTGTGCCGCCAGATCATCGAGCAGCATCATGGCCGCATCCGCGTCGAAAGCGTGGCGGGCAAAGGCTCGAAGTTCACGGTGAAGCTGCCGCTAGAGTTGCCTGTCGCCAGCGCCGAGACACTCCATTAAGACAAAACCACAGATGGACACGGATTAACATAGCGCGGCACAGCCGCAACCGAAAGGGTGAATGACGATTGCTCCCC
>DAIOGM010000544.1:0-4578 GCA_036745215.1 Gemmataceae bacterium
GCCTGCTGCGGCACCGTCGTCTCGAAACGTTGCGCCGTCGAGGCATCCGGACTCGCCAGGTCGAACGTGCGAAAGACGCCAGGCAGATTCTGGCGATCGATGAAGCCGTAGATCGTGCGCCGCTTGCTGAATGGCGTCGTCGTGATATCGACCGCCTTGCCGCCCATCGTCGCATCGAGATTTCCAGTCACGAACAAAAACGAATCGCGCATCGCTTCAAAGTCCAGGCGGCGACGATTGGCGCGAGCGAGCAAGTGATTTTCCGCATCGACGGCATTCGCCTGAGGGTTCTCCGCGCTCGAAAGCTGATACGTCCTCGACAGCAATATCAACCGGTGCAATTTCTTGATCGACCAGTCGTTCTCGACGAACGACGCCGCGAGATAATCGAGCAGTTCCGGGTGGCTCGGCGGATCGGCACGCAAACCAAAGTTGCTCGCCGACGCGACCAGGCCCGCGCCGAAATGGTGCATCCAGATGCGATTGGCCATCACGCGAGCAGTCAGCGGATTTTCCTTGTCGGCAATGGCCTGCGCGAGTTCGAGCCGGCCGCTTCCTTCCTTGAACGGCTGCGGCTTGTCGCGGCTGAGGATCGTCAGGAACTGTCGCGGCGCGAGCGCCCCTTGATTGCCTGGAATGCCGCGAACGAAAACGCGGGCGTCGCCCGGATTGGGACGATCGATCATGACCATGGCCCGCGGCGGCGCGACCGGCGACGACGCCTTGAACGCATCGACCTTCTTTTGCAACGCTCGCAACTCGTCGCGATTCTTGCGGTTCTTCTCGCTCAATTCCTTCTTGAATTTCGTCTCGTAGTCTTTCACCGCCTTTTCCATCTCGCCAACCTTCTTCTGAAAATCGGCGTATTCCTTCGTCTGCTCCGGTTCCCCCAGTTGCGGCAGGTCCTTTGGCTCAATCGAACTCGTGAACACGCCGTAGAGGCCGTAGTATTCCTTCGTCGAGATCGGATCATACTTGTGATCATGGCAACGAGCACAGGCGACGGTTAGCCCCATGAAGCCGCGCGTGACGACGTCGATGCGGTCGTCGGTAATGTCGTGGATGTTGTTCAAAAAACGCCGGCCGAGCGTGAGGTAGCCCATCGCCGCTTGCGAACTCGCGGGCGCCTGATCCTTCGCGACCAGCCGATCGGCGGCGATTTGTTGCAGGATGAACTGATCGTACGGCAAATCGTCGTTGAACGCCTTGATCACGTAGTCGCGATAGGTGTACGCGTTGGCGTAGCGGCGTTCCTCTTGAAAGACGTAGCCCTTGGTGTCGGCGTAACGCGCGATGTCGAGCCAGTGCCGTGCCCAGCGTTCGCCGTATTGCGGGCTGGCGAGCAACCGATCGACGAGTTGTTCGACGGCCGCTTGCGGTTTCGCGCCCCGCGCATCCCACGCCTTATCAAACTCCTTCACCTCGTCAAACGTCGGCGGCAATCCCACCAAATCAAACTTGATGCGCCGAAGAATCGTCCGCGGATCGGCCGCCGAATTCGGCCGCAAACCCTTCCCTTCGAGCTTCGCCAGCACGAACGCATCAATCGGATTGACCGACCACGCCTTGTTCTTGACAGACGGAATCGCAGGCTTCTTGACGGGTTGAAACGCCCAGTGCGAACGCGGATCGGCGGATTTCACGACGTTCTTGTCTTCCGGCCAGGCGGCGCCGGCCTTGATCCACGCGACAATGTTATCGATGGCCTGCGCCGGCAATTTCATCTTCGGCGGCGGCGGCATCTTGCTGTCGATCTCGTGCTTGATCGCTTTCACTAGCAAGCTTTTTTCCGGATGGCCGGGGACGACGATTGGCTCTTCCGTTTGCTTGAAGACGTTTTCCCTGCGATCGAGTCGGACGCCGCCCTTGTGTTTCTCGCCTGCATGACAACTGAAGCAATTCTCGACAAGCACGGGGCGCACTTTCGACTCAAAGAACTCGAGTTGCTTCGCTCTTTCCTCTGAGTTTGGCTGAGCGTACAGCGTCGAACCAATGGAAAGCGACAGAATCAGCGACAGCAACGAAAACGATTTCATGGTGAATCCACGAGTCGGGGAGGGAGAGTAAATAGTATTTTATCGACGGAAATGAGAACGGGATGTGAGATTCTCGTGGAAAGCGAACTCTCTCAAAGTTCGAGATTTGTTCTCCGCGTTCTCTGCGCCTCTGCGTTTCTTCTGAGAACATTCTTCGCCGTATTCGGAGCCGTTCATTTTGAAACGCAGAGGCGCAGAGAACGCGGAGAGTTTTTGGTTGTGAGCTAAGTGCTTTCGCGCCGTTATTGAGCACTTCCTTATTCCACCGCCTTGCCCGCCACGACGGGACGCTGACGGAGCATTTCCTCAATCTCGTTGACCTTGCGGCCAATGAAGAGCACGTTGGGCATATGAAATTCGTGCGCATGAGCGCCGGCCGTCTTGACAATCAGATCGCCGGACCCGAGGCCGAGGATCCAGTGGCGAAACAGGTCGCTGCGCTGTTTTTGAATCGTCATGCCGGCGGTGTCGTAAGCAGTCTCCGCGTCGCCGATTTCCAGGCAGACGCGCATCTGGCCCGGCGTGAAGATGATGTACATTTGCCGATCGAACAGAACCATAATGACCAACCAAAGCGCGAAAAGGAACACGGAGATCACCAGGTAACCGGCGGCATTGATGCGGATGTCGAGAAAGGACAGCATTTCCAGAATGGTCTCCCACCATTCGAGCAAGGCGAAGATGATGACCACCGAAACGATGAGCACGATCGCGATCACCGACCATAACCCGCGCAACGGGATGTTCGTAATGGCGATCACCAACAACAGCACGGCCACGAAGAGCACGCCGAGGTTTTTGCTCGTCGTCATGTGCAGGCGCGGCTGCGAGGGCTGTCCGGGATGGGATGGATCGGTCGGCAGTTTGCTTCCGGCGTGGACAATCAATCCGTCCAGTTTTGTATCGGCAGCGACTTTTTTCTTTTCAAGGTCCTCTTTCGAATAGAGCAAAACAGCCGGGATGCCGCCCTTGACCGCTGTGGTCTCCGTTGGCACGACAGCCATTCGTTCGCCGAACATCATCGTGATGAGGAACATCAGAAACCCGACGGCCCAGACCGGCCACCAATAGAACAGGGTGCAATGGCTGATGATCACGATCTCGCGTTTCGCAAGCGATGGCGCCGCCGGTGCAGGTGTCGCAGGCTTGGCCGCGGGAGGAGTTCCAGGTTGTGGATTCGACGTGGACATGATGCTCATTGCCTCGTTGTTATTGTTGGCGATTGCTCAACCTAATTCACGCCGGCATCGCTGTCAAGCACTCGGCGGCGCGCTTTCCGTCGGCGCTCGCACAATGACCTTCTCCTTCATCATTCGGTCGATCTTCGTTACCTTGCTGCCGACTCCCAGAACGTTCGGAAAGAGCAGCGGATTTTGCAATCCCAATGGCTTGACGACGAGGTCTCCCGACCCGAATCCGAGGACCCAGTGGCGGAACAAATCCGCGCGTTCCTTCGTGACGGCCATTCCCGACGTGTCGAACACCGTCTCCTCGCCGCCGATCTCGAGCCGCACGCGCAACTGGCCCGGTGTGAACACCATATACGTTTGCGGATCGAGCAATAGGAAGTTCAAGAGCCAGAGAATGAACAACACCGTTGAAATCAGCAGATAGCCGCCCATGTTGATGTGGATCGAAAGCTGGCCGAACTTGCGGAAGATGATCTCCCACCAGCCGGCGGCCGCGAAGATGAACGTCAGCGCCACCACCAAGACGAACATGAAAACGGTCCACAAACCGCGAATGGTGACGCTGGTGATGGTCGTGACGATCAACAGAATGATCACGTAGATGGAGCCGAAGGTCCTGGTGGGGCTGATCCAGATGATCGGCTGCACCGGTTCGTCATTTCCGTCGTCGTCCTTGTGCGACCACAGTTTTTTCCCCTTGTCGAGAATGAGGACGTTGCGAACTTCCATCTTTTCTTGACCGTCCACGTCCACCTTGCGATTCTCGGCCGCGACGGTGCCCGCGGGCACGATGGCGAGATGTTGATCCTGGAAATACGTGATGAGTGCAAACAAATATCCCAGCGCCCAAACCGGCCACCAGTAGAACAGGTTCGAGTGGCGATAAACGACGATTCGATCCGTGGATCGAGCGCCGGTATCGGTTGCGGGTTGTGGACTCGGCGAGGCCGGTGCGGACGACATGTGCGCGGACTCCCGGGCAAGAGCGAGGCGTTGTTGAGTTATTCGTTGGAGCGGGATCGATCTTTAGGGAATTGTATGAAGGTGGTCTCAAAAGCCGAAGAATGGCAAAAAAATGTCCGGCAGAAAAATAAGACGGAGTTGCGCCATTTTTTTGCCGGACATTTTTTTGCCATTTTGTGTCTGCTAAACCTTTCGCACTGGCGGCGGCGGCGCTTCGGGCTGCTGAAACGGCGCAATCTCGACCGGCACGCGAAACGTCTGATGACAGCGATTGCAGCTATTGGCAAGCTGCGACATGCCCGCTTTCGCGCGATCGAGATCCTTGGCGCCGACGATTTTCGCCAATTGCTGCGCCTGTGAATGGCGCAAAAAACTGCATAGGTGCGGGA
>DAIOGM010000545.1:0-3048 GCA_036745215.1 Gemmataceae bacterium
CGCTTCGACGGATAGCCCGCGCGATTCGAGAAAGAGCGCCAGGAACGCCAGCATGCCGCCTTCGAGAAACCCCTGGCTCCAGGCAGTTCCGTAACTGAGGAAGTTCGTGCGCAAAGCCAACGGAACGCGCGTTCCGGGTTCAGCCGTGTCGCGCACACGCAACCAACCGGCGACGAGAACGCCGGCGCCGACCAGCGGCGCTAATGCTCCGAGGCCAAACGCCGTCAAGTATCCAAAGGGATACAACTGAGGCGCCACAGCGATGCCGAGCGCGCCGCCGACGGTAAGGGAGACTCCGTAGATGCCGAAGTTCAGCGTCTTGCGGTCCGGCGTCGAATCGCGGCTCACGATCGTTTCGAGCGGAACGAGGCTCATGGCGCCGGCCCAGCCGTTGAGGAAGCGCAAGGCGCACCAGGTCCATGCGCCGTCGGCGAATGGGAATAGCATCAACGTCGCGCCCGAGCCGATCATGCCGAGCGCCGCGCACGCCGTCGTTCCCAATCGCCGCGTCATCGCCGGCACGATGCAAGACGCGACCGCCAGCCCGAAGTAGTAGAAGGAATGATTGAGCCCGATGACGGTGTCGCTGACATCGCGTGCTTTGAGCCAATGGGACACGGCCTGTGAACCGAGTCCAAAGCTGAACGCCCAGCCGGCGCTCGCCGCGCCGATGACCAGGAGCGCCCGCGCGTCGAGAGCCATCGCCGGAATCCTTTCCCATTTCTCGTACCCAGGCTCCGCCTGGGAACGCACTGCCGCGAGGCTCCGCCTCGCTGAACCCTGAGTAGACCTCTTCCACATTCAGGACACGAGGCGCGGCCGCCGGATGGGGCGCCTTGTTGAGGGCGGTTCGGCGAGGCAGAGCCTCGCGGCAGTGCGTTCCCATGCAGAGCCTGGGAACGAGACAGCCCATGCTAATCAGAGCGTAGAATTTGCCAGATTAACGCGAAAATTGGAAGACATCATTCGAACGTCGAACCGCCAAGCGGAAAGCGTCACGAAAAGATGGAGGCCCGTCGCCGCCGTCTGTTGGCCGACAACGGCGGGAAGAGCTGGCCGCCGAACCAACCGCCGACCGAGGCGACGGCGATGATGCCGCTCATGGTGAAGACGGCCGACTCGATTATGAAGTTGGGCCCGCCGATTTGCAGGCCGAGAACGATCATGCTGGCCGCGAAGCCGACGCACAATCCTTGCTTCAGGCCGTTGCGTGTCGTGGCGCCGGCCAAACCGGCGCCAAGGATGG
Source organism: Gemmataceae bacterium (assembly GCA_036745215.1). Classification (GTDB taxonomy): domain Bacteria; phylum Planctomycetota; class Planctomycetia; order Gemmatales; family Gemmataceae; genus SIAQ01. Next base: position 1,247 of record DAIOGM010000545.1, read on the forward strand.
CGACCAGCGCGGCGATTTCCATGCTCACAAGCTGTGCTTGAAGGTGGGACGAGATCGCTAAATTGCCGTTGCTGGCGCGGAGCACGAAATCCAGGATCGCCCTGGACCAGACGACGCCGACGACGATGACGAACGCTCCCGCGCAAACCCGGCCGAGATGAATCGGACCGGCAAACGCCTTGCCCAGCGAGAAACCCCAGCTCATGGTCGGCACCGATGGATTGCTGCCTTCGAGTTCCGGCAACTTGGGCGTCGGCCGCCAGATGAGCATGCCCAGCGCCCCGCCGAAGCCGCCGATCGCCAGGTGCATGATCGGCTCCGCGAAGTTGATGTAATCGCTGATGCTTTCCGTGGAATGGCCTTGCAACAGGAAGGAGATGACGCCGCTGGCAAAACCGACAAGCGAGCCATAGATGATGCCGCGCGACTGGCCGGCGCCGGTGATCGCGCCGCCGACGATGAGGCTGGCCCCGTGAATTGCATGGCGCAACACGATGCCCCACAGGGTTTGCCAGGCGTTTTCGCCGTCGCCGCTGGCGAGGAAGCCGGCCGTCAATAACTGCAGCAGACCGAAGCTCAACCCCTGGGCCAGGATCAGGCCGATGATGATTTTGCCCCAGGGTGTTTGTTGCCACTGGGCCGAATCGTCTTCGTCACATGGATTGGTCGGCACGTCCGACTGGAGGTTAGTCGCCTGATACAGGAGCACGACACCACAGGCGGGACAGACGCCGTTCTTCTCGAAAACCTGTTTGCATTGCGGACAGGCCAATGGCATGACTGGAGCCCTTCCACCACCGAGGTAACCCAGAATCCACTCAACTCTAGATTATTTTTTTGGCGCACGCCGGGTTTTCGCGTAATTTTCACGCGGGCAACGAGTTTTTAGAAGGAACAACACGACGGAATGGTGGCGGCAAGCTTGAAATCTTGCCGATTTCCGTCCGTTCACGGCAAGATTTCCATCTTTCCGCCACGGGGGTTTCAATCATGAACACAGGCTCCGTCCTCGCCATTGATCAGGGGACCACCAGCACGCGGGCGGCGATTTTCAACGAACGCGGCCAGTGCGTCGCCAGCGTGGCCCGCGAGTTTCGACAATATTACCCGCAGCCCGGTTGGGTCGAGCACGACCCGGCCGAGATCTGGCGCACCGTCGGCGAAGTCGTGCCCGAGGCGCTGGCGCAGGCGCGCATCAAGCCGAGCGAACTGGCGGCGATCGGCCTGACGAACCAGCGCGAGACCGTCGTGCTCTGGGATCGCGCATCGGGGCAGCCGGTTGCGCCGGCGATCGTCTGGCAAGATCGCCGCACTGCCGCGTTCTGCCGCGAACGCCATGCCGACGAACCCTGGCTATTTGAACGCACTGGCCTGGTGCTCGATCCGTATTTCTCGGCCACGAAAATCCGCTGGCTGCTGCAAAGCGACGCTTCATTGAAAGCACGAGCCGAAGCCGGCAAGCTCGCGGTCGGCACGATCGACAGCTGGCTGTTGTGGAACCTCACGGCCGGCAAAGTTCACGCGACCGATACGAGCAACGCGTCGCGCACTCTGCTGGTCGATCTGCGAACCGCGCGCTGGGATGCCGAACTTTGCAAATTCTTCGAAATGCCGGAGGCGATCCTGCCCGCGATTCAGCCGAGCGTCAGCCGATTCGGCGTCACCTCGGCGTTGCCTTTTCTGCCGGCGGGCATTCCGATCGCGGGCATCGCGGGCGATCAGCAAGCGGCGTTGTTCGGTCAAGGCGGCTTCAGCACTGGCGAGGCGAAGTGCACTTACGGAACCGGCGCGTTCTTTTTGTC
>DAIOGM010000545.1:3058-4562 GCA_036745215.1 Gemmataceae bacterium
GCACACGGGCGACAAACCGATCCACTCAAAGCATCGATTGTTGACGAGCCTCGCGGCAACGCTCGATGCGAAGCCGCAGTACGTTCTCGAGGGCAGCGTGTTCGTCGCCGGCGCCGCGGTCCAGTGGTTGCGCGATGGACTCAAGGTCATTGCACAATCGAGCGACACAGAAGCACTGGCGGCGCAATCGTCGCCGCAGGAGCCGGTCCTGCTCGTGCCGGGTTTCGTCGGCCTGGGAGCGCCGCACTGGGCGCCGGACGTTCGCGGCGTTCTCTTCGGCTTGACGCGCAATACTTCACCCGCCGATCTCGCCAGAGCCGTGCTCGAAGGCGTCGCATTGCAGGTGGTCGATCTCATCGCGGCCGCCGATCAGGACACGGGCAAGCCGCTGGACGTGCTGCGCGTGGACGGCGGCATGGCGCGCAACGCCTGGTTTCTGCAATGCCAGGCCAATCTGCTGGGCCGGCCGGTGCTAGCGGCACTTGAAAAAGAGGCGACGGCCCTCGGCGCTGCGTTCTTGGCTGGTTTGCAGGTCGGTGTTTGGCCGAATCTCGATGCGTTGCGAAAGCTCACGCAGGCGGGCCAACGCAGCGAACCGAATTTGTCGCACGAGCTGCGTAATCGCAAGATCGACGAATGGCGCCGCGCGGTCAAGGCGGTAATCGCGTATTATGACAAGTAATTGAGAACATCCCAAGGGTTCGGAGTACCTCACCCTTGGGCTTGCGAGATACCCCCAAACATGCTCACGCGCGAAGTGATGCGGCAGATACGCCGACTGCAATTGCGTGCTCGCCGGGCCGTCGAGGACCCGCTCGGCGGCGCTTACCGCAGCGTCTTCAAAGGCGCGGGCATCGCGTTCGAAGAGGTGCGCGAATATCAGCCCGGCGACGAGATTCGTTCCATCGACTGGAACGTCACCGCCCGCATGGGACATCCGTTCATCAAACGCTACATCGAGGAACGCGAACTCACCGTCGTCTTCCTCATGGACGCCAGCGCGAGCATGGCGTTCGGCTCCGTCAATCAATCCAAGCGCGACGTCGTCGCGGAGATCGCCGCCTTGCTCGCTCTCTGCGCCGTCAGCAACAATGACAAGGTCGGCTTGATCCTCGCCACCGGCGCCGTCGAGCATTTCGTGCCGCCGCGTAAGGGGCCCCGGCACGCCTTGCGGCTCCTGCGCGATCTGTTCGCCTTCAAGCCGAAGGACACCGCGACCAACCTGCGTGCGGGTTTCGATTTTCTCAACAAGGTGCTCCATCGCCGTGCCCTTGTCGTCGTTTTCAGCGACTTCCTTGACACCGGCTATGAAAAAGCGATGCAGCGAACCGCGCGCCGGCACGACGTGGTCGCCGTATCGATTCACGATCCGCGCGAGGAGACGCTGCCCGATGTCGGCTTGCTCGAGGTTTACGACTCCGAAACCGGCGACGCGGTTTGTGTGGACACGTCGCACGCCGACTTCCAGGCGGCGTTTCAAGCGAAACGGCGCGAGCGGCTGGCG
>DAIOGM010000546.1:0-4552 GCA_036745215.1 Gemmataceae bacterium
GGGGAGCAATCGTCATTCACCCTTTCGGTTGCGGCTGTGCCGCGCTATGTTGATCTGTGTTCATCTGTGGTTCATCATTTGAACACCTCCAGCGCCTTGCGATGATACGCCTCGCGCTGTTTCAAACCATTCAAGCCGCCGTTGATGCGACGCGTGATCTGCTTGAAGTCGCCGGCCTCGGCGAGGTCGTTCAGCTTTTGCGTTGACCAAAACCAGCCGGCGACGAGGCAGCCGATTTCGGGGCGAGCGACCAGCTCCGGCGTCTTCTCCAGTTCCAAACCCAGGGCGGCGCCGGCGGCGCGGTAGTTGGCTCGACCTGTCAATTGAATCGGACCGCGGCCCTTGTAGCGCGTGCCGTCGCCGGGCTCGGTGTTGCCCAGATCTTTGCGGCCTTCGTGCGCTTTGCCCGACGCGATCTCTTCCATGTATTTCAATTCTCCGCTCTCGTGGGCGAGCTGGGCCAGGAACGCGGCTCGGCGTTTGGGCGTGGTGATATCGTTCTTCCACATCGTGCGGTTGAGGGGACCGAGGAAGGTCGCCAAGCGCTCGGTCGTTAGCGTCGGCATGATGGCTTTGAGCTGAGCGGAGGTGATGGCGCGATCGGGGGTGAAGACGTATAGTCCGATGCTGTTGCCGTTGGAGCGTAGCGAACCAGGCTTGCCAAGGCCGACAGGCGTGTTGATGACTTTCCAGTCGGCTGCCTTGGGTTCTTGCAGGACGAGTGTCGTCGAGCCCCCACCATCGAGATTGATCAATTCATTGCAGCCCAACTTCTTGCCAAGTTCCGCGAGTTCGACGAGATAGACGCCTTCGCTGATTTGCTTCTGGCGGCCATCAACGATAAGCCACCACATCGTTTTCTTGTCGGCAGAGAGACCGACGGCGGTGCGCGGATGCAGCGCGGCCGCGGAGCCGGTTTGCTTGTTGTCGGCGACGAGGTTCTTGCCTTCCGCGAGGATGACGCCATTCAAGAAATGCCCGCCGACGCCGTGGTGGACATCCTTGAGTTGGTCCGTCTTTATGGGCGAGGCGAGGATCGACACTCGATGCTTGGTGTCAATAACCACGCCGCCGGCTTTGCCTTGGTCCAGGGAATAGATGTCGCCAAGGCTGATGCTCAGGCCCTGGATGTCGACTCCGGCGCCGCCTTTCCTCGGTGCGGGTTCGGAGCAGGTCGCGTTGATGCTGACCTGCGTGCGGAACGCCCTGGCGAAATCGAGCGTCGTGACCGCGGCGGTCTCGAGCTTGGGGTTGTCGAACTTGCCGCGCGGCGTGACCATGAAGTCGATGTCGGGAGAATTCAAATCGATTTTGACCGACCAGACGCGCAACGCGCGCGGCGCCGTGAATGTCATGAACGTGATTTCGACCGGCGGATAAGGCGTGGTGGTTTTGGCTTCTTTGGCAGCTGGAAAATCGCCATGGGCGGCCGACGTGAACAAGGCGAGCAATAAGCCTGCCAACGCGATTTTTGGCCTCGACCATGTACGCGACATTGGACGCTCCCGAAAGTACTCGGCGACGGCGATTCCCCAATGGAATCGTAAATTCGCGATGCGTTCGCGTCACTATCCAATCGGTTCAAATCAATGGTTTGTTCGATACGTCATCATTCCTTCATTAAACGCTTATTAATTTGGTTTACGACTGCATGGTATTCATCTTTTGATTGTGTCGGTTTCGACTTGGAGGAGACGGCTCATGCGAGTGCGTCGCGTGCCCCATCGCTCCGCGTTCACTTTGATCGAGTTGTTGGTCGTCATCGCCATCATTGCAATATTGATTGCGTTGCTTGTTCCCGCCGTCCAAAAGGTGCGCGAAGCCGCGGCACGGACGCAATGCCTGAACAACCTCAAGCAAATCGCGCTGGCGTTGCACGGCTACCATGATACCTACAAGGTTTTGCCGGCCGGAGGTTTGACGGTCGGCGCCACGACGGAAGCGGGGCTGCCGTTTCAGGTGCTCATTTTGCCCTACATCGATCAGGGCAACATCTCGGTGCTTTTCGATCCTGCCAAGGGCTATCGCCAGTCTCCGAATATTGACTTGGCGATTTTTCGCGTGCCGGTTTACACGTGCCCCAGTTCCAATTGCGCCAAAAGCATCAACGCCGCCGACAAGAGCGGCACCAGTCCCTTGGGCGGCACGTACAACCTTCCCGATTTCGCCTGGACCGTTCATTATTACGGCAACCCCGGCCCCAAGAACGGCACGATCTATTTGGGAGAGAACTTTTCCGCGGCCGACGGCGGCGCCGCGACGCAGGGCATGCTCTTCAAGGATTCGAAAATCAAGCTCACGCAGGTCACCGACGGCACCTCGAACACCATCATGGTCGGCGAGACGTCGTTCAACGCCAACTTGCCGGGCTATCGCATGTGGATTCGCGGCTGCAACAGCAGTCCGACGTGCGCGTCCATCCACAACGTCACCTTCCCGCTCAACTCCAATCCGTTCACCGGCTCCGCGCGGTTCATGGACATCAGCTTCGGCAGCGAACACGCCAGCGCGACGAACTTTGCGATGGGGGACGGGACGGTTCGTTCCATCAGCAACAGCGTCGATTTCAACAACTACCAGCGACTCGCCACGCGGGACGGCAACGAATCCGTGAACATCGATTGAGGATCCCGTGCGTCACAAACTCGTTGCAGCATCGGTTCTGGTCGCCTGCTTCGCTGCCGGTTGCAGCGGTCCTGCCGTTCAGCAACTTACCGGCAAAGTCACCTTCAAGAATCAGCCAGTGCCCGCGGGCCGAGTGTTTTTCCTACCCGATCCGACCAAGAAAAACACCGGGCCCGGCGGCTTTGCGGAAATCAAAAACGGAAAGTATGACACCCGTGCAAAGGGCGCGGGCAGCCCGTCCGGTGCGTTGATCGTACGCATCGACGGCTTCGACGGGCAGACGACGTCCGAAAATCCGCTCGGCCAGCCGCTCTTCTTGACGCATGAGATGCTGATTGACCTCGCTCCAGGGACCGCAACTCACGATTTCGACGTGCCCGCCGATGCGGCAAAGAACTTGCCCAAGGCGGGCCGCGCCGATCCTCCATGATGATTAATCAAGCATCTTGATCTTGATGTCCTTGAAGTGAATCCGCGCCCCTTCCGACTGAAAGCCGATCGGTCCGCTCGTCAACTCCGTCTTGCCTTTCGCGACCAGCATTCCGTTGATGCGCACCTCGATCGAGCCGTCGCCGCGCACGGTCGCTTCGGTCGTGTTCCATTCATCGCTGGCCTTGAGCGCTTTCTTCTGAGCGTCTTCATCGAAGGTGCTTTCCTTCAATTCCTTGCCATCCTTCGGCCAACCGGGGAAGTAGATCTTGCCGTGATCCTTGTAGCGGCCCTGCGGTTCGACGGACTTGGGCCAAACCGTGTGCGGCTCCTGGATGTGCAACAAGAGGCCGCTATTCATGGTCGTCTTTTCCGGTTGATTCTTCGGGTACGTCCACGAATAGCGGACGACGTAGTTCTTGTAAGACTTCGCCGTATAGAAGTAGCCCCATGGATCGCCGGAGCACTGGATTTCGCCGTCCTTGATGGTGAGAACCGTGTTCGGATCGCCCTTGTCCTTGTCGCGCCAGACGGTTTTCCAGCCCTCAAGGTTCTTGCCGTTGAAGAGCGGCTTGAAGCCCTTGTCGTCGCCGGCGCGGGCGGCGTTGAGAACGAAGAGCATCGCGAATGCGAAGACGAATTTCTTCATGATGTATTGCTTTCCTTTCATGAGGTTGTGTTGTGAATCAATCAAGCACTTTGATCTTGATGTTCTTGAAATGCAACTCGGCGCCTTCAGACTGGAAGCCGAACGGGCCTTCGGGGAGCGTGAATTTGCAGGACGAAACTTGCGTGCCGTTGACTTTGACGACGACGTCGCCGTTTTTGATGGACGCTTCGGTGGTGTTCCATTCGCCGACCTTGTGGCGTGCCTTTTCGAGGGCCGCCTTGTCGAACTTATTGTCGGTCACGCCGACGTCTTTGCCGCCGATCGGAATGAATGAGGCGTGGGAGCCATTGGCGCCCTGGATTTCCAGCGAGACCGGCCAGACCTTGTGCGGTTCCTTGATGTGTACCAGCAGGCCGCTGTTGCCGTTGAACTTCTTGTCGTCTTCGAGATTGTCGGGGCGTTTGTAGCGCCAGTCGAACTTGAGGATGTAGTTCTTGTAGCTCTTGGCGGTGTAGAAGTAGCCGCTCGGCTTGCCGCTGACCTTGATGTGGCCGTCTTCGACCGAGAACGTCTTGTCGAGCTTGTCGGGATGGATTTTCCAGCCTTCGAGGTTCTTGCCGTTGAAGAGGTCCTTGAAGTCCTTGTCATCGCCGGCGGGCGACTGGTGAACCAGCCAAACAAGGCCGGCGGCGAGGAGGGCGCCGAAGAAGATGCGGTTGGTGCGGAACATGAGAAGCTCCTTGGGGTGGGATTTTTCGAGCCAGCGCCTCGCGGCGCGTGCGGCTCGGTGGATGGGATTCTATGCAATATGGCCGCTTGCGGCTTCGCGTTCGCCAGGCGCCGCGCGAACGCGAAGCCGCAAGCGGCGGTTCAGGCCATGATCTCGTG
>DAIOGM010000547.1:0-4542 GCA_036745215.1 Gemmataceae bacterium
TCCAGGGCCACGTCACGCCGCGCGCCGTAAATTGGCGTCACGGTAAACCGGTACAACACACAACATCATGTACGGGCGGTCGTTCGCTTGACAACCTTCTGGCGCAGCGCAGGTCGGCTTCGGCTTTTCGCAGCCATTCGGGCGTGAGGTTTTTCATACAGCGTTTTGCCCTTTTCGTTTATCTCACGCAGAAACCAATCCTCATCCTTAATTCGTTGGTGAAGTCGCTGCGGCGTGCGCACTATCAGGTCCAAGGCGAAGGGCGCCTCGAGCGCATTCTGAATGCGCAAGGCCTGCGTGAATTCATTCGGACACGGCATCACCACCAGCAAATCCACATCGCTATGCTCATTCGGCTCGCCATACGCGAACGAGCCGAACAGAATGATCTTGTCTGGCTTGAATCGGTCCGCGACCTGGCGCGCGTAGCGGCGGATGGCCGGCATCGAGATGTCGGGCAGACCGTATTTTTTCAGCGAAACATAGGGGGCACGTTTTTGGGCCATTACATTATCATAGCGTCGCGCCGGGCGAGCGCTAACCCGCAAGCGCCAGGGTTCATTTCGTCTTCACCACCCGATACTCGCCCACATGCACCTCGCCGCGCTGGTCGCCGACGACGTTGATTGTGTGATGGATCGCGTTCTTCACCGCGGCGCCGTCGGCGGCCTTAAGGTTGTACTGGATCTTCATCTGCATCACCGGACGCAGATTGTCGATCTTGAGCGTCACCGTCTTGCCGTCAGGCGACACCTGGGCGTCTTGCACCTCGACGGGATCGTGGCCTTGCTGCTTCGGGTTCGAGATCTTGTATTGCGCGGAACCATAATTCTCCGTCCAGCGGTAGTTCCATTGCTCGATGTTGAAGTTGTCGGCGTCCGACGCGGAAGTCTTGTCAAGCGCGTCGCTGAACGTGATGGCGAGCTGGCCCGGACGCACCTTGAGATCGACGGGCAGGTTCGCGTTTTTGCCGGTGTAGCGGATGCGATAAAAGCCGGCGTCCTTCTGGGCGGTCGTTTGCCAGCCGCGCAGGCCGGTGATGAAAAGAGCGTTTTGCTTTTCATAGAAACGCATTCGGCAGATGCCGCTGTCGAACGACGGCAAAATGGGCACGACGCCGCCCTGCATCTGGCCCGCGACTTCTTCCTTGAGCACGTTGTACAAACGGCAGGTGCCATAGGACGAGTGGAGCATCTGGCCGGACAGTGGGCCGAAGTTTTTGCCGGTGATCCAGACCTGGCCGCCGTTGGAGTTGTCGATGTCGCGCGGCAGCCAGCAGAGCGGGTTGTCGCGCATGGTCGGCTTTGGATTGGCATTCGCGAAATCGACGACGCCGTAGAAACCGCCGGGCTTGATCCAGTTGATTGGGCACGTCGGCGTCCAGGTGCCTTCGTTGTCGCCGGTGGTGATTTCGCCGTTGGGGCCGACGCCCATGCCGTTTGGTGCGCGGAAGCCGCGGGCGACGACTTCGAGCTTCGAGCCGTCCTTGGAGACCTTGAAGACGCAACCGTGGTGCGGCGTCACCTTGTCCCAGCCGCGACCGCCGGGCCGCACCGGGCCGCCCTTGATGAAATAGAAGTTGCCTTGCGGATCGGTGTGCAAGTCGAACGTGAATTCATGGAAGTTGGTCGTGATCATCGCCTCGTTGTTGAAGCATTCATAAAAGTCCGCTTCGCCGTCGTTGTTGAGATCATGCAGCCGCGTGATCTGATCGCGGCCGAGCACGTAAACTTGATCGTTGACGATCTTCAATCCGAGTGCATGAAAGAGGCCGGCGGCGTAGCGTTTCCATTTCAACGACTGTAGGCCGTCGTCGATGCCGCTGACGACCCAGACGTCGCCGCTCCATGTGGAGATTGCGGCGCGGCCGTCGGCGAAGAAATCGACGCCGCCAAAGCGGAGCCACGACTTGTACGGATTCTTGAAGGGAGGCGTGAGCGTATCGACTGTGTAGGCGCCCTTGTCGTCGCCGCGTTTGCCCTGGGTGGTGACCGTTTCGGAGAAGCGGGCTTTACCGCCCCTGGTGAGAGCGACGAGGTCAATGGGCTCGCCGGATTTTCGGACCGCGCCGCCACCTTTTTCGAGATCCTCGCCCAGGCCGCTCCACATGGAGATCTTGATTTGAGTGGGTGCATCGCTGGCAGGGATTTTCAGCACCAGACGACCTGATTTGTCGCCGGAGAAATCCAATGCCGTCTCAGTGGGGCCGCCAACGACCTCGGCGACGAAATAATTCTGTTCGGGACCGCCCAGACCGACTCTTCGATTGTCCCCCTTGACAATTGCCAGTGTGTTTACGCCTGGGATATCGGCTACCAACATTACCAAGGGGGCTTTGGTTGCCGAAATATTGAGGGTGCGGCAAAAGACGCGCTGGTTATCCTGTACGACGACGCTGGGCATGTCGAGCACCCCGACGTCGCCGACGGTATAAGAAAAAACGATCCCTTTGTCGCTGCGATAGATTCCCTTGTAGCGTCCCACGTCGCGCGGCATCGGCCCGTGCGGGTAGGAACGGGGATCGACGAGTCTCCCCGCGCCGCTCGCCCAGCCGGCGGTCATGTTGGTCGCGATGCGCAGCTTTCCGGCCGGCCCCGGGTTGGCGCCGTGACTGGCGTTGAAGACGACGCCGGTCCAGGTGGTGAAGCCGCCGTTCCACCAGCCGGAGTAACGCAACAACTCCGTGTCGAAGAGGACGCCGCATTTGCCGGGATTGAAGATTTGCGGCGAGCCTTTCTTGCCTTTCGCGGGAATTTGTTCAATTTTTTCGCCGTCGATCGGCGCGTCGAACGGGATCGCGATGCCGCGCAGCGTCGTGTTGCCGTTTGGCAATTGAAACGTGTGCGACAGGAAAGGGCCGTAGTCCATCTCGTCGTACGGGGCAGCGTTGGTGGTAGTGGCAAGAAGTAGGATGGCGAAAGCGGCGGCAAACAGGCGCGTCATCGGCGTGGGACCTCGTGAAGAAAAGGGTTTCCGGCGGGTGTATCTGAACATTGTCCGGCACGGGGATAGAATTGTCCAGACCACAAACCCGCTTGCGTTTAGCGTTCGCATGGCGCCATGCGAACGCTAAACGCAAGCCGGAAAAAGAGGACCCGCCATGATGCAACGTGTTGCATTGTTCTTTGGATTTCTACTGATCACTGGCCTCGCCGCCGCCGACGGCCCCAAGGACAACATCGTTGACAAAGTCCGTCCCGTGCCGCCGCCGGGCGTCAAGGCGCCGGCCGAGACGTTCAACGAACTCAAAAAAGGCGTCGTCGCGCTCGGCAACGACATCGCCGAGTTGAAAAAGAGCCTCGCCAAGAAACCGGCTCAGCTCGATTTGTTGCCGGACGTTCAGATCTATTACAACGCGGTCTATTACGCGCTGCGTTACAACGAGTTCCACAACGAGAAGGAATTCGCCATCGCCAAGAAGCTCCTCGCCCAAGGTCACGAGCGGGCCAAGAACCTGCGCGACGGCCAGGCGCCGTGGAACACGGCGACCGGCCCCGTCGTGCGCGGCTATCAATCGAAAATCGACGGCTCGGTGCAGCCGTACGGCATCATCGTGCCTGCGAATTACAAGGCAGAATCGGTGCTGCCGCGCCGCCTCGATCTGTGGTGGCACGGACGCGGCGAATTGCTGTCCGAGTTGAACTTCTTGAACGGCCGGCAAAACGACACCAACCTGTTCACGCCGAACGGCTTCGTCTTGCATCCGTATGGCCGTTATTGCAATGCCAATCATTTCGCTGGCGAAGTCGATACGTTTGAAGCTGTCGAACATGCACGCAAGCATTATCCGATCGATGTCAATCGCATCGTCGCCCGCGGCTACTCGATGGGCGGCGCCGCGTGCTGGGGCTACGCGGTGCACTATCCGGGCCTGTGGGCGGCCGCGCAGCCGGGGGCGGGCTTCTCCGAGACGCCGGAGTTTTTGCGCGTCTTCCAGGGCGAAACGATCAAGCCGAACGCGTGGCAACAAAAGCTCTTGCACTGGTACGACTGCACCGACTGGGCCGGCAATCTTTTCAACGTGCCGGTGATCGCGTTCTCGAACGAAAAGGAAAAGCAACGTCAGGCCGCCGACATCATGGCCCAGGCGATGCTCAAGGAAGATCTGCACCTGATGCACATCATGGCCCCTGGCGAAGCGCACAAATACCCGCCGCCGCCGCAACAGAAGGCGGATCTGTTTGGCCGCATCGATTCAATCGTGGCGAAGGGCCGCGATCCGTTCCCCAAACGCATTCGCTTCACTACCTATACGCTGCGTTACAACAATATCCGCTGGGTGACCGTCGATGAACTTGGCGAACACTGGGAACAGGCACGCCTCAACGTCGAAATCCGCGGCGGCCGATTCCTCAAGGGTAAAGGCGGTGGTGGTGGCGGCGGTGGCGGCGGAAATCAGGAGAACATCGCGGTGCAGACGAAAAACGTCGCGGCGTTCACTTTGGCGATCCCGGCCGGTTATTCGCCGTTCGAAAACACCGCGAAGTCGATCACTGTCGAAATCGATGGCCAGGAAGTGAATGGCGCGCCGGTGATGTCCGA
>DAIOGM010000548.1:0-4533 GCA_036745215.1 Gemmataceae bacterium
GCCAGCGTCCGCAGCCCAACAAGAAGGGGCACATCCCGACGACGATGGAATGGGCTCGCAAGTTGTCGAAGTCCGACGTCGCCGTTCTCACCGGCAAGGCGCCGTATAGCGAGAGAGTGCCCGACGTGGACGAAGGCTTCACGCAAGCCGATGTCAAGGATCCGGCCCGCGCCGAGGCAATCTTCAAGGTCATCCGCGCCCGCCTGGACAAGGCGCAGAAGGAACGTCCGATCGGCTTCCTCGTTCGACACGCACCGGCCGACGACGTCAAGGATCTGCAAAAGCTCGCCGGCCATCTCGCGGAAGGCCTGTTCATCACGAAGTTCCGCAAGATTTTCGCTCGTGACGAGATGAACGACGATTTATTGATTGTTCCCGCGCGCTACAACGACCAGGAAGACGTCTCTGAATATGAAGAGATACTGCCGTCGTCGCCTCCGTGAAATGAGTGGCGAGTGGTGAGTGGTAAATTCAAGCCCAGGGGTGAGCGTTGCGAGCCCCTGGGTTTCTGTTCATTTCTCCTTTCCATTACAGGATTACACACCCATGCGCAACCTCTTCGTTTTGCTTCTGACCGGCGCGGTTTCCCTTGGCCTCTCGACGCCTCGAAGCCATGCGCAGCCGCAGCCTCCGATCAAGACCGCCGATCCCGAGAAAGTGCTCGCGGACGCGCTCAAGAACATCAAGGAAAAGGACAAGATCGACCTGCGCATCCAGGCGGCGATGGACCTCGCCGACTTCGGCGTCAAGGCCGAGCCCGCGCTCGCCGATCTGCTCGACGCGCTGCAAACGAAGAACGAAGACCTGCGATTGAACGCCGCCATCGCGCTGGCCAAGATCGGCAAGAAATCGGTCGCGCCGGTCGCGGAGTTGTTGAAATCGGACGACCTCGATCTCAAGTTCTACGCCATCTGGACGCTCGGCTGGATCGGCCCCGACGCGAAGGAAACCGTGCCGACCATGATCAAGTTGATGAGTGACAAGAACGAAGCGCTGCGCCGCAAGGCCGCGTTCGCGCTCGGCCGGCTGGCGGGCGATCCGGAAAAAACGATTTCCGTCTTGATCGCGGCTTTCAAGGACGAGCACGAAGACGTGCGCAACGCCGCCGGCGACGCGCTGTGGAAGTTCGGCAAGGACGCGGTGCCGCCCTTGATCGAAGTGCTCAAGGGGGACAGTCCAACGGCGCGTCTGCGCGCCGCGACCTCGCTCGGCGAGATCGGCACCGATGCAAAGGACGCCGTCCCGCTGCTCAAAGATCTGTACCTGTCGGAAAAAAGCGATGGCGCCCAGCACTACGCGATGATGCTGGCGAAACTGGGCAAAACCGCTGTGCCCGCGCTCGAAGCCGGGTTCAAGGACAAACGCCCGGAAATACGTCAGTTCGCCGCCGCCGCGATCACACAGCTCGGCGCCGAAGCGGTCGGCATCCTCGTCGATGGCCTCGGCGACAAAGACGTCGAGACGCGTCGCCTCGCCGCCCAGACGCTCTGGCCGATGCGCATCGGCGACAAGTCGGTCGTCATCGCCCTCGCGTTCGGTCTCTCCGACACCGACGACCTCGTTCGCCAGCATTGTATGAACGCTCTCGCCACCATCGGCATTCCAGCCAAGCTCGGCTCCGCCAAGATCAAGGATGCGTTGACGGACATGAACCCCGAAGTTCGTCGGCAGGCCTATTATCTTTTGCAATCGTTCAACGAGAATCCGCAGCCCGCGTTGATGAAGGGGCTGGAAAACAAGAACGCCAAGATTCGCCTGATGGTCCAGGTGAATTTCGCCGTCAACGACGCCATGCCGATCTTGCTCGACGCGCTCAAGGACGACGATCTCGGGCTTCGCATGCAGGCGGCCTCCACCTTGGCGCAAACGAATCGCGAAACCGGCAAGGTCGCGGCGATCTTTGTCGATGGTCTCAAGCACAAATCGGTCAGCGTGCGCATCCAGGCCGCGCAAGGGCTGGGCCAACTCGGCAACACCGGCAAGACGCCCCCGGAGGCCATTCAGGCGCTCGCCGGCGCGCTCAAGGATTCCGAGGCGACCGTTCGTCAGCAGGCTCTTTACGCTCTGCAAAGTCAACGCGGCGATCTGTCGGCCATCGTGCCGATGCTGGTCGAACTCGTGAAGGACAAGGACCTCAACATCCGCCAACAGATCATCTGGATGTTCCAGCGCGCCGGCGATGCCGGCGTCGAGCCGCTCGGCGATTTCTTGAAAGACTCCGACCCCCAAGTCCGCTCGCAAGCCATGCAGGCGCTGCGTAACCTTGGCCCTCGCGCCAAGAAAGTCCTGCCCGCGATCAAGGATGCGGTCAAGGATGAAAACGCCAACGTGCGACTCAACGCCATGATCACGCTCGCAACCGTCGGCGGCGAAGGACCGGAGTTCCTCGTCAAGCATTTCGGCGTCGAGAAGGACGCCAACACGCGCGCCAACCTGATTTCGCATCTCGCCTACTCGGGCCAGCAGAAACATGTACTGCCGCTGTTGACGACCGCCATCAAGGACGCGTCGCCTCAGGTTCGGCAAACGACGGTCAACGTCATCGGTGTCTTTGGCCGCGATTCCAAGGAAGGCTTCGAAGTATTCACGATCGGCCTGAAGGACTCCGACACGAACGTTCGCACGCAGGCGGCGTACAACGCGGGCCATTACGGCAACAAGGCGTGGGACCCGCTGTCGGAAGCGATGAAGTCGGCCAAGGACGCCAACTTCCGCATTGCGATCTTGCAGGGCATGATGGGCACGCAGTTCCGCGCCAAGACCGGCGTGACGCCGCTCGTCGATTGCCTGAAGGACGACAATGTCACGATTCGACAATGGGCGTGCATCGTCCTGGGCAACATGGGCCCCGACGCCGCCGACGCGTTGCCGCGCTTGCGCGAAATCGCCAAGAGCGACGGCAATCAGGCCGTGCAAAACCAGGCGCGCGCCTCGATCATGCAGATCGAGAAGAAGAAATAACGCTTGCTCGATAACGACCGCCGCTTGCGGTTTCGCGTTCGCTTCGCACGCAGCGAACGCGAAACCGCAAGCGGCTTTTTCGTTGTCGCTCCCCGTCCCCGCCGCTACACAACCTACATGAAACATGCCACGCACCTGTCGGCTCGCGAGTCGGCCGTCCTCGTCGTTGACGTGCAGGAAAAGCTGATGCCGAAGATTCCGGACGGCGACGCCCTGGTGCGCAACATCGTCTTCCTGCTCGACGCCGCCAAGGTGCTCGGCGTCGAGGTCGCCGCGACGGAACAGTATCCGAAGGGCCTCGGCCCGACCGTGGCGCCGCTGGCAGAACGCGTGCCGACCCGGCCCGACAAGCTCGGCTTCTCCTGCTGCGCCGCCGCGGGCCTGACGGACGGCTTCCGCGCCAAGGGCCGTTCGAAGATCGTGCTCGTCGGCATCGAAGCCCACGTGTGCGTTTTGAACACCGCGCTTGATCTTTTGGCCGAAAACTTCCAGGTGTACCTCGCCGCCGACGCCGTCGCGAGCCGATACGCGTTCGATCGCGAAGTCGCCTTGCGTCGCCTGGAGCGAGCCGGCGTGATATTGACGACCGTCGAAACGTGCGCCTTCGAGTGGATGGTCGGCTCCAATCATCCGCAATTCAAAGCCGTCAGTGCCATCGTGCAAGAACGCATGAAAACCCTTAAATAATCCATCAAGCCCCAGGATGAGCGCAGCGATTCCTGGGGGTCGTACCCTCACCCCCTTCCCCTCTCCCAGGAGGAGAGGGGTGAAAATGAAAAGGACCCCACCGTGCCGCTCCCCGGTCAACTCAATCCGTCCCCGCGCGTGCTCCTCGGCCCCGGCCCGTCCGACGCTCACCCGCGCGTCCTCACCGCGATGGCGACGCCGCTCCTGGGCCATCTCGATCCGCAATTTCTCGCGCTCATGAACGAGACGCAAGAGATGCTCCGTCAGGCGCTCTTCACGAAGAACCCCCTCACGTTCCCGATCAGCGCCACCGGCATGGCCGGCATGGAAACGTGCATGGTCAACCTTCTGGAGCCGGGCGACAAGATCGTCGTCTGCGTCAACGGCTTCTTCGGCACGCGTCAAGTCGAGATTGCCCAGCGCACCGGCGCCGACGTCACGCGCCTCGACGCGCCGTGGGGCAGCGTCTTCGATCTCAACCAGATTCGCGACGTCTTGACCAAGGTCCGCCCGAAGGTGCTATCGATCGTCCAGGCCGAAACGTCCACCGGCGCCTGGCAGCCGATCGAACAGCTCGGCAAGTTGTGCCACGAGTTCGGCACGCTGCTGATCGTGGACGCGGTCACGTCGTTCGGCTGCGTCCCCTTGAAGCTCGACGAATGGGAAATCGACGCCGTCTATAGCTGCACGCAAAAGGGCCTGAGCTGTCCGCCGGGCCTGTCGCCGGTGTCGTTCAGTCCGCGCGCGGTCGAGGCGATTGGAAAGCGCAAGACCAAATGTCAAAGCTGGTATTTCGACGTGACGATGGTCCAGCACTATTGGGACGCCGACCGTTTCTATCACCACACCGCGCCGATCACGATGATCTACGCCATCCGCGAAGGC
>DAIOGM010000549.1:0-2474 GCA_036745215.1 Gemmataceae bacterium
CGTCGTCGAGCGAGGTGAGCTCGTCGAAGCTGACGCCGACCCGCCGCTCGTCGATTACCTTTCGACGCTTTTGTCGCGCTTCGTGCATGTGGACATGATCTACAAGCTGCGCACCGGCAATCGCCGCCTCGAAGAGGTGGCCGAAATGTTAATGGAGGTCGAAGCTTTGCCTCCCGCCGGCCGCACCAGCCGCGAGATGCACCGGCACATCGGCGATTTCACGCTCTTCTGGACCGGCGTGTACCCGGAAGTGCTCAAGAAGATGCGCTCTCAAGTTCGCAAGGATCATTTCATCGACTACTGCGAGCAAGGTAAACGATCGTACTGGATCGCCAGCACCTTCGAGGCGGAGCCGTTCAAGGAAGAAGCGACGGTGCTGCGCCGCCTGAGCGAGCGGTTCGAGTTGTGCGCCTATGGACTGACGCAGGTCCGCAAGGAATGGGAACGCAAGCCGCTGCCGAATCGCGAATAATCGCGGCTTCCGAGGCCGAGCGTCCGCGAGGCGCCATTGCAAACCATCCGCGCGCCATCGGCGCTTTTGACGATGCGCCTTTTTTTCTTGAGCACCGAAGGTGCGCTGATGATACAGCCCAGGGCGATAGCCCTGGGAAATGCGGCCAACGGAAGCAAGCCCCGAAGGGGCGCCACGGCGCAGAAGGTTGATCATTGCGCCCCTTCGGGGCTTGAATGCGGAAGTTCGCCGATTCCCAGGGCTGCGCCCTGGGCTTTAACATGAGCGCACCTTCGGTGCTCAAGAATGCGCGACGAAGATTTGGCGATTGACCTCGACATCGAGTCGTGAGCTTACGGTTCTTCGTTCCGTTGCTCCTCCAACTCGTCAATCGATCGCGGCCAATCATCTTTCAAAAGGCGCGACAGCGATCGATCCGCAAGCACTTTTCCGCCCGTCTGGCAACGCGGGCAATAGTTCGTCTCGTTCTCGGCATAGATGATGCGCTGCACCTTGACGCCGCACGTCGGGCACGGCTTGCCGAAACGGCCGTGCACCGCCATGTCGTCGCGGAACGCCGTCACCTTTTCGGGAAAGTCGTCGCCCGCGTCCTGGCGTAAACGATCGAGCCAGAGCAAGAGCGCTTCGCGCGTCGCGTTGAACAGGCGCGCGATATCGTCCGCGGACAACTTTTGCGTCAAGGCCAGCGGCGATAACTGGGCTCGGTGCAAGATTTCGTCGGAGTACGCGTTGCCAATGCCGCTGAAGAGCCGCGGGTCCGTCAAGGCGCGTTTGAGCGTGTGATTCTCGCGCACCAGCGCGGCGTGAAACTGCGTGACGTCGGCGTCGAGCACTTCCAGTCCGCCGGGGTTGTGCTTGGCCAGTTCGATTTCGCCGCGCACCAGATGCAGCGACGCGCGCCGCTTGCTGCCCGCTTCGGTCAACGTGAGCGTGCCTTCGGGAAAGTCGAACGCCGCCAGCCCGATCTTGCCCGGCGGCTTGGCGCCTTTCTTCTTCCAGTGCAATCTTCCCGCGATCATCAAATGCAAGACGAGAAACAGATCCGTCTCGAACGCAAACACGACGCGTTTGCCGAGCCGCCGCAAACCGATGACGGTTCGGCCCTCGACTTCACGAATCGGCGGCTCGAACGTGCGCAGAAGAAATGGATTCAATAGGCGAACGCGTTCCAACCGTTGTCCAAGCGTGCGCGGCTTGAGGCTTTCGAGATACACGACGATATCGGGAAGCTCGGGCATGTTCCCAATCATACCCGACAAGCCCCGAGGTGAGGTACTCCGAACCCCGGGGTTCGGAGTACCTCAATCCGGGGCTGGTGTTTTTTCCGATTTCCCTTGGCATCCTTGGCGACCGGGCTGTATAAATGAAACGTCTTTCATTCCCATTCATGCGTCTTGGGGTCGCGGTTGTTGGGGGGTAACAGTTCCGGCGATTCGTTTCGCGCGGAGCTGGCCGCGACCCCTATTCTCCAGGTCGCGGGCCTCTCCGCGTTCAAGCCGCTTTTTTCATCGCTTCATTCGCCCAGCGCTGGTGCATGACTTGATGTAGCCCCGACCCGAAATGCACTTCCACGATGTCGTCATCGATCGCCGCGCCGAAACTTCGCATCAGCGCGTCCTTCACGCTCAAACGTTCGTCCAGGTCCTCGCGGTAAACGACGAACGCGGTCCCCTGCCCTTCCGCAATCGCGGCGAGCGATTCCGCCAGGTCCGGCCAATCCCACGGCGTATAACGGGCATCGGGAAACATCGCCGACAACATCTCGCTGAAGCGTTGGCCGAGCAGATGGCGCGACGGCAGCACATAGAAGGTGGCCATGATCCGATGTCCTTTCGCGGCAAAATGGAGACCCGCGAATGGCATCGGACCGATAACGAAGCTCGATTGGATAAGTCGCGGCGAATTTTCCGGCCCGATTGCACCGGCGCTCGCAAGACCGTCACAGGCGGCAAATCTTCACGCGGACGGATTGATGCCGGCCATGCGAATCGCTTCGACCAGT
>DAIOGM010000549.1:2484-4525 GCA_036745215.1 Gemmataceae bacterium
CAGTCCATCCAGCTGGCGCGGAAACACGGTGCGAACGTCCAGCACCATCTTGCCGTCGCGCACGCGGCCCATCACCGCGGGCGTGCCGACGCGCAGCCGCTGCGCGAAATCGGCGTCGCTCCAGTAATGCGGATTCACCACGACAACCCACGTCGCCATCTTCTGATCCGGCAACGACCCGCCGCCGACGTATGCGACGTCTTCGGCGACCTCGACCGATTCCAGCGATTCGATCGTCCGCAAGCGTTCCGCCAGGGCCGTCGCGCGCGCTTTCAATTCCTCCGCCGGCAGGCCAAGCAAGTGCAAAACGGGCACGTCGGTCAAGGCGCGTTCCTCGTTCATATAGATGCGCAAGGTCGTTTCGAGGGCTGCGAGCGTCATCTTGTCGCAGCGGAAGGCGCGCATCAGCGGGTCCTTCTCGATCTTCTGAATCCACTCCGCTTTGCCAGCCAAGATGCCCGCTTGCGGGCCGCCGAGCAACTTGTCGCCGGAGAAGAGCACGAGATCGACGCCCGCCGCGATGGACGCCTTCGCGATCGGCTCGCCGTCGAAGCCGAAGCGATGGAAATCGATCATGGCGCCGGAGCCGATGTCATCGATGACTTTCAAATTGTGCTTCTTGCCGAGCGCGGCCAGGTCGGCCGTCGCGACCGTTTCGGTGAAGCCGCTGACGCGATAGTTGCTGGTATGAATCTGCATCAGGGCGGCGGTGTTCGGACTGACCGCTTTTTCGTAATCGCTCAAGCGCGTGATATTCGTGGTGCCGACTTCGCGCAGCGTAGCGCCGGAGACGCTCATGATTTCCGGGATGCGAAAGCTGCCGCCGATCTCGATGAGCTGGCCGCGCGACACGATGACCTCGCGCCCCTGGCACAGCGCCCGCAGCGCAATGACGGTCGCCGCGGCGTTGTTGTTGACGACGGTCGCGGATTCGGCTCCGGTCAGGCGTTGAATCCATTCGCGAATCGGATCTTGGCGCGACGATCGCTTGCCGTTGTCGAGGTCAAGCTCCAGGTTGAGATAGCCGCGCGCCGCGTCGTACGCCGCCTGGGCCGCTTCCTCCGCGATCGGCGCCCGGCCAAGGTTGGTGTGCAGGACGATGCCGGTCGCGTTGATGACGCTGCGCAAGCGCGGCTTGGCATTGCGCTCGAGGCGTTGCTCGACATCGTCGGCAATCGAATCCGGCGTGCATTCGCCGTTAGGCGCCAAACCCTTGGCGAGCCCGCTGCGAATTTCCGTCAACGCGGCGCGAATCGTGTCCACGACGACCGTATGCGCATGCCGCGCCGCGAGCGCCGCGATGCGCGGAAGTTGAAGGATGTCGTTCACGGCGGGGAGATTGCGGAAGGGATTGTCGGTGTCCATCGTGTTCTTTCATTGCGCGTCTGGGCATTTCCATTCTACTTCAAGGAGCCGTACTGAGTACTCAGTACTCAGTACTTGGTACTAAGTCCCTTTTCGCCGAAAGAACTCAGGTCGTTGTTCACCTGTAACCGTTTCGTATAGCTCCCAAACTTGCTCCGACCATGGCACAATCTTCTTGATATTCTTGACTCCGGAGCCGTGCATCACCATCGACTTGATGAATCCAATCGTCATCTTGCGGATCTCCGTTCCTTGCTGAAAGAGTTCGCCGAACGCGTCCTTCGTCAAATACTCGCGATCATACGCAGCACACAAATGGCTTTGTGTTTCGTTGAGGCTTCCAAGCGAATAGCCGATGAATGTCACAAACTCGCCTTGCGTGCCGCGTCCAAAGCCTTCGGCGATGTTGGCGAAGACGGACTCGGATGAATCATTGATTTGCACAACGAGGCGCTGGTCATTGCAAAACGGCGATTTCTTCGTCTCCCAGTAGATTGCTTTCGACCAGGCGCGCGATTTTTGCCAGATGAGCAAGTCGGTGAAATTGCGTACGCCGGCCATGGAGAATCTCCCACGTTGAGTCAGCCAGAAAAATCGTACCGTCGCCTTGATGGTACTCAGTACTAATTCGACAGCGCACCTTTGATCCTATGGTGGGATACAGGAACGCATGCGG
>DAIOGM010000550.1:0-4519 GCA_036745215.1 Gemmataceae bacterium
GATGGCCGTCCAAGAGCACCGCGCCGCCGATGCTGTTGGGCAACGCCTTCTTGAAATAGACCTCGTCCGCACCCGCGGCTTTCAATTTGAGCAACGCCGCGCCGCCCTTGCCGGTGCTGGTGTAAACGAAGTTGTCCTTCGTGACCGGCGTCGGAATGTTCGCGAGGCTGCCGGACGCGGCCTTGTCGTAGCGCCAGAGGAACTTACCCGACTTCGCATCGACGCCGACGATGCCGTTCTGCAACACCTGGACATACTGCTTGACGCCGTCCGCTTCGACGATCACGATCGACGCGTACGCCGCCGCGTCAGCCCCCGGGACGGCCGACTTCCAGATGACGTTGCCCTTCTTCTTGTCGAGCGCAACGAGCGTAGCGTCGCTGCCGCCGGGCGTGCACACGAGCCAATCGCCATCGACGAGCGGCGACTCCGAGTACGCCCACAGCCCCATCTTGCCGCCGAAGTCATTACTCAAACTTTTGCGCCAAACCTCGGCCCCGTCGGCCTTGAAGCAAACGAGATCGCCGTCGGAGCCGAGCGCGTAAACGAGGTCGCCGTCGATGGTCGCCGTCGAGCGCGTGCCGGGATACGGCGCCATCGGCGTATTCGCGCCGACGCCGCCGAGACGCTTCGACCAAAGGAGTTTGCCGTCCTTGACATCGCGCGCTTGCAGAAACTCATCGGCGTTGCCCTTGTTGCTCAGGACATACATGCGATCGCCGCGCACCGCCGGCGTCGAGTAGCCGTCGCCGGCATCCTTGACTTGCCAGAGCAACTTCGGCCCCGTCTTCGGCCATGCTTTGAGCAGCCCGGTCTCCATGGAGATGCCATCGCGCCGCGGCCCGCGCCATTGCGGCCAATCGTCTGCGTTAGCGGTGAGGGTGAAGAAGCAAATGGAAATGGCGAAAAGAAAAAGCGAACGCAAATTCATCCTGCACCTCGAAAGGGAGCCGTGTTGTTGGAATGGGGAGTATTGTAGAATCGCCGATCCAACCCCGCAATCCCGCAAACGGCTTCGCATGGACCCAGCGAGCCACCCTTTTACCCAACAGCCGTTGGGTAACTCGAAATGCAAAAAACACGAGGGAAATGAGCCTTTTAGCCCCATTTACCCACGTGCGCGCGCCTCAAGGCTTCCCAATCAACCCAGCTAGACGGGCCAAACGCATCTGGCGTTCTCAATCCAAATACACATACGGCCCAACAAGTGGCGTAAAAATATCACGGCCACGTACCGAGTTTGTTTTCGTCTCACCTGGCGCTTTTGTTTGCAGCGGTCAACCGGCGTGGTTAGAATCGAATCGGTGATTGTGTTCACTTCTCTTTTGCGAGGCAAACATGATCCCTCAAAAGGCGACGGCGTTCCAATACCTGCTCCTCACTCTGGCTCTGATGACGGCCGGCGTTGGTTTCGGCCTCGTCGGAGCGGAACAAGCAAGCGGACAGCCGCTCGACGCGAAAGCGTTTGAGTTTTTCGAACCGTTCAAGGGGGAGCCGAACGCACGCGTCGCGTTGTGGAGGGCGCAGCCGGATGGAGAAGTCAAATATGAGCCGAACGGCGTGCGAATCACGTTGCCGGCCGGTCATCCGGGGGAGCTGCCCTCCACAGGAATCAATACACCCATTGCCGTCAAGGGGGACTTTGACATCTCCGTCAACTACGAAATCCTCAAGGAGCCGGTGGACGCGAATGGCGGCACGCCGTCGATGAAGCTGATCCTGATGGCCGTTCTCGATCGCAAGCAATTCAATCCCGCGGTGCTCGCGCGCATCCAGACGGGGGCGGGCGAACCCAAGTTTTCAACCTACGTCACGCTCACCGACATGGAGACGGGCCAGAAAAAGTCGAAAGGCGGCAAGCAGTTTCCGGCGAACGCACAAAAAGGCAGCCTTCGCATGGTGCGAAAAGGTCCCGTCCTGTCGGTTTATGTGAAGGAGGACCTGGAAACGAAGTTTCGCTATCTGAAGGAGTTTCTCAATTTCCCGCAGGACGATCTCAAATTCGTGCGTTTGTTGGCGAGCACCGGCAACGCCAAGGCATCGCTCGACGTTCGCTATTCGGATTTCCGCATTCGCTGGGGCACCCTGGACGAGCCCGCCGCCGTTCAAAATGTAGAAGAAGTTCCAGAAGCGTTTTCGAAAGGCTGGTTGACGGCGGCCGTCCTGGTCGGCGCGGCGATCATCCTGTTGTTTGCGATGGTGCTCAGCGTCTGGCTCTATTCTCGCCGGCGGGCAGTCGTTGAGGCAACGCTCGTCCAACAGAAGAGTCCGAACGCGTGAACGAGGCTTTTTGATGATCCAAAACATGATCCCACCAAAAACAACGGCGTTTGCATTTCTCGTTGTCCTGTTGATCCTGACGGCCGCCGGCATCGGTCTCGGTCTCGTCGGCGCCGAACAGGCGAGCGCACAGCAGCCCGACGCGAAGGCGTTCGAGTTCTTCGAGCCGTTCAAGGGCGAGCCGAACGCACGCGTCGGTTTGTGGGGGGCGGAGGCGGACAAGTTCGTCAAAAATGAACCGGACGGCCTGCGAATCACGATGCCAGCCGGGCATGCGGGCGAGCGGCCTTTCACGGGCATCAATACGACCATCGCCGTCAAGGGGGACTTTGAAATCTCCGTGAACTACGAAATCCTCAAGGCGCCGGAGATCGTGGAGGGCGACTTTCCATCGATGAAACTAATCCTGATGGCGGTTCTCGATCGCAAACAGTTCAATCCCGCGATGCTGGTGCGCCTTCGGACGGGGGACGGCGACACCAAGTTTTCAACCTGGGTCAACCTCACCAACATGGAGACCGGCAAGAAAAAGATCAAGGGCGCCAAACAGTTTCCCGCCAACGCGCCAAAAGGCGCCCTTCGCATGGTGCGCAAAGGACGCGTCCTTTCCATTCATGTAATGGAGGATCCGGAAACCAAATTTCGTTATCTGAAGGAATTTCCCGATTTCCCGGGTGAAGATCTCAAATTCGTGCGCGTGCTGGCGACGACGGGCAACGCCAAAGCGGAACTTGACGTTCGCTATTCCGATTTGCGCATCCGCTGGGGCGCCTTGGACGGGCCGGTCGCGGCACAGGACGTGGACGACGCTCAAGCGGCGATCTCGAAAAGCTGGTTGGCTTTGGCCGTCCTGATCGGCGCGGCGATCATCTTGTTGTTTGCGATCGTGCTCAGTGCCGCGCTCTATTTTCGCCGGCGCGCAGCTGTTGACGCAACGGGGACGCTGGTCCAGAAGAGCAAGAGTCGGAACGCGTGAACTCAGCTTTTTGATGGTTCGTACCACATGGTGGAGGACTTCGATGCCTCTCGCATGCTGGTAACGTCGCCTATGCGTCGGGTTCGTCTCGAGATGCCAACCCGACGCGTAGGCGAGGAGTCCGTATCGCTCTTCACATTCTGGAGGCATGGACCATGACTCTTCCCAGGTCTTTTCGACGGCACGCATTCACGCTCATCGAACTCCTGGTCGTCATCGCTATCATTGCGATCTTGATCGCGCTCCTGGTCCCGGCCGTGCAAAAGGTGCGCGCAGCGGCCGCGCGGGCGCAATGCACCAACAACATGAAGCAAATCGGACTCGCCCATCATAACTACCTGAACGTTCACAAAGCATTCGTACCCGGCTACCGTTATGTGGGCAACAGCTTTCCCGCTGGATCATTTTCCGAACTCAACAACGAATTCAGTTGGGTCACGCTCCTGCTGCCATACTTCGAACAGGATTCTCTTTACAAGACCATTGACTGGACAAAGAACTTCGGCAACGGGGCCACTGGCAATCCCACGTGCACGGGAACGGCGCAGACCGCGTTCCTTTGTCCGGCCGACACGGTGCAAGGCCCCGGCCTCTGGAGCGGCGGCGTCTACGCCAAGGGGCATATTCTCGCCAACGCGGGCATCGGGCCAATGACCGTCGTGCACACGATTAATCCGCCGCCGTCGCCAGACAACACGACCGTGAAACAAGGCGTCTTCGCCGTCAACAGCAACACCAAGGTCGCCCAGATCACCGACGGCCTGAGCAACACCGCCATGTTGTGCGAGATCATATGGGGAGACGCGAACGACTGGCGCGGCGTCATGCATTATCCGGAGGGGCCGTTTTATATGCACAACTTCACGCCCGGTGATTCGACGCCGGATCAGTTCCGCACCGTCTTTTGCAAGTCCATTCCGGCCGCCCCGTGCGTCGGCAGCCACAATGCCTGGAACGATCGCCGCGATATCTTGACCGCCCGCAGCCGACACTCCGGCGGCGTCAATATGGCGCTGTGCGATGCGAGCGTGCGATTCGTGGCCGTCGGCATCAACCTCGCGAACTGGCAGGCGCTTGGCACCGTTCGCGGCAATGAAACCGTGAACCTCGATTGATGATCTCCGATTGGAGTCCGAACGAATGTGCCCGCGCGGCGTTCATTTACTCTCGGTCCTGTGTCTCCTTCTTTTGGGATGCGGCGATGCCCGCGTCGTCGTCAGCGGCACCGTCACCGTGGACGGAAAGCTCGTCGATGAAGGCTCG
>DAIOGM010000551.1:0-4513 GCA_036745215.1 Gemmataceae bacterium
GCAGACGGCTCGCCTGCACGTGATTTTACCTAGGTCCGTGCAGGCGAGCCGCCTGCACCACGGCGTCGATCGTACGCGATGTGCCGACCTTTGCAAATCATTTCCGGACGGCCGTCAACCAAAGTTGGTCCGTCGTCCGCGCCAGTTCAGGCACCGTGGCGCGAGCGTATCG
Source organism: Gemmataceae bacterium (assembly GCA_036745215.1). GTDB lineage: Bacteria > Planctomycetota > Planctomycetia > Gemmatales > Gemmataceae > SIAQ01. The sequence goes on from DAIOGM010000551.1 coordinate 173, forward strand.
GATCGTGCCATCCTTGGCCGTACCGAGGATGCGAATCGACCCGGTGAACGTCGCCTTCTCAGGAACGAGCAGCGTGATGCCTTTCGCGGTCGCTGTCACGGTCACGTCTTTCGGCAGTCCTTCGACACTCAAAGCGATCTCTTGTTTGAAACCGCCGACACGCGTGATGGTCACCGGAATTTCGAGCGATTTGGCGGTCGTCAATGTAAACGCATCGGCGGCGACCTTCAATTCGAAGTCCGGCTCGGGCGGCCCGACGCGCAGCCGATAAACATGCCGCATGCCGCCGTCGCCCGCGAGGTCGCGCACTTCGACGCGAAAGCTGCCATCCTGCGGCGGCCCGAAATCGAGCGTCGGATCGGCGCCGATTGCCTTGGCTTGTGATTGCACGATCGTCTTGCCTTCGGAATCCATGACGCGCAGCACCGGGTCGATGGGGAAGCCGAGCGTGCGCCCCTCGATGCGGACGGGAATCTTCTCGCCTTTCTTGGCGTTGAATTGATAAACGTCCACGTCCCCTTTCTTGTCAAGGCGACCGCTGATCGTGACGGGCAGCGATATCGCCTGCGGCTCCGTGCGCGTCGCCTTCGTTTTGACAATCGCGCGGCCAGGCTCGACGCGAACGGAGAACGGCTGCGCGATTGTGGGATGGAACAACCGCAACGTGTTGACGCCGCTTACCGGCTTCACCGGAAATTTGCGCACGTTGTCCGGGATGTTCCAGCCAACGAGTTCCACCGTGTCCGGCGCCGAACGCGGCACGGACAGCGGATAGGCGTATTCGACGAACGGTCCGGTCGTGAGTGTCAATTGATAAATGAACGTCTCCTTGCCGGCGAAGCGAATTGACGAATCCGCCTTGTCGGGGAATGCGAAGACACGTACGAGAAAAGTGCCGTCCTTCGCAGCCGTATGAGCGATCTGCGGATCGAGGCCGTGATAGTCGTCGCTTTGTTCGAGCACAAACGCGTCCGCGGAGAGAACCTGCAGCACGCCATCCATCGGCGAACGCAGCGTGCGATGGGCTTCCAGCGATGCGACGAGCGTCTGTCCTTTCGTCAACTTGATCGCGAAGGTATCCACTTCGTTTTGCTTGTCGAGCCGACCGTTGACGACGCTTGATTGCTCTAACAGGTGCGGCTTCTTCGGATCGTCGTTCGGCTCTTTCTCCAACACCTCCGGCAAGACGCCGACGAAGAACGGCCGGGCGACGGATGTGCCTTGCATGTCATACAGACGAATCCAGGTCACGCCCGGCTCGGCGTCCGCCGCGATCGTAATCGAAAGCTGGCCGCTCGTCTTTCCTGCCTTGACTTCGACGCCTTTGTTCTCGGCCCACGCTTGCACCGGCCAGCGTTCGAACGTGCCCGTCGCGGTCACGATAACGGTCGTGCCGCGTTGGCCGCCCGCGGGGAATAGGTAATCAAGCTTAGGAGGCGCCGCGGATGCGACCGCGTTGTCTAAGCCCATCGCTACGACGAGAAGAAGTGTGCGAACGCGTGATGAAACGTATGATCTCATAAGGTGCTACTCGGTTTGACGCCGTCGAATCGATCACGATCAGGTTCACCATTGTCGTAGGGACAAGCGGCTCGCTTGTCCCCGCCATTAACGAACGCGTACCGGCACTATGGGACAAGCGAGCCGCTTGTCCCTACGACTCGAGGAATGGACATGAACACCTTTTGTGCTCTGTTGCTGATTCTTGCGAACAACGTCGGCGACGACAAGAAAGCGACGCGCTGGGACTTCGAAGACACCGCCGTCGGCAAGGTGCCCGAAGGCTGGACCGCCGACAAAACCGGCAAGGGCAACGGCAGCGTCTGGCGCGTCAAGGAAGACAAGACCGCGCCGAAAGGCCCCAAGGTGCTCGCCCAGACTTCGCCGGACGGCCCGGGACCGCTGTTCAATCTTTGCGTTGCGGATAAATCGAGCTTTGCCGATCTCGACTTGACCGTGTCTTTCAAAGCAGTCGCCGGCGAAGTCGATCAAGGCGGCGGCCCGGTCTGGCGTTACAAGGACGCCGATAATTATTACGTCGCCCGCGCCAATCCGCTCGAAAACAACTTCCGTGTCTACAAAATCGTCGCCGGCAAACGCACCCAGCTTGCGACCGCGAGCATCAGCATCCCCACTGGCAAATGGCACACGATCCGCATCGTTCACAAGGGGGATCACATCCAGTGCTATCTCAACGACAAGCTGCACCTCGACTCGAAGGACGCCACGTTCAAGGACGCGGGCAAAGTCGGGCTTTGGACGAAGGCGGATGCGCAGACGTATTTTGATGAAGTGGTTGTGAGGAAGGTGGAATGAGCCAACTGGATGACTGCGGACCAATTCCCTTGTGTCGGAGCCGGTTGTCGAGCAAAATGACATTAATCGAATGACGTGCCGGAGGTGACTATGCCAGCCGCGACCATTGCCATCGAAGTAGATGATGAAACCGCTCGCGCCTTTGCCGAGGCGAGCGAAGAACAGCGACGCAAGTTGCAACTACTGTTAAAACTTCGCTTACGCGAGTTGACGGTCAATCCGACGCGTTCGCTCAAGCAAATCATGGATGAGATGGGACGCGAAGCCGAAGCACGCGGCTTGACGCCGGAGATTCTGGAGTTGTTGCTTCATGGCGAGTGAATGGCGTATCGTCATTGACGCGAGTGTAGCGATCAGCGCGGCACTCCTGCCGCGCTCGACTCCCCGCCAAGCATTTGACGCGGCCGCCACGACGGGCCGTCTGCTAGTTTCGGAGGCGACCACAATCGAGCTAGACGACGTTTTTCGTCGTCCGAAATTCAACAAGTACGTGGCCGAGGAAAAACGGCTAGAGTTCTTGGCCGCGTTGCTGCGCGACGCCGAGTTGGTGGTAATCACCGAGAAGATTGTTGCTTGCCGCGACTCGAAAGACGACAAGTTGTTGGAATTGGCCGTCTGCGGAAAGGCGACGCACATCATGAGCGGGGACGCTGATTTGCTTTTGCTTCATCCGTTTCGTGGCGTCGATATTGTTACGCCGCAGGCATTCCTTGCGTTAGCCCGGCTGAGCGGAGGATTTCCAGGTGAGAATGGCGCGTGATTCGCCGCGGCTGGCAGAAACGGTTCCAGGAGTGGACTCAGGCGAGGCAGACCGGTTCAGTTTGATCCGTTGTTGATCAATAGAACGGCGCTTCATCAAGACTCGATTGCTTTACAGGCTTATCCAAAGAGTATCTCTTCAAAGTTTGCTGTACAAGGTCTTTGAACCATTGCTGAGACGTTGGGGCAACACGTATTTCCTCGATCAAATCTTCTAGGCTCAGTTTCTGCCAAACTCCTGGCGGCGGTTGAAATGTAGAATCAGCTATTCTCCAACGCCCGTTAGTCCATTTTGTCCCCGCATCCAATTCATTCCAAGGTGCAGGGTGCTTCAAGGCTCTTATCTCCATCTCATGCGCGAAAGACAAACGTTTGTGGACAAATGGCCAGAAAATGTTGTCGCGCGGGAAACTTTCTTGATCATAGTCAATGTATTGAACGATACCCACATGACATTCCTTATCCAGTGCATCTCGTAGTTTTGCGAATGTCGAACAGATGGCGATTGCCTCGTTTGATTTTGCGTATAGATTCCACATTGCGGCAGATTCATACTGATTTTCGTGCCAACAATTAACCATCATCCATTTGCGGTAAAAATGCGTGTCAGCAGCCATCATTCGTTGGATTTCTTCGTCTGGCAAGTTGTACCATGACTTAAGCGACGCGCGGAATTCAATTTCGCTGTGCTTTGGCAACGAGCCCTCAAAAGGATCGCCTAGCCAGTCGGCTCTAGAAAAAAACAACCCGCCATTTTCGAGCATGGATACGAATTTCGTAAAGCCCATGTATCGCCAAATCCTCGTGTTTAGATCCTCCGGCGCTTCGAACACGTCAAGTTCACTAGCAGGCATCGTATTCTCCCCAATCAAACATTCGCAAAAAAGAACGTGCGTCTGCGCGCTTTTGTCTCTGACAGTATCACCCATCACTCCAGCTCAACGGATACCCCGCATCATCCATCTCAAGCGCCTGCCGCGTCATCAACAACGGCTTGAACGTGTCGAGCATCACCGCCAACTCGTCGGTGAATTTGACGTCCTTGCTCGCGACAATCGTGCCGGGGTGCGGGCCGTGCGGGATGCCGCGCGGGTGTAGCGTGAACGACGCCTCTTCGACGCCGCGGCGGCTGCCGAAGCGGCCACGCACGTAGTAGAGCACCTCGTCGGCTTGCACGTTCGAGTGAGCGTACGGCACCTTGATCGCGTCGGGATGCGTGTCGAGCATGCGCGGCGCGAAGGTGCATACCACGAAACCCGGCGCGTC
>DAIOGM010000552.1:0-4509 GCA_036745215.1 Gemmataceae bacterium
GCTTTCTTTTCTTCTTTCTTTGGGAAGTTCGAAGAAAAAAAGAAAGAAAGAAGGAAAGCGGCGTCAAAGCGCCGCACTCCAAGGAAACCATGGAAGGTTTTAGAAATGTTGCATCAAGTTCGCGATTACTGGCTGCCGTTGATGCTATTCGGCGGCGCGATCGTTGCGGCGATCGTGCTTTTTGCTCTGGTTGCCGCGATGCCCATTGTCATCGAGCATATGCCGATCCGCTCGGCGACCTTGGCAATGTTCGCTGAGGACGGAACCGTGCGTCGCTCATCGATCGCCGGCGCCGTTGGCCTGATCGTGACGGCGTTCGTGTTCTTTCGGCCCAACACGGCGGTGCTGGCGCGAAAGACGTCGAAAAAAACGTCGCAAGACTTCATGGCGGGCGCGTGAACGGAAACTCCCATGTCCTGGCTCGTTGACAACGCGAGTTCTTTCTACATCCTGCTCGCCGTGATCGCGGCTGGCCTGGTCGTCGCATGGCGGTTCAATGCGCGCGTCAAGTTCCTCGGCTTCGCGTTAGGTGCGGTTGTCCTCATTGGCTTGATCTGGGTTCTCACGCTATTTGTCACGTCCGACAGCAAACAGCTTGAGCAAAACGTGCAAGCAATGGCCAGCGCGATTGAAGCCGGGCGCATGGACGATTTGTTTCAGCATGTTTCCAAGGACTTCAACTACAAGGGATTGTCGCGCGAGGGGCTGTATGTGGTCGCTCAAAAAGCGATGGCGACGCAGCGAGTCAGCAGCGTCGCGATCACGCAGTTTCGCGTCGAAGAGGCGTCGCGGGCCGACAAATTCGCGAAGACGCGTTTCCAGGTGACGGTCCGAACGAAGGACGAGCAAACGTACTTGTTCGTCACGGAGGGCGATTTCGTGCTCGAAGGCGACGCGTGGAGACTGAAGACAATGCGATTCAAACCGGCGATGGGCAATCAGGATCAGGAAATCACGTTGCCGGGGATGTAGTGATTCGCTGAATTCGTTTAGCGCCCGCATGGCGCCATGCGAGCGCTAAACGAATTACACAGTCCACTCCCAATCTTTCATCTTCTCCAACATCACCGCGTGCGTCAGATTGAAGTGCAGCGGTGTCACCGTAATGTAGCCGTCGCGCAGCGCCGTCTCGTCGGTGTCCGGATGCGGATCGGGGCAGCCGAAGTCGGGGCCGCTCCAGAAATAGGTGCGGCCACGCGGGTCGATGCGGCGATCGAACTTCTCTTGATACGGCGCAACATTCTGCGGCACGACGCGGATGCCCTGGATCGGGCCGCGATCCTGACTGGGAATATTGACGTTGAACAAACCGGAGCGGCTCAACGGATGGCGGATGATTTGCTCGACGACCTTGCCCGCCCACGTCGCGGCCTGCGGAAAATTCGGCATCTTCGGCTTCGTGTACGCCAGCGATACGGCGATGCTCGTGCATTGAAAGAAGGCGCCCTCGATGGCGGCAGCGACCGTGCCGGAGTAGAGCACGTTGATGCCCGCGTTCGAGCCGGCGTTGAGACCGCTGACGATCAAGTCGGGCGGCTCCTTCAGTAGCTCAAGAAGCGCGAGCTTGACGCAATCGGCAGGCCGGCCTTCGACGGCGTAGCCCATCGGCTTTTGATCTTCATCGAGCACCTCTTGCGTGATCAACGGCGTCAGCAACGTAATCGAGTGGCCAACGGCGCTCTGCTCGCCGACCGGTGCGACGACGGTGACGTCGCCGAGCTTTTGCAATTCCTTGCGCAGCGCACGCAAACCGGGAGCGTATACGCCATCGTCGTTCGTCAACAAGATCCGCATGGGAAGATACCGCCGTGCTCAAATGGTTCAACTCGCGCCGTCGCCATACTTCTTCTTACGCAATAGGTGATGATAATGCTGCGCGAATCGATGCGCCTCGTCGCGCACATATTGAAGCAATCGCAATGCCGCCGAGTGCCGGCTCAGGCGCAGCGGTTCCGCGTCGCCGGGGCGATAGATCTCTTCCTCTTGCTTCGCCAGCGAGATCAAGCACGGCGGCGATTTGCCGAGCATGCGGAAGACTTCGAGCGCCGCACTGAGCTGTCCTTTGCCACCGTCGATCAGAAGGATGTCGGGAAAGACTTGCTCCTCCTCGCCGGGCAGCGGATTGCGAAAACGGCGCGAGATCACTTCGCGGATCGATGCGAAATCGTCGTTCCCCTCGACCGACTTGATCTTGTAACGCCGATAGTTCGGCTTGAACGGCAGTCCGTCGATGAACGCCACCAGCGACGCGACCTTGTCCTGGCCGTCCAGATGCGCGATGTCGATGCCTTCGATGGTTCGCGGCGTGTCGCTCAAGCCGAGCACCTTGCGCAAGCCGATCGAACCCTTGCGCGGCTCGATGTGAAACACCTCCGGCTGCAAATCCTTGTCCACGTCGCCACGCAGCCCCAGGCTTTTGAGAGCGGCGATTTCGTCGCGAAAACGAGCTGCCTTCTCGAACTCGAGCTTCGCACTCGCTTCATTCATTGCGGTGGTCAGCTGTTCGATCAGCTTGTCTTTCTTGCCTTCGAGCACCATGAAGAGGCGCCGAATCTGCTTACGGTAATCGTCGCGGCTGACGCGAAAGTTGCACGGCGCGGTGCATTGACGAATGCTGTGCAAAAGGCATGGCCGAAACCAACGCCATTGCTCGTTGGACGTTTTGATGTCGAGCCCGCAGGTGCGAAATTGAAAGACGCGCTGCAGCACTTGAATCGCGGCACGCAGGCTTTTGGCGCTCGTGAACGGCCCGTAAAGGCGCACGCCGCGCGTCCGAGGCGTGCGCGTGAACTCGACGCGCGGGAACTCTTCGCGCACGCGAATTTGCAAATAGGGGAAAGTCTTGTTGTCCTTGAGTTCGATGTTGAAGCGTGGCTGAATGTCCTTGACGAGACGCGCTTCCATCAAGAGCGCATCGACCTCCGAATCGGCTGGCACGAAATCGATGTCGCAAATCAGCTTGACGAGATCGGCGGTCCGTGCATCCTCGGCGGCGGCCTTGGTGAAATAGTGCGACGCCCGATTGCGCAGGTTCTTCGCCTTGCCGACGTAGATGACGCGGGCCTCGGCGTCCTTCATGAGATAGACGCCGGGCGCGGCGGGAAATTGCCTTGATTTCTCGCCAGGCGGCAGGCGTTCAGGAGTAGGCATCTGGTCCGACAAAATCGATCCTCAGAATGGCCAGTACCATTTCGGCGGCGTGCGAATGAGCACTCGCTTCGTGTCGCCGTAAATGAAGGTCTGCAGTTTGGTGTTGGTAAGGGCGCGGAGGCCGAGTATGGGCAAGTGCGGCCAGTCGCCGTCGAGCACAGCGATTCCTTCCTCGTTCTTGAGGCTGAATGGGTCGTTGTCGCTGTGAAGCCAAAGACTGGCACGATGAAGATTGCCGGGCCGGCCTGCGACACGAGCCTTTTTCAACATGGGCAAACTAATCGAAGAGATTCCTGCCCACCGCCCGAGTTGTTCCTTGGTGATCGCAAAATTGTGGTTATTGCCGATGTCGAGAATTGCGGGAATTCGTGGAGTATTGGGCGCCCACTCTTTGAACAACGGCGTTGAAACGCTGACCCAAACGATGATCTGAAATTGCTTGATTTCAATTACTTCATCGTGGACGGAAATATGCGCCTTCTCAGAGTAATAGGACAAATGAAGCTTCACTTGTTCGGTTCGGCATGATCAACTTCGGGTTCTTCGGTGATTTCGTCTAGCTCATAAAAACCAATTTCGATTTCCTCCACTTCCTCGGTCGAATGTGGAAAAATACAACCGATGTAGCAATCATCTTCATTCAAGCCACGCCGTTTGCATTCGCGAATGAGTTCAATCTCCGACTCCGCAATCCCGATCCGTTCGTCGCCGCAATACGCGACGCACCAGCGATCGTACTTCGGATTCGCCAACAACGCCGGCAGATCGCGCAAAAACGCATCGCGCGAACGCACGATGCCGATCGGCGTGTTCGGAAATCGCTCGTCTATCTTGGGAACGTCGGTCTGCTTCGTGTTTTCCATGCCGTCATCCTAACACACGGTCAAAGAGGACGTCAATCATCCTTGGAAACAACCGCTTTCTCACGCTCATCGGACGTGCCGGACCGGCACGATTTCGGCCCTCAACCGCTGCCGCGAACCGTCGCGCGAATGAGTGAAAACCAGACCGCAACAAGAACGGACGCGGTCACGATTTCGGCAATTGACATGGTCGAGCCCTCCACGACCTCATTCTACGCCATTCGGCCGAGTTTGTGTCTTGCGGTCGGCCTTGTTTGGCCGCCGACGCGACCGTATGATGGTAATAGCAAGACCCCCTGAAGTTTACGGCAATGGGCCAGGAATGTTGCGCCTGCCAATTTACATGGACAATCACGCCACCACGCGCACCGATCCGCGCGTCGTCGAGGCGATGCTCCCGTACTTCACCGAGCGTTTCGGCAATGCCGCCAGCCGCAACCATCCGTTCGGCTGGCAGGCGGAGGAAGCCGTCGCGAACGCCCGGAAGCAGGTGGCG
>DAIOGM010000553.1:0-4498 GCA_036745215.1 Gemmataceae bacterium
GGCGTGGTGGAAAAGCGAACCTTCAAGCTCAAATTCAATAACGCCAAGAAGCCCGCCGAGGTCAACACCGAGGCCCTCGACGGCGAATTCAAGGGCGTCGTCAGCCCCGGCATCTATGACGTCAAAGGCGACGTGCTGCGCTGGTGCCAATCCGACGACGAAAAGGCGACGGAACGGCCGAAGGAATTCGTGTCGCCCGACAAGTCGCGCATCTACATTTTCACGTTCAAGCGCGTCAAGTAAGTCAAGAAGCCCCGGGGTGAGGTTACTCCGACTGGGTGATGGGGTGACAGGGTGACAGGGTGACAGGGTGACAGGGTGACAGGGTGACGGGGTGACAGGGTGACAGAGTGACAGGGTGACAGAGTGACGCTCTGTCACCTTGTCACCCCGTCACCCTGTCACCATGTCGGAGTACCTCACCTCGGAGTTTCTCGCGATATCACCCCTTCACAATTCATGTCTACCCCATTAATCTAACCTGTAATTCCTCTCTCAAATCAGGAGAAACACCGATGCGAAAGAAGTTACTGGCGCTGGCGATTGTCGCAGTCGCCGTCGCCATTCCCACTGCGTCCGCGTTCGCGCTCATTGCCGTCATGCCGATGGGGCCGACGCAAATTGCCAACGCCGATGCCGTCTTCATCGGCAAGGTCACGGAGATCGAGCCGGCCGAGGTGGACGCGAAGCCGTTCCCCGGCTCGAAAGATACGGTGAAGTTCAAGGTCGCGGTCATCAAGATCAGCGAAGGCATCCACGGCGTCAAGGACGTCCAGTCGGTGCGCGTCGGTTTCCAGGCGCCGGTCGCGGCGAAACCGGGTCGTCCGATCATTGGCGGCGGTCGCGGCGTCGCGAACCTGCAAGTCGGCCAAGAAGGCCTCTTCGTCATCAGCATTCACGCCGACGGCAAGTTTTATCAGGCCCCGAACTTCGGCGCCTTCATCGCGTCTGCGAACAAGACGTTCGAAAACGACGTCAAGATGGCCAAGCGCACCGTCGCCGTCATGGGCAACACCAAGCAGGCGCTCGAATCGAAAGACGCCGACGAACGTCTGATGGCCGCATCGATTCTCGTCTCGAAATATCGCACGCCGAAGGCCGGCACGAATCAGGAGCCGATCGACGCCGCCGAAAGCAAGCTGATCTTGAACGCGATCGCCAACGCAAGCTGGAAGCAGGCGCGATTCGGTGAACCCAACCCATATCAACTGTTCAATCAGCTCGGCATCAACCAAAACGACGGCTGGAAAGCGCCGACCAAGATCAAGAGCCAGGACGATTTGCGCGACGCGGTCCAGGATTGGATCAAGAAAAACGGCGATTCGTATCGCATCAAGCGCTATGTCGCGAACGCCGAAAAGTAGTGGCTTCCCGTGGTGCGGGCGCCTCGCCTGCACGTTGGATAACGCGTGCAGGCGAGCTGCCTGCACCACGGAGGTTTGATCCATGGCGAATCAAATCCACATCGAAAAGCATGCCCCCGAACGCCGCAAGAAAGCGGTGACGACGCTGCACTGCGGCTGCACGTGCTGCTGTTGCTGTTGCCTGCACACGATCGGCTCGATCATCGGCGCCGCGGTTGCGCCGGCGTTCAGCAGTGGCTCACGCATGCCGATCACGTACTATTACGACGAAGAAACCGGCAAGGAATATCCGCTCATCAAGAAGCCCGGCCTTTCCTCGGTCACGTTTTTCTGGTGGCTCACGTCGTTCTTCGTCTTCCTTTCATTCGCCGCCGGCATCGTGATGAGCGCTACGGGCGAGAGCGTGTTGATCACAGCCGTTCTGGTGTTGCTTGGCTTTCCCGTGCTGCAACTCGCGAGCGCGATCATCACGATTGTCGTTTACGCATGCTGGCCACGGTACGACAAGTCACGTCAACTCAAACATCTCGCGAAAATCACCGGCGGTATCGCTCTTGGTTCGATTGTTGGAGGCCTGATCATGGTAGGCATCGCATTCGTGTTTGGCGCGTTCCGTTGAATCGGCCGTCCGTTGCCCTGGGAGAATCGCCATGTCCACCGCTCCCGCACCAGAAGAAACCGCCGCGCCGCAGCCGAATCGCGTCAAGAAGCGCGTCTACATCCCGCTCATCTTGCTCTTGTTGCTCGTCGCAGTCGCCATCGGCTTCTACGTGCGCGGCACCTGGACCGACACCGAAGAAAAGAACCCAGCGGGGCCAGAGGCCGGCACACTCACGCAGCTCTTGAAAAAATCCGACGGCAACGTCGTCGTGCGCTGCGCGATCATCGTGGATGCTTCGCCCAAGGATACCTGGGCGGTCATCTCCGACTATGATTCGCATCACAAGTTTCTTCCCTATATCACCAAATTGGAAGCGACCAAAAAGGACGACGGCAAAATCCAGATCGACGGCGTCGCTGCGTCGCGAGTCTGGGGCGAATGGCCGTTCGAGAGTCTCGTCATGCATGAGGAGAAGGACGCCGAGGGCACGTACACGGCTATCTGGAACGAAGAGAACATCGGCGAATTCAAGTATAACCGCGGCGGCTGGCGATTGACGCCCGTCGATCGTTCGCAAAAACAAACCGTGCTGGAGTTTCATATTCAAGTCGAACTGAAGCGTCATCCGGATTTCATGGTACGCAACGTCATCATGGATCGGCTGCACAAAATCCTCGAAGCGATGCGCGACGAAACCATCAAGCGGAAGCAGGCGTGATCGTGCCGCCCGATCTTCTCCAGCGCCGGCCGCGGCTGGCGTATTCCTTCACCATTTTGACCGACAAGAACACCGTTCGCCTCGTGGCGGGCGAAGATTATCGCTACACATTGACCGGTCCCGATCTGGATGGCTGGTTGCCGCCGCTGTTGAAGCTTCTCGTTGGCAAGGAAACGATCGCCGAATTGCTCGCGCCGCTGACGAATGTTCAGCGACAGGCGGCAATCGAGGCATTCGCGCATCTTTTTGGCGAGCGCGTCCTGGTGGACGGCGCCGCGGCGGACGCGCATCGCGCGCGGAAGTTTCGGCTCGCGATTCATGGACAATGCAAGCTCGCGGAATGGTTGACGAACTCAATTCCTCCGGCCGGCGGTGGCTGCGAGTTTAACATTTTTTGTCAGGATCGGCTCGACTATGAAGCGGCGATTGCGTTCAACCGCCGTTGCCGCGCTGCCAACACGCCGTTCATATGGGTCAGCTATGCGGCAATGAATCGCGCCTATGTCAGTCCGCTTTTTCTCCCGGATGCCGGTCCATGCTTCGGCTGCCTGTTGCGCTCGTTTGAACGCCTGTCGCCGGCGCCCGAATTGTACGGAGCGTTGCGTGAACATTCTCGACAAGGCAAGCCAATCGAGCCGGCAGGGTTTCCCGACGAAGGCCTGCAGATATTGCAAGGACTGGTCGCGTGGAAATTGAATGAGGCCGAGCGCGACGATCCAAGTCCAGCGCTTTATCGGCTTCACGTCCTGGATCGCGAACACTTCGAAGTGACAACCCATCGCGTGTTCGCCGATCCGTTCTGCCCAGAGTGCGGTCGCCGCGAAGTCGCACGTCCGACGAAGGAAAACGAATCATGAGCGCCTGGTATGCGAGCGCTTACACCGGCCTTTTCACGCATTTCGGGAAAATGTCGCCGCGCCCGCACGACCCGCCGACGGCGCTTTGCTCCGGCAAGGCGGCGGCGTGGACCGGCGTGAATGAACCCGTGACGGCGAGCGGCATCGGCTGGGACGACGCGGGCGCCGAAGGCGCGTGCATCGGCGAGGCGATTGAACGATTGCAGGCGTGTCCTCTTCCGTGTGATGGGATTGTCCACGCGAGTTTTGACGCATGGCCGCGACGCGAACGCGCCGTCGATCCGGCGTCATGGGTGCTCTTTCACGCAGACCAGTATCGTCAGCCGGCCTTTCCATTCATACCGCTCACTCGTGAAAGTCCGTGCGACTGGATTTGTTTTCGCGAGGCGCTTACCGGCGAGCCGCGCTGGATTCCGACGGAGCTTGCGTATCTGCACATGCCGGCGGGCCATCGCTTTTGTCCAGGCTATTCGACCGGCCTGGCGTCGGGCAGGACAGGCCATCCGATCTTGCTGCGCGGCTTGCAGGAAGTCATCGAACGCGACGCGGTGCTCGGCGCCTGGTGGGGACGCTATTCGCTCGACGAGATTTCCGCCGATCACGTGTTGCAAACGCAAACGCCGGAGATTCGCCAAAGCATTCAGCGGCCGAATCTGACGTATCGCTGTTTTCACGTCGCCACGCCGTTCAGCGATCACGTGACGATGGTGACGCTCGCGGGCGATGACCGCGATGGATATTGCTTCAGCATCGGCTCATCGTGCCGGGAGACGCGTGCGGCGAGTTGGGAGAAATCGCTGCTTGAGGCGATCCACGGACGGCACTACGTGCGCTATCTGAAGGGACAAGTTGCCGCGGGAGACATGCGTGTGGGGCGCAAACCGATGAGCTTTGCGGAGCACGCGGTGTTCTACAGTTTGTATCCGGATATGCTGCGGGATACGGTGTTGGGAAAGAA
>DAIOGM010000554.1:0-4491 GCA_036745215.1 Gemmataceae bacterium
TGGCGATGAAGGTGTTTGTGCATTGCGGACATTGCACCTTCTTGCCGACCAGCTGGTCCGGCACTTGCAGGCTTTTGTCGCATTCCGGGCAAGCGATCAAATGGATCATGGTGGTTCGCTTTCCAATCAGCCCGCCATGGTGATCAGCGTGATAAACCCGCCCAACAAGCCGAGGCCGACGAGAAGCAGAATCGTTGCGATCATGCCAAGGACGCGTCCGGCCTGCACGAGACTTTCGCCGCTCGGGTCCATGCGGCCGGCCCGGATTTCCGTCAGATCCGTGTTGCCCATCACCCAGGCCATCGGACCGCAAACCGGTGTGACATAGGGAAACAATACGAGCGCCAGAAGCCCCATCGCCAGGATGGCGCCGCCGCGATGCGGCACGCTGGAATGGCGAATGCGGCCGATGTCGTCGAAATCGTCGTCGTCGAAATCGTCATTCGGCCGAGGGGGCGGGCGATCGTTTTCGTCGCGAACGGGCGGCGGGGCGGGGGGCGGCGGTTCCGTCTGCACTTTTTCGGAATGCCGATTCGCCTGGAACTCGTGCTGGCACTGCGGACATTGCACCGTTTGCCCGAAGTAACTTACGGGCACTTGCAGAGCGCGGCGGCACGCGGGACAGATGGTGATTTCCGTCGTCATTTCCGGTCGCACTCCCCTGCTCCGTTTTCGAACCGTCCGCTCAAAACCCAATGCTGGCCAGGATGAAAAAGCCAATGCCGCCCACGGCAATAACCAGGATGACGGTCGAGATGATGCCGCACACCTGGCCGGTGCGGAGTTCGCCTTCGCCCTTGGAGTCCATTTCGCCGGTGCGGATGGCGCGCAAATCGGACTGAGCGAGATACCACGCGATCGGGCCGATCACAATCGGCAAACAAAACAACCAGCCGCCGATCAAGCTGACCAGTCCCAGGGCCAACACCAGGCCGCTCCGGTTCGGCGGCAAGTTGTGACGAACTCGCAACCCGTGATCGAAATCGTCGTCATCAAATTCGTCATCGTCACGACGACGGCGTCGAATATCACGATCGTCTTCGTCGTCCTCCCAGCGCTTTGGCGCCGGGGCCGGACGGCTTTCCGCCGGCGCGCTCGGCGCCGGCTGTGCACTGACGCGCGTTGACGCCGCCACAAACGTCAACCCGCAATGCGGACACTGCACCGTCTCGCCCACGTACTGCTCGGGAATCTGCAGCATTTTCTGACAGTTCGAGCACGTCAGGATTTCATTCATGAATCGCCGTCAAATCAACCCCGCCTGCGCGGCGCGTTCAACGCGCCGGCGGCCATTGCGAAAAACACGATCAGGCAATACCCACCGATGCCGACCACCGTGAGAATCACGCTGATCATGCCGAGGATCTTGCCCGTCTGCGTCTGGCCGCGGCCTTCGGGGTCCATGCGGCCCGCGTCCATTTCTTTCAAATCCAGGTGGCCAAGAATCCAGGCGACGATGCCCGTGACCGGAGCGCCGACGCAGCAAATCGCCAGGACGCCGAGGATTAACACCAGGGTGCCGCGGTGCGGTTGCAATCGGCTTCGGCGCCTTGTGAAACGAAGATCGTCGTCATCGTCCTCGTCCTTGCCTCGGCGATCGCGATTGTCGTCGTCGTCATCATACGTTTTTCGAGGCCGAGCCTTTTCGCGTTCCTCGCCGTCCGCCGACGCCGGCTTGGCTGCGGCCGGTGCTGCAGATTGCACCGCACTCGTCGGCGCGACCGCCTGGAACTGGTGCTGACAGTCCGGACATTGCACGGTCTGCCCAAAGAAGGTCTCCGGGACTTGCAACTGCCGCTGACAACTCGGACATGCGATGATTTCTGCCATGGGTCACGCAATACCTCCGCGAGTCGAAATTACCACGGCCGGATTAATGGAATTCGCCCATCCAATACAGTAAGGCAACTATGCCGATCATCGACAGCAAATGGAACACTGCCATGACGATGCCGAGAATCGAGCCGGTTTGCGTCATCGACCGGCCGCTCGGATCCATGCGGCCCTCATCCATCGCCCGCAAATCGGCGCGCCCCATGAACCATGCAATCGAGCCCATGACGATCGGGACGACGAAACAGCTCAAAATCCCGAAGGTCAAGACCATGTTGGCGCGATGCGGCGCCAGCGGCCGGGAGCGTGGATGGCACCAATCGTCGTCGTCATCGTCGTCATCCAGGCGAGGTCGATGTTCGCGGCAAACGTCGTAGTCATTGTCGTCGTCCAAGCGTTCACGTGGCGGCGGCGCGGCCGGCGGCGGGCCCGGCTTGGTCGAGTCGTCCGGCGGAAGCGTCGCCGTGAAGTGACGGCGGCATTCCGGACATTGCACCGTTTGCCCGAGCCAGACCGAGTCGATCTGCAAGTGCCTGCAACAATCAGGGCAACGAATCGTTTCCACCATGCTGCACCGCCCGGATTTACGCTGACGCCGCGCGCTTGCTATGCTATCGTAATGCGTGTCGGCTCCCTTCGAATTTACCCAAAATCGCGAAGGAACACAAACAGGATCAACGACAAAATCGTAATCGTCGGAGCATTCGGAGCGTCGAACGCTCCCTGCGTCCCAGGCTCTGCCTGGGACGCAACTGCCGCGAGGCTCTGCCTCGCTGCACCTCGGCGCGGCGTCGCGCCATTTCCAGGTTCGGCGAGGCGGAGCCTCGCGGCAGTGCGTTCCCAGGCAGAGCCTGGGAACGAGCCTCATTGATCGGAGCGTCTAATGTCAAAGGTTATTCGTTTGGTGCAACGTTCCATTTTTGTCACGCTCACCTTCTTGGCGATGGCGCCGGCATGTCTCGCACAAGACAAGGTGCGCATCGTGCCGCCGGACGGGGACGGCGCCAAATACTGGTCGCGCTGGCGCGGGCCGTCCGGTCAAGGTCTCGTCAAGGATGGGCCTTTTGTTGACACCTGGTCGAACACCGATAACGTCATCTGGAATACCAAGGTCCCGGGCCGCGGTAATTCGTCGCCGATCATCTGGGGTAAACAGCTCTTTCTCACCACCGCTTACGAAGGCGGCAAAAAGCGTTCGATCCTGTGCTTCGACATCGCCGACGGCAAGCAACTCTGGGAAACCTTCGCGCCCGAAGCGAAGCCCGAAGGCGCCTACGGCAAGAATGGCCACGCTTCCGGCACCGCGACGACCGACGGCGAACGCGTCTACGCTTACTTTGGCAACGCCGGCCTGTTCTGCGTTGACATGAACGGCAAACAAGTCTGGCACACCAGCTTCGGCCTCAGCAAGCCGCTTCATGGCATGACCTGTTCGCCGCTCTTGCACAAGAATCACGTCATCGTGTTCCAGGAAGGCGGCAACCCGAGCGGGTTCGTCGTCGCGCTTGACAAGAAGAACGGCGCTCAAGTTTGGAAGACGCCGCGCAAGGAAACCGTGAGCTGGGGTTCGCCGATCGCGATCACCGTCGGCGACAAGGATCAGATCATCGTTTCCAGTCAGCAGCGCGTCTACGCTTACGACGCCGACGATGGCAAGCTCGTCTGGTCCTGCTCCGGCAACGAAGTTGAAGTAATCCCGACGCCGGTGGTCGGCCACGAAATGCTTTTCTGCTGCTCCGGCCGCGTCGGGCCGACGCTCGCCATCAAGCCGATGGGCGCCGCCGGCGACGTCACCAAGACGCACGTGCAATGGTCGGTCAAGCAAGGCTCCCCGTTCGTGCCCAGCCCGCTTCTTTACGGCGAATACCTCTACATGGTGAACGACATGGCCAGCGTCATCATGTGCTATGACGCGAAGACCGGGAAGCTTTTTTGGAAGGAACGCTGCGGCGACGCCGCGCGGGAAGGATTTTCGTCATCGCCGATCGGCGTCAACAACAAGGTGTTCTTCACGAACGACAAGGGCGAGACGTATGTGATCGCGAACGGCCCAGAGTTCAAGTTGCTCGGCGTCAACCATCTCAAGGAACGAACGCTGGCGACGCCGGCGTTATTGGACGGCCGCTGGTACTGGCGCACGGAGACGCAGCTCTTGTGCATCGGCAAGAAATCGTGAAGGGCGTCATCCCAAAAAGGGATTGTCCCACTTGTTGTCCTGTTGTATATGGAGTATGATCCAACAATGGGACAGTGCCAGTTATCTGATTGAGGGTTATTCCATGGCTGCCACAAAAGACGTTCGCACGACCGACGCCAAGGCCCGCTTGAGCTTGCCGAAGTCGTTCGCCAACGCCACTGTGATTGTCGAAGAGATTAGCGACACGGAACTTCGCATTCGCAAAGCCGTGGTCGTGCCGGAAGACGAATTTCGCTTCGCGGAGGAATACCGCACGCCGCTTTCCGACCGCGACCGGAATTTTGTCACCCGGAGCCGCGAGCAGATCAAGGAGATCCTTCAGCGACGGGATAAACGCTTGATGGTAGTTGTCGGCCCCTGTTCGATTCATGACACCGAGGCGGCCGAGGAGTACGCCAAGCGCCTGGCTACCCTTTCCAGCCGGGTCAGCGATCAGCTGCTGCTGATCATGCGGGTCTACT
>DAIOGM010000555.1:0-4484 GCA_036745215.1 Gemmataceae bacterium
GGGGAGCAATCGTCATTCACCCTTTCGGTTGCGGCTGTGCCGCGCTATGTTAATCGGTGTTCATCTGTGGTTCTGATTTTCTTGAGGTTGACATGCCGACTGCCAACGAAATCCGCCAACAATTCATCGACTTTTTCGTCAATAAGCACGCTCACACCTTCGTCCCGTCCTCCAGCGTCGTGCCGCTCGACGATCCGACGCTCTTGTTCACGAACGCCGGCATGAATCAATTCAAACCGTACTTCCTCGGCACCGAGAAGCCGCCGTACCTGCGCGCCGCGAATACGCAAAAGTGCATCCGCGCCGGCGGCAAACATAATGACCTCGATGATGTCGGTAAAGATACCTATCACCACACGTTCTTCGAAATGCTCGGCAACTGGTCCTTCGGCGATTACTTCAAAAAAGAAGCGATCGCCTGGGCGTGGGCGCTGTTGACCGACGTATGGAAGCTCGACAAGAGCCGGCTGCACGTCACGGTCTTCGAAGGCGATCCGGCGAACAACGTCCCGCGCGACGAGGAAGCGGCGGGTTTTTGGCGCGCGGTCGGCGTTCCCGAATCGCAAATTCATCTCGGCAACAAGAAAGACAACTTCTGGGAAATGGGCGACACCGGTCCCTGCGGCCCGTGCACCGAGATTCACTACGACAACACACTGGACAAGAGCGGCGCCAGGTTCGTCAACAAAGGCACGCCGGAAGTGGTCGAAATTTGGAATCTCGTGTTCATTCAGTTCAATCGCAATCCCGACAAGTGCCTGACGCCGTTGCCCGCGAAGCACGTTGACACGGGCATGGGATTTGAACGCATCACGAAGGTGTTGCAGGGGAAGGATAGCAATTATGACACGGATGTGTTCACGCCGATCATCGCGGCGTTCGCAAAGTTGACCGGAAAACACTACGGCGGAATGCTCGACGACATGGTCGATGTCGGTTTTCGCGTCGTCGCGGACCATTTGCGCATGGCAACGTTCGCGATTACCGATGGCGCGCGGCCCGGCAACAAGAAGCGCGACGCGGTCTTGCGGAGCGTCATCCGCCGGGCAGTTCGATTTGGTTATCAGTATTTTGACCTACGCGAGCCTTTCTTGCATGGTCTCGTGCCCGTGCTTGTTGAGCAAATGGGAGACGCATTTCCCGAGTTGAAAAAAACGCCGGGCAAGACGGCCAACATTCTGCGTGAAGAGGAATCCGACTTCTACAAGACCATTCAACGCGGGCTCGTTCACTTCCAGCATGCGGCGCAACAAGCGAAATCCGGCACGATTTCAGGAATCGACGTGGCAAATCTGCAAACGACGTATGGCTTTCCCAAGGATCTGACCATGCAGATGGCCGTTGAGCATGGCAAGTCGATCGACGAAGCAGGCTATGAGGAAGCCATTTCCAAACACAAAGAAGTCTCCGGCAAAGGCCGCGAGAAGCACGTCATTACCGCGGTACAAGGCGACCTGCCGCAATCCGACGACTCGGCAAAGTACTCGCCACTCGCCGCTCGCCACTCGGCACTCATTCAAGCCTGGGTCAAGGAAAACCTCGTCGTCACCGGCTCGCTTGGCCCCGGCGATCAGGTCTGCCTCGTGCTCGACAAGACGAACTTCTACGCCGAGCAGGGCGGCCAAGTCGGCGACGCCGGTTGGATCAAGACCGACACCGGTACGTTCGAGGTCGAAGACACACAGCGGCTCGGCGACAGCGTCATCCACTGGGGCAAGGTCTGGGAAGGCAACATCAGGACCGGCCAGAACGCGACGCTCGAAGTGCATCCGTCGCGGTTCGACACCATGCGCAACCACACCGCGACGCATCTCATGAACTGGGCGCTGCGCGAAGTGCTCGGCGAACATGTCGAGCAGAAGGGTTCGCTCGTCGATGCGGAGAAGACGCGTTTCGATTTCACGCACGATAAGCCGATGACCAATGACGAGATCGCGGAAATCGAACGGCTCGTCAACGAGAAAATCCTTGCCGATCAACCGGTGACTCCGATCACGATGCCGCTGGAGCTGGCGAAGAAAATCCCCGGCGTGCGAGCGGTGTTCGGCGAAAAGTATCCGGACCCGGTGCGCGTTCTGTTGATTGGCGCCGAATCGGAAAAATGGAGTCGCTCGCCCTCACCCCCGGCCCCTCTCCCAGAAGGAGAGGGAAGAAACATGTCGGTCGAGTTCTGCGGCGGCACGCATTTGACGCGCACGAGTCAGGCGTGCTTGTTCAAGATCGTCAGTCAGGAGGGGGTCGCGAAAGGCGTGCGGCGCATCACCGCGGTCACCGGGCCGAAGGCGGTCGAGTACGATCGTCAGCTTTCCACGGTCGTCGGCGAATTGAGCGAGCGCTTCCATTGCCGGCCGGAGGAGTTGCCCACGCGCATCGAATCGCTGCAGGAGGAGGTCAAGAAACTTCAGCAACAGCTCAAGAAAGGCGCGTCAAGCGACCTGGCCGGCTCGATGGATAAGCTGCTGGCCAGCGCGACGAAATCCGGCGACATCACGCTCATCATTGGCGAGATTCCCGCCGGCCCGGACGACGCAATTCGCACGCAGGTCGATCGCATCAAGCAAAAAGCGGGCTCGGCCGTCGTCGTCGTCGGCTGGGCGGATGACGGCAAGGTCGGCCTGCTCGCCGCGGTCAGCGACGACGTGATCAAACGCGGCGTCAAGGCGGGCGATCTCATCAAGCAAATCGCGCCGATCGTGGGCGGCGGCGGCGGCGGACGGCCCAACATGGCCCAGGCCGGCGGCAAGGATGCGAGCAAGATCGGCGATGCGTTGACAAAAGCGATGCAGTTGGTCGAGCAGCAATTGACCAAATGATCGCGCGCAGTCACAATGAACGCGAAAGGGTGGTGCAACGTGAAAAATGGAAAACCGAACCAGTTCGAAGCACGCCTTGACCGGCTTGAGGCCGACGTCAAGGAAATCAAGGCGCTACTGCAAGCCCAACAACCGCCAAGGGAGGCCTGGTGGAAAAGTGTGGTCGGGTCGATGGCAGGCGATCCCGTTTTCGCAGAAATAACACGATTAGGCGCGGAGATCCGCGAGAAGGAGCGCCGCGACGCTCGACGCTCCCGCAAGAAACAAAAATCGTGACCCGCGAGAGGAGCCCCGGTGATCGTTCTTTTGGACACCGATCATTTTTCGATACTGCAACATGAGCAGCCTGCCGCAATGATTTTGCGAAGGCGACTTGACGAATTGCCCGGCAACGAAGTGTGCGTGTCAATCGTTTCGTTCCAAGAACAGAGCCGCGGCTGGCTGGCATATCTTCACCGAGCTCGCAAGCCGGAGCAGGTCCTCAAAGGGTTCAAGTACTTACAAAATATGTTGCACGATTACTTGGCTCGTCAGGTTCTCCCGTTTGACGAACGAGCAATGCAGGAGTTCATGGTCCTTCAACGACAGCGAATTCGCATCGGCACGTCCGACCTTCGCATCGCCGCCATCGCCATGGCCAACGGCATCAAACTCGTGTCCCGCAATCTGCGCGATTTTCGCCAAGTTCCCGGACTCGACGTCGAAGACTGGACGACGTGACATCATGAGCGAACCGAATCCCACGCTTGAAACCGACCCGCGCTTCCCGTCCGGTCCGTGGACCGGCTTCTTTTTGCAAAAGAGCTTGCCCGGCCGGCACCTGATGGAATTACGGCTCACGTTTCAAAACGGCGCCATGACCGGCGAAGGCCGCGATTGGGTCGGAGAATTCCTCGTCAAAGGCCAGTACGATCTTTCTAACGGCAAATGCCACTGGACGAAAAAGTACGTCGGCAAGCACGACGTTTTCTATCAAGGCTTCAACGAAGGCAAAGGCATCTGGGGCGTGTGGGAGATCGCGCTCGCGGGGCACGGCGTCGTCGGGCGAGGCGGTTTCCACATCTGGCCGGAAGGTCTGGGCGATCCGACCAACGAGTATCTCGTGGCGGAAGCGGAGTTGCCGGCCTCGGACCCTGAGCTGGTCGAAGTGGGCGCGGATTCAGAAAAGGAGATGCCATGAATCAGAACCAATTGACGCGCCGCGCATTTGCTCAACGAATAGGTGCGTTATCGCTTTCACTCTTGGCTCATCCATACGCGCGTGGCTCGCAGCCGATGATGCTGGAGCGCATTCAACGGTCGCCGGAACCGGTCAATTTGGAGGCGCCGCTGGCGGTGCTCGATCGCGCCATCACTCCGAATGAATTGCACTACGTGCGCAATCACTTTCCTTTGCCAATGCTGCAGGCGAACACATGGCGTTTGCGCGTCGTCGGCGCCGTGGAGCGCGAACTGGAGCTGACGCTCGACGATTTGCGCCGCATGACCTCGCGCACCGTGGCGATGACGCTCGAGTGCGCGGGCAACTCGCGCTCGCTCTTGACGCCGGCGGCTCGTGGCGTGCAATGGGCGAACGGCGCGGTCAGCACGGCGGAGTGGACCGGCGTTTCCCTGCTGGATGTCCTCAATCGCGCCGGCTTGCGGCAAAGCGCGGTGGACGTCGTCCTGGAA
>DAIOGM010000556.1:0-4482 GCA_036745215.1 Gemmataceae bacterium
GTCCGTTTCTTTGCCGCGTTGTCCCTGGCCAAGTTCGCACAAAGCAAGACGATGCCCGCCGTGCTCGACATGCTCCGCGCCAACGCCGACCAGGATCCGTATTTGCGGCACGCCGGCGTCATGGCGCTGACGGGCATCAACGATCGCGACGGGTTGAAAAAAGCCGTGGCGCATGAATCGACGTCCGTGCGGCTCGCGACATTGTTGGCGATGCGTCGGCTGCAGATGCCGGAGGTCGCGCTTTTTCTCAATGATGCGGACAAGCACAACGTCCTCGAAGCCGCCCGCGCCATTTACGATGCGCCAATTGATGCCGCGATGCCGAAGCTCGCGGACCTGGCGAAGCAGCCGCTGAAGGACGTGTCGGACCGCGTGGTATTGCGCGTCCTCGCCGCCAACTATCGGCTTGGAGCGAAGGAGAACGCGCAGACGCTCATCAACGTGGCGACGCGTTCCGATTCGCCGACGTGGCTGCGCGAACAGGCGTTGAAGATGTTGCAAGCATGGGAGAAGCCGTCCGGCCGCGACTGGGTCGTCGGCCTGTGGCGTCCCTTGAAAGAGCGGCCCGGCGCCGACGTCGCGGAGGTGGTGCGTCCGTCGCTTGCCGCGCTAATGACCGGTCCGGACCGCATCCGCACCGAGGGCGCCAAGCTCGCCGCCAAACATGGCATGAAGGAAATCGGCCCCGCGCTGCGCGAGTTGGTGTCGGATTCGAAGCGGCCCGCCGGCGTGCGCATCGACGCGTTTCTAGCCCTGGAAACGCTCAAGGACGGCCAACTGGAACAGACGGCCAAGTCGATGCTCGACGACACCGACCCGCGCCTGCGCCATCAAGGTCGTCGCATTCTGCTAACCAAGGCGTCCAAGGCCGAGGCGGTGGCGACACTCGCCAAGGTGATCGAAGGCGGCGCTATGATCGAACGCCAGGGCGCGCTCGCGTTGCTCGGTCAGGTGCAAACGCCGGAAGCGGACGATCTCTTGGAGCACTGGCTCGATCAGATGCTCGCCACGAAAGCGCCGCCCGAGATTCACCTCGACATCGTTCTCGCGATGAAGAATAGCAAGAAAGCCAGCGCGAACGAAAAGTTGGCGAAATTCGAAAACATGCGTGACAAGAAAAACCCCGCACAAGTGTATCGCGAAACGATGTTCGGCGGCGACGCCGACAATGGCCGCCGGATTTTCTTCGAGAAGTCCGATGTCTCCTGTCTGCGTTGCCACAAAGTCGGCGGCGCCGGCGGCGACGTCGGCCCCGACTTGACCGGCATCGGCAAGAAGTACAAACGCGATTATCTTCTTGAGGCGCTCGTCGATCCCAACAAAGAGATCGCCAAGGGGTATGAAACGATCGTCCTTGCACTCGCGAACGGCCGAACGATGAGCGGCATCCTCAAAAGCGAAGACGACAAGGAACTGCGCATGATGACGCCGGAAGGGCACCTAATCACGATTCGCAAGGTGGACATCGACGAACGCTCGCGCGGCCCATCCGCGATGCCGGGCGATGTGGTGCAAAAGTTGACGCGGCCGGAAGTGCGCGACCTTGTGGAGTTTCTGGCGGGATTGCAGTGATTTGGCGAGCCACCGGGTTTATCCCGGTGGTATGGACTCCGTCCCACGGGGATAAACCCCGTGGCTCGCCAGGCAGGTCATCGCCAGCGCCGCCGTCTCGACGCGCAAGATTCGCGGTCCGAGATTCATCGTCTGCCAGCCACGCCCAACTGCCATGGCGACCTCATCATCGGTGAATCCGCCTTCGGGGCCAACGACGAGACGAGTCGCGCCGACATGTTCAATGCGTGAACATGCTTGCGTCGCGCTCGGATGCGCGAGGATACGCAATTCTCCCGATTCGCCGCGGCCTACGTAATTTTCCCAGGTCGTCAGCTCGTCGATTTGCATCAACACATTGCGGCCGCATTGCTTGCTCGCTTCGATGACATAACGCTCCAACTTCGCGCGTTTCGCCTCGCGCGGATGCGTGTTCGAAAAGCGGCATTCCAGCGGCACAAATCGCGCGACGCCGAGTTCGGTCAGTTTCTCGATCAGAAACTGCGAGCGATCTCCTTTGGGCAACGGCGCCGCCACTTCGAGCGTGAATGCCAGCTCGCGCTCTGGCGTCTCGATTTGAACCACCTCAAGTGTGACTTCTCGCCGCGCCGCATGCGTGACGCGAGCCGGATATTGATGGCCATCGCCGTTGAACAGGCAAACCTCGGCGCCAGGGCGAAGTCGGCAGACCGTGGCAAGATGGTGAGCTTCGGGACCGTCCAGGATGATCGGGCCGACGGCGAGCGGCAAATTGACGTAAAATCTTTCTGACATTTGTGGTAGCTTATGCCGGATATTAGAACGCCGCAAGCGGCGCGGGACGAAGGGGACGGATTCCCATGTCGAAGAAGATCCAGAGTGATGAGACGCTTCAATCGACGAAGCAAATGCTCGACGAGCTGGACGCGCTGATGGACCGCATGCTGTCGCTGCCGGTGAACGACGCGGAAGAAGCGCCGACGTTTCCGGAGAAGCCGACCGTGCTGTCGGCCAAGTTGACGCTGTTGGAATCGCCGGTCACGCCCGCGCCGCTGCCCGCTCTGCCGCCACTGCAGCCGGCGCCTTACAATCCGCCGCATTTCGCGCGAACGCCACCGCCCGCCGTTGTGCCGCCACCGCCGCCGGCGCCTCCGCCGCCTGCGCCCGAGTTGCTGACAAATGAAGTGACGCCGCCGACGATCTTGCCGACGCTCGAGCCATTGCTCGAAGAAACGGCCGTCGAAGCGCCGCCGATGGACGCCTTGTTGATCTTCTTGCCGCTCGTCTGGTTCAATGAACGCTTCGACCGCATCGCCAAGACATTCCCCGGCGGCAGCGTGTTGTTTTGCAGCAGCGGCGGGCGCGCGTTGCTTGGGTTCGCCGGGCTGGTCATGTCGGGGGCCGCGGGCGTCTGGTTTCTCAAAGATTGGCTGGGTTGGAACTGACGGCTGCCCTTCATAAGATATCCCGCTGAATGAAGAATGACGAAGCACGACTCTTAATGACGAATGACGAAGCACGAATGACGAAAGAATGACGAAGGTCGAATGTCGAATGGTATCGTGTCTTCTTCGTCATTGGGATTTCGACATTCCTTCGTCATTCGTGCTTCGTCATTCAAATGAGTCCTTCGTCATTCAAATGAACGAGTTCGAACGACGAATAAGGCGCAGTGTCCAATAGGTCCCCCACGGAGCAGCATGCCAATGAGTTCGGCGTCGAACGCCAGCCCGACCCCGCACGAGACCTCCACCGTCGCGGCGATCCTCAGCTATCTGATTCCCGGACTGGGCCAGATCTATCAGGGGCGCTTCGGCAAGGGCTTCCTGTTCATGATTTCCCTTCTAGGAATGTTCACGCTCGGGCAGGCGATGGGCAATTGGCAGAACGTCTACCTCCCGCCCCCCGACGTGCGCGGCGGCCTCGGGCAGGCACGCGATTTGCCGTCGAGCCTCATGACGCGCTGGCAATTCATCGGCCAATTCTGGATCGGCGTGTCGGCGTGGCCAGCCGTCTATCAGTATTTCAAGCCCGATCCGGTCGAACCCGATCCGTCTATTTGGGCGACGTTTCAACGAACGCCGAACGAAGCGAAGGTGAACGAGTTCCTCGTCAACAGCGACAAGACGCCCGATCTCGGCTGGGTGTACACCGTCGTCGCGGGCATGCTCAACATTTTGGTGATCTACGACGCTTACGCGGGCCCCATGTTCCTGCCGACGCCGCGGCCGACCAAGCCGTCAACCGCGCCGCAATCGGAGTTGAGGAAAGAGGGGATCGCGTGATGCTGTTCGCCGTGTCGATCTACTGGCACTTGCCGCTCATGCTGCTGATCATCAGCCTCGTTTACAGCGCGACCCGGCACGAAGACTGGGACGAAATCCTCGGCGAAGCATTTCGCTGGGGCATTCGCATGTTCGGCTTCATGCTGATCGTCGCGGTCGTCTTGTTCATCGTGTCGTTCTGGCTGCGCAATCCGGGTTCGTGAAGCGAATGCAAAATCGATCCCTTGACCTGCGTTTTTGACGTTGCGTGCTTTGGAGCACCAACGGTGCGAAAATGTTAAAGCCCAGGGCAACGCCCTGGGACACGAGGAGCCAAGACCAAAGCCCCGAAGGGGCGCCATCGCTCGATGGCGACGATCCTCGCGCCCCTTCGGGGCTTCCTTCGGCAAACATCTTTCTCCCAGGGCGTTGCCCTGGGCTTTAACATTTTCGCACCTTCGGTGCTGAACGAACTGCGCAACTTCAGAAACGCGAGCGATGAATATTCCTCGCTTCCGCTTCGGGTTAGTATTGAATCGACCTCCCAAGGGTCCGGTCCGATGAGCGACGCCGAGTCCTTTCGCTGGCAAGCCTTCTTTCAACATGCCGCGCAGCCAATCTTTCTCGTCAACCGCCGCCGACGCATCTTGTTCGTCAACCGCGCCTGGGAAACCTGCACCGGCTTGAC
>DAIOGM010000557.1:0-4146 GCA_036745215.1 Gemmataceae bacterium
GCGCTCGACGCGCCGCGGGCCGCGTGTCGTCTTCAAATAGACGCGTTCGTCGTGGACGAAAAGGTCCTGCCCCATGACCAGCTCGATGCCCATGTTTCGCGCCAGGAAGCTGTGTTCGAAATACGCGGAGTTGAACGGGCCGGGCGTCAAGAGCACGATCGTCGGCGCGTGCCCGGCGCTCGGCGGCGCGACGGATAAGAACGCCTCGCGCAGCCGTTGCGGATAATCCTCGACGCGGCGAACCTTGCACTGCTGAAACAACTTCGGAAACACCTTCTTCATGACGACGCGATTTTCCAGCACATAACTGACGCCCGACGGCGTGCGGCCATTATCCTCCAGCACCAGGAACTGCCCCTTCGGATCGCGCACGAGATCGGTGCCGCAGATGTGGACGTATTGCTTGCCGGGCGGATCGAAGCCGATCATCTCGGGGCGATAGCACTTCGACTTCACGACGAGTTCTTCCGAAATGATCTTCTCGCGCAAGATGCGGCGATCGTGATAGACATCGTATAGGAACAGATTGATCGCTCTGATGCGCTGCAAGAGGCCGTCTTCGAGGCGATCCCATTCGTCGCCGGCGACGGGCCGCGGAATCAAGTCGAAGGGAAAAATCTTCTCGACGCCGCGCCGATCGGCGTAAACGGAGAACGTGATGCCTTGATTGATGAACACGAGGTCCGCGGTATGCCGGCGTTCTTGAAATTGCTTGAATTCAAGCTGGCCGAGCCATTGCACGAGGGCCTGGCAGTGATCGTGCGGCTCGGCGGCGCCATCGAAGAGTTCATCCCAGGCGGTTGGATGCGGCGCGTAGTTCGTCCACAAATGGGGTTCTTGCGTTGACGTCGGCGCCGACATGGAACACCTAATCGCAAATCCGTGCGGACGAACTGCTGACATGGAGAGGAACAGGCAATTCGCGCGCCAGAGGACGGGAAGGTTTGCGTGAATCCGGTAGTGGCACGATACGAAATGCAACAGGATGGAGCTAGATCAAATCAGGCAACACGCTTCTCTTTCACGTCCATCCTTGCAATTCGCGGATCATCTCCGTCGTTGCCATTCGACGCGTTTCCAACCTTTGTCGTGATAGTCGCGCGGATGACCTCGTTCCACAATCCCTGTCTCCGACGCGATGTCGAATCTTACGAAGACGGTGGCGCTGCCTTCAAATTGCTTTGCAACAACAACATTTCGTTGATCAGGCGACATGTAAACGTGTGCGTTGTCGGCATACCCAAATCCGCCGCGATGCACTACCCATCGTTCATTGCCCATTTCCACGTAAAAGTGAGGGACAAACGGGATTAATGGCCATCTATAGAACATTCTTATTTCGTGTTCGACACCGGCATTATCAACGACCGTCATTTCCCGGTACGGTTCCTCTCGAATCGGCACGCAACACGCACCAAATCCGAGTAGTGCCGCTGCCAAGGCGCCAACGACAAATCGCAATGGTCCATGTGCCACAGACATTGAAGCCTCCTACTCTTTTTACCTCTCCTTTAGTGTTACGCGACGACCCACAACCCCATAAACGCATCCACCGGCGTCGCCTCCAATCGCTGCCGATCTTTGCACAGCTCCAATATCGCTTTCGCTTGATCCGGCTTCAATCGCGTCGCCAGGTTGTTCTGGAACTTCGTCACAAGAAGTGATATTCCCTCGCCCCGCCGGCGACGATGGCCGAGCGGATATTCGACTTCGACCTTTGCCGTCGACGTGCCTTCCTTGAAGAACACCTGCACCGCATTGGCGATCGAACGCTTGTCCGGCTCCAGGTATTCGCGCGTGTAACGAACGTCCTCGACGACTTGCATTTTGTCGCGCAACGTGTCGATGCGCGGATCGCTTGCGATCTTGTCCTCGTAATCGTCCGCCGTCAAGCGTCCGAAAATCAACGGAATCGCGACGATGTACTGCAAGCTGTGATCGCGGTCGGCCGGGTTGTGCAGCGGGCCCGATTTGCTGATGATGCGAATCGCCGACTCCTGCGTCGTGAGCACGATGCGCTCGATCTGGTCGAGCCGGTCCTTGACGAGGGGATGCAGCTTCATGGCGCACTCCGCCGCGGTCTGGGCGTGAAACTCGGCGGGGAAGGCGATTTTGAAGAGGACGTTGTCCATCACATAGGAACCGTAGGGCCGCGAACGCTTGAGCGCGTTGCCCTTGAAGAGCACGTCCTGGAAGCCCCACTTCGGCGCGGTCAATGCGCTGGGCAAGCCGGGTTCGCCCTGCAGTGTCCAGAAGGCGATGCGCACGGCTCGGCTCGTCGCGTCGCCGGCGGCCCACGATTTGCGCGGGCCGGCGTTCGGGGCGTGGCGGTACGTGCGCAGGCTTTGCCCGTCGATCCAGGCGTGCGACAGGGCGTCGATGATTTGCGAACGCGTGCCGCCGAGCATTTTCGTCGCCACGGCCGTGGACGCGACCTTGACGAGGATGACGTGATCGAGGCCGACGCGGTTGAAGCTGTTTTCCAGTGCGAGCACACCTTGAATCTCGTGCGCTTGAATCATCGCAGTCAACACATCGCGCATCGATTTCGGCGAGCCGGGAGCGTCAGCGACCGGAGGATGCCGTCGGCAAAGGAAATCCGCGACCGCCAGAATGGCGCCGAGATTGTCTGACGGATGCCCCCATTCCGCGGCGAGCCAGGTGTCGTTGTAATCGAGCCAGCGAATCATGCAGCCGATGTCGTAAGCGCCCTTGATCGGATCAACTTGGTGGTGCGTCCCCGGCACGCGCACGCCGTTCGGAACCATCGTTCCTTCGACGATCGGATCGAGATGGCGCACGCAGGCGGGATATTGCAGAGCGAGCATGGCGCAGCCGAGGCTGTCCATCAGGCAATAACGGGCGGTGTCGTACGCTTCGTCGTTCGTGATCGGCGTCGTGAGGACGTAGTCGGCGATGGCGGCCAACTCGGCGTCGGGGGCGGGGCGGATGTTGCTGTCGGTGGCGTGTGCGGACATGTTTGAAGGTCCTTTTGTGGCGTTCCGTTATCGCGTGGCGCAGCGCGAGCGCTAAACGGCAAGCGGGTTATTGCATCACACTTGAATGGTGGTATAACTATCCGGCACATAGGAACATCGTCAAACCCTCTGGGAGTTTCCACATGAAACGCATCGTCGCGCTGCCCGTCTTCGCCGTCCTCATGATCGCGGCTTTCCCCGCCGCCGATGCCGGCGACAAGAAGGACGACGGCTGGGTTCAACTCTTCAACGGCAAGGACCTCACCGGTTTGAAGACGCATCCCGACGACAAGGCCAAGTGGGAAGTGAAGGAGGGCGCCATCGTCGGCTCCGGACCGGCGGGACATCTCTATAGTGACCGCGGCGATTATGAAAACTTCCACTACCGCGTCGAGGTCAAGATCAACGACAAGGGCAACAGCGGCCAATATTTCCGGGCCAAGTACGCCAAGGGCTTCCCACCTGGATACGAGGCTCAGATCAATTCAACGCACGGCGACAAAGTCCGCACGGGCAGCCTCTATCCGGACGGCCGGGACAAATTCAGCGCCGAGGAAAAAAAGAAAACCCTGATCTTCGAAGAACTCGTCAAGCCCGATACGTGGTTCACGCAAGAGGTAATCGCGAATGGCAATCACATCATCATCAAGGTGAACGGCAAAACCACGGTCGACTTTATTGACGAAAAGAACCGCCACGCCAAGGGCCATTTCGCCATCCAGCAGCACGACCCGGGCAGCACGGTCAGCGTGCGGAAGATCGAGGTCAAGGAATTGCCGGCGACCAAGAAGTAAGTTACATGCGAGCCACGGGGTTTATCCCCGTTGGATGAAGTTCATTCCACGGGGATAAACCCCGTGGCTCTCAAAGAAGTAGGTTTGCGTCTCAGGGGGTGCATGAGATACACTTATGAAGACGAAATAAAGCGCAAATCCCGTCCAAGAAGGACACGAGCATTCGTCCATGAGCATTTTGTGCAGCATGTGCGGCGGACTATCGCAGGACCCGGAGTTTTGCGATCATTGCAATGCCGATCTGGGCACGTCCGGGAAAAGCCTGCCGCCGGAGCGCTGTCCGCTCGCCGTTGACGGCGCTGCGCTGACCTTGCAGCAGCGTCATGTGTTGCTATTTCCCGATGCGTCGATCGTCGTCCCGGGCGCGGATCACG
>DAIOGM010000557.1:4156-4480 GCA_036745215.1 Gemmataceae bacterium
GGCGCGTCCACTGGATTTCCGAATACGATTGGCGCGAACGCGGCGCGACGATCGAACAACGCCTCGCCTTGCAAATCGCGTCGCTGCCCCCCGGATGCTTCGTGGACGAACCCGATGGCCGCTGGCTCGCGTATGAATCGCTTCCCGAATCGATCCCGGTCTGGTCAACACCTCGAAATGACGACGTGCTCGATTCCTTGTCCGTGCTTTCGTCGCAGCTCCGTTCGCTGGCACGAATGTTGGAGATTCTGCACGAGCAGGAACTCGTGTGGCTGAATTTTGATCCCAATTCTCTGGAGTGCGCGACGCCGGCTGGCACGCCGC
>DAIOGM010000558.1:0-4445 GCA_036745215.1 Gemmataceae bacterium
GCGACTACTTTTTCAATTTCTCCGTCGCGGCTCGAAGGCGTTCTTCCTTCTCCTGAAGTTCCGGAGTGAACGCTTCGCCGAAATCGCTGGCTTCGAACAGAGGCCGGATTTCGATGTCGCTTTCCACGTTCATCGGATTCGGGCAACGCTTCACCCAGTCAATGGCCTCTTCCATCGACTTCACTTGCCAGAGCCAGTAGCCGGCGATCAGTTCCTTCGTCTCGGCAAACGGCCCGTCGATGACGGTTCGATTCTTCCCCGAAAAGCGAACGCGTGCGCCCTTCGAGCTGGGATGAAGTCCCTCGCCCGCAAGCATGACGCCGGCCTTGACGAGTTCTTCGTTGAAATTCGTCATCGCGGTAAGAAGCTGCTCGCTCGGCATGATGCCCGCTTCGGACTCCTTGGTAGCTTTGACAATGACCATGACTTTCATGGGATGATCTCCGTGAGATTGCTTGGTTTTACGCCTTTTCCGGCAGGCCCGGCAGTTCCAGAATCGGACGAATTTCGATGGTGCCTTTTTTCGCCGGCGGAATCCGGGCGGCGATGGCGATCGCTTCGTCGAGGTTTTTCGCGTCAACAATATAGAACCCGCCAAGCTGTTCGCGCGTCTCGGCAAATGGCCCGTCGGTGATGAGCTGTTTGCCCTCACGAACGCGGACGCTGGTCGCAGTCGAAATCAACTGCAGCGGAGAGGCGGCGACGAACTGCCCCTTCGCGTGAAGCTCCTGCGCCAGCTTCGTCGACTCTGTGAAACACTGCTGCCGCTCGGCGTCGCTCATGGCCTGTTCGTTCATGTAAACCAGCATCATGTACTTCATGGCGGCGTCTCCGGAAATTCAAATTCGATGGATGTGGAAAAGTCACTCTACGATTTAGTCGAACGGCGCGACGATGGATCGACATCGACAAAATTACTTTTTGGCCGCTGATTCGGTGGTCCACGCGCTCCCTGGAATGCTGGGCCGACCACTCCGACTGCGATGGGTTTTTGATTCTGGGTTTTGCTTTCAGTCGTGTCGATCGTTTTCATCGTAGTGACTCCGTTAGCGAATAGTCAGTAGGACAAACCTGATTTCTTGAAGACTTCCCATTTCACTCTCAACACCAATGAATCGAACGGCGCAGCCGCGGATCGACACCGATGGAAAAAAAGTCTATAATGTTCTTATGTCCACTGTTGAAGCCGCAATTGACACGGTTTATCGGACTGATTGGAGCCGGATCGTCGCGGCCCTGATTCGGCTCACGGGCGATTTCGATGTTGCGGAAGAGGCGGCACAGGAAGCGTTTGCGGCGGCGGTGCACGATTGGCCGAATATCGGCGTGCCTGATTCGCCGCGTGCCTGGATCATTCAGGCCGCCCGTCACAAGGCGATCGACCGCATTCGCCGCGTCAAGCGCGCTTCGACGAGATCGTCAAGGAACATGTCGCCTCCGGGTTGATTCGCACCAGTGACGACGCCAATCAGGATGTGAGCGAGATTCCCGATGATCGCTTGCGACTGATGTTCACGTGTTGCCACCCGGCGCTGGCCCTCGACGCACAAGTCGCGTTGACGCTGCGCATGCTTGGCGGTCTGGAAACGAATGAGATCGCACGGGCGTTTCTAACGCCGGTTCCGACGATGGCGCAGCGCCTTGTCCGCGCCAAGCACAAGATTCGCGACGCGCGCATCCCTTATGTCGTGCCAGACATCGACGACATGCCCGACCGGCTCGGCGCCGTCTTGACGGTGATTTATCTCGTCTTCAATGAGGGTTACTCAGCCACGAGCGGCGAATCCTTGCTGCGGACCGATTTGTGCGCCGAAGCGATTCGCCTGGGTCGCCTGGTGTGCGCGTTGACGGCGCCGCAAGCGCCCGCGGAAGCCGTCGGCTTGCTTGCATTGATGTTGCTGCACGATGCGAGGCGAGCGGCGCGGCTCGATGAAGCGGGCGATATCATCTTGCTGGAGAATCAGGATCGAACGCGCTGGGATCAAGGGAAGATCGGCGAGGCGTTGCCATTGGTGGACGATGCGATTCGCCGCGATCCGGGTCCGTTCGCGCTTCAAGCTGCGATCTCGGCAGTGCATTGTCGCGCGGCGCGTGCGCATGACACGGACTGGCAGCGCATTCTCGGGTTTTACGATTTGCTCCAGCGCGTGCAGCCGTCGCCGGTGGTGGCGTTGAATCGTGCGGTCGCCGTTGCGATGTCGGCCGGCCCGGGGCCGGCGCTTGCCCTGGTGGATGAACTTGTCGCAAGCGGGGCGCTCGACGGATATCATCTCTTGCATTCCACGCGTGCCGAGCTTTTGCGGCGTCTGGGTTCAATGGCGGAAGCGGCGAACGCGTACGCCAAGGCGCTTGAATTCGCAACTAACGATAGCGAACGGCGATTCTTGGAGCGACGATTGCGGGAAGTGCGAACAGCAAATTGATCGCATGGATTCGCGCCCAGCGCGATTACTCCTGCTTTTGGCTTTTCTTCTTTTGGTTCAAGGCCGAGTCAAGTTGTTTGATGTAGGTCGCGTTCCCCGGCGCCAATTGTACGGCAGTTTGAAGCGAACGAGTCGCTTCGTCAAAGTTTTTGTCCAGCAAATGGAGCGAGCCCAGTCGGTAGTGCGCGTTCGCGGCAGTCGCGTTACTTGGCTTCGCTTTGATGGCGCCTTCGTAGGCGGCCATGGCGCCAGCAATGTCGCCTTTTTTCTCGCGAACGCCGCCGAGGTCGATGTAAATCGATGCGTATTTTGGCGCGACCAGAATCGCTCTCTGAAAGGCGACAGTCGCGGCGTCAAGACCGCCGGAGTTCGCGAGCGCAATGCCGAGATTGTACTGCACGAGTGCATTATCCGGCTTGGCGGCTGCAGCAGCGGCGCCGTACCGGATCGCTTCCACCTTGAGATCCGGCCTTTTCATGCAGGCGCGCATCAGGTCAAAGTGAATCCACACGTGCCGCGGATAGCGGTCCGCCGCCACGCGCAACAGCGTGACTTCGCGCTCGGGAAATCCCGATTCGCGAATGTCGCCGCACAAGCTCAAGAGCAATTCCGGACCGAGTTCGAATATCTCCGGATCGTCGCCGAGCGCCAGCACCTTTTCTTTTTTGCCGCCGTCGAGCGCGGCTTGCCAGCGGCCGAGCACGCCGCCCGAAGCCAGGCGCGCCTCGCGAACGACGGCCCGGACCTTTTTTCGTTCCACGGGGTTGTTGCCTGACTGGAAATCCCAGTTGAGCCAAAGCCCGAGTACTTTGTTGCGAATCCGACTTTGGGCGATTTTCTCGCCAAGTTCATTGGCTGGAAATGCATGAACGTCCCAGCCGAAGTCCTTGAACGCCTCCGCAAGACCGCGTGTGGTGCGCTGGCCGCCATGCCCTCCCGTGGCAACGACGTCGTGATTGCCCAGGATCTCGTCGGCGGAGTAAAGCAAACGCGTGTGCCGATCCAGCTCATCGGCGTCCGCGCGGGCGGACTTCAGCATGTCCAGCAATTCCGGCGATGGAGCGCCGGTGTTCGCGTAACCTTCCCCCCGTGCGACGGCGGCGAGCACGTGATCGGTTTCATTGCGCATACGCCTGGAATCGTCGGTCGATTTCCAGGCTTCCAAAGTCCGTATGGCGGCGTCGTTCAAGGCGATGTTGACGCTTTCCTCGGTGCGAGTGCGCAACGCCTCGCGTTCCCGCGCGTAGCGATCGAACCACCAGCCCGCGACTCCGACGATGACGACGAGCGCCGTGAAGGCCATTCCGAGTGCCGCTTGCACGCGACGACGTTTGCGTTCCTCTTGTGTCTTCACGGCTTGCTCGGCACGCTCGACCTCCGCTTGGCGAGCCCGCTCCTCGATCGCGGAGAGATACGCAGTCAACGATGTGGCAACTTCGTCGGCATTGCGCGGTCGCGCATCCCGTTCTGGGGCCAGGCATTGTTTGCACAACTCGATCAGTTCACGGTCGGCGCCGCACGCGTCGAGCCGCTTCTTGGCCGGCCCGATATTGCCTTTCGCAGCCATGCCAAGCATGGCGGCCGCGTCCTTGCCGTCATAAGGAGGCGATCCGGTCAAGATGACGCACAAGATCGCGCCAAGGCCGAACACATCGGTGCGCTCGTCAAGTTGATCGATCGCGCCGCGCGCCTGCTCCGGCGGCATGAACGCGGGCGTTCCCAGCACCGAACCCGCCAGCGTCTCCATGCGCCCCGCCTGCAGCAGCACCGCGTCCGGTTGTTCGGCAGTCGCCGCGTCCTTGTCGCGCGGAGCGTCGCCACGATTTAACACCTTGGCAAGGCCCCAATCCATGATCAGCACCTCGCCGAACGCGCCGACCATGATGTTGGCGGGCTTCAAGTCGCGGTGGATGACGCCGCGCGAGTGCGCGTATGCCATCGTCTGGCACACCTGGAGGAATATTTGCAAGTAACGACCTCGATCCTTGCCCGGCTTTTTCCGCTCGTCGAGCATTTCGCCGA
>DAIOGM010000559.1:0-2709 GCA_036745215.1 Gemmataceae bacterium
GGCGATTTCCGCGACAAGGACTGGGGCGGCCAGCCGGGCGACGCGCTGCTCAAGGACCTGGTCGATCTGGCCAAGCTGAAAAAGGGCGAGATCAAGATTCGCGCCATCGACACCGTCCACCCGCAGCGGGCGCCGGCGCAGGGCGGCTTTCCGCCGTCGCGCGACAACGTCGGCATCGTCGAGATTCGGCCCAGCACGCGCATCGTCGGCAAGAACATGCCCGTCACGTTCACGGTTGTCCTGAAGAATTACTCCGGCGCCCTCGCCGAGGTCAGCCTGGTGACGCGCGACGAGCAAACCGGCAAGGACATGCTGCAGGTCGATTACAATCCGAAGAATCCGATCCGCATCGGGCCGTCGTCGGAAGCCAGCGTCACGTTCGAACATCGCTTCAACCCGGAATTCAAGGGCAACGAAGCGCACTTCGCGCATCTGTCGGTTCGCATCACCAGTCCACAGCTTGGGCCGCTCGACAACGACGGCCTGCTCGCGGATAACCTGCGGCACACGGTCGTCGAGGTGCGCGACAAGGTGCCGATCCTGGTTGTGGACGGCGCCGGCAAGCTCGGCCGCGAGGAAGGCAAGGATTCGTTCTTCATCAGCCGGGCGCTCATGTCGGTGCCGGGCGGCAGCTATCAGGTAGTTTACGCCGACGAATTGACGACGCGCGATCCGGCCGATGCGCTGGAACGTCCGGATCTCAACAAGTATCCGACCATCTTTCTGTTGAACGTCCCCGCCCTCAAGCCCAAGCAAATCGCCGGCCTGGAAAACTTCGTCGCGGAAGGCGGCGGCGTCGCGTTCTTTTTGGGCGATCGCATCACCAACGGCGCGGGCGAATTCAATCGCGCCATGTACAGGGACGGCAAGGGCATCTTCCCGGCGCCCTTGAAGAATTCGTACCATCCTCCCGGCACGGAGGAGCCGTTGCCGATCAAGGCGTCCGACACGCTGCAATTGATCACGCGCGACGAGAAGTTCAAGGGCGACCCGGCCGGCACGCCGATCTTCGGCAAGATCTTCGAGGAGCCCGCTCACCGCGAGCCGATGCGCTACTTGCAGATTCGCCGCTACTGGCAGATCGCTCGCGGGCAATGGAAGCCGGAGCCGGGCCGCGTGCAGGAGCTGGCGACGTTGCCGAACGACGCTCCGGCGACCACGTATCAGGAACCCGTTGCGGAGATCACGCAAAAAGGCGAGTCGCTCAAGAATATCCTGAAGGATGCGAAGTTCGCCAAGTATCGGGTGGGCGTCGAGCGCCACATCATTGACATCGAACGCGTCGTCCGCCCCGGCTCGGAATCGAAGGCGTATCATCTCGCCAACCAGATCGAGCGGCTACTGACGGACACCGGCTCCGCCCAGCAAAAGGACCAGTTCCCCGATCTCGTCGAAATGTGGTCCAATCCCGATGCCGATGTGCAGAAAGTGAAACGCCAGTTGAGCGACCTGCGCGAGGACGTTCATTACGGCGATCCCTTCATCGTCATTCAAAACTTCCAGAAGGGCAAAGTCGTCGCCGTCATGTCCACCGCGGGCAAGGAATGGAACGACTGGGCCGGCGGCACCACGGCGAGCATCCTCTATGCCCCGTTCGTCTGGGAGTTGCAGAATTATCTCTCCAGCCAGGGGGCCGAGGCCAACTTGACGACCGGCGCCAAGATTCCGCTCCTGTTTGACGCGGCGCAGTTCAAGGGCGCGCAACTCAAGTTGATCCGTCAGTTTCACAAGATCGAAGGCGACACCGGCTACAAGAAGGTAGCGCACGGCGACCCGCAGTTCGGCCGCGAGGAGGGCAACGTCATCTCCTTCACGATGGCGAAACACAACGTCCCCGGCGTTTACCTCAGCGAACTGGTGGACGAGAACGCGCCGGCGAAGGGGCCGATCGTCGTGCTGGCCCATGCGTTTAATATCGACACGAAGACCGAGGGCGATCTGTCCCGCGTCGGGTCGGACAAGCTCGAACAGGAATTCGCCAAGACGGAGGGCGGCATCATCTTCGTCGGCGCCGACATGCAGCGCGATGTGCTCGTCAGCAGGCTCAACGATTTCTCCGAATCGCCGTGGTTATTCTTGCTCATGCTGCTCGTCTTGGTCGCGGAGCAAGCGCTCGCGGTGCACTTGAGCTTCCACTTGAAGCAGACCGACGATCAATTGCTGCCGGCCGGCGCGGTCAAACATTGATGGTAGACCTCACGCTCCGCGTGAGGAAGTTGGGCCGCGTTGACAGACGAATGATTCGGTCCGTGAGTTAGCCGAACGCCATCACGCGGAGCGTGATGACTACTTTGGCCAAACAGGGCATTGCCATGAATCCTGAAAATCTGAAGCCGAACGAGATATCCGAATTTGTCTGGCGGCGCCTCCTCGAAGACATGCCGATGTGGGCGGTGGGCGTCCCCGTACTGTTCGCGTTCATCGTCGTCGGGCTCATCGTCTTTTTCCGCCAGGAAGGCAAGCTCTTGGCCGGCGTCGTCGGCCTTGCGGTCGTCGGCGTCATTTCGGTGATCTACGTGCCGATGGCGTTGATCCTGCGGCCCATCTTTTCGTGGATGGTGATCCTGATTCCGGTGATGAGCGTCGCGCTCTTTTACGTCGCGCTCATGTACATTCGCGACGCCAAATCGGTGCACTGGCTGTGGGCGATCTTCCTGGGATTGTTGCGGACGACGGTTTACCTGATCCTCGCCGTGGTCTTCATGCTGC
>DAIOGM010000559.1:2719-4427 GCA_036745215.1 Gemmataceae bacterium
AATCGAAAGTGCTCTTGCTGTTCGACGTGTCGGGCAGCCACTTCAAGGTGGACGACTTGCCGGAGAAGGGCCAGGATCCCGCGACGTTGCCGAGCCGGCAGGACAAGATTTTGAACTTCCTCTTGTCGCGCGCCGACGCCGAGGGGCGCGACAAGACGCCGTTCATCGAGGAGGTCCTGCAAAAAACGCCGCTGACCTGCTATCGCTTCGGCGGTCTTTTGGACGAGACCGAGATCGTCAATCTGCATTCGAAGAAGAACAAGACGTTCACGGACGACGAATGGAAGCGCTGGCTCAAGCCGAACAAGGCGGATATTCCCGCTCCGAACGTCGATGACATCAAGGACGAGGAAATCCGCAAGGACAAGCTCAATCAGCACGCTCGCCGGCTGGAGCAGATCGATCTCTTGAAGGCCGGCACGAACATCGGCGGCGCGGCTCTGCAGGCGCACAAGCTCGAAAACAACAGCAACGTGCAGGCGATCATTATCATTTCCGACGGGCAATCGAACGTCGGCTCCGACGACGCGCGGACGGAGTTCGTGACGCGCGTGTCGAGCGGACGCCGGCCCATTCCGGTCATCACCATCGGCGTCGGCCAGTTCCGTTTGCCGTCGGAGATCCGCATCGACGACATTCAGGCGCCCGAAGAAACGCGGCCCGACGACAAGTTCCCGGTCCGCGTTCCCGTCGTCGGCACCAACTTGCACGACGAGCCGTTCAAGGTCACGCTTGAAGTGGTTCGCGTCAAGGATGTGACGGGCCGGCCCGTGCAAGAGAAGGGCTACGAGCTTGGGCCGAAGGACGGCAAGTTCAAGGGCGCGGGGGATCATCCGCAGGATACGGTGCAATTCGACATCGACGTGGCCGCGCTCAAGGGCATCAAGGCGGCGGACGACAAGACGGGCGACCTGGAAGGCGAATGGCACATCCGCGCCCGCGTGCCGCGCCATGCGAAGGAAGCGTTCGCGCAGGCCGAGCACGTGACGGAGCCGATCAAGGTGCAGGTGCAGAAGCGAGCGCTGCGCGTCTTGTTGTTCGCGGGCGGGGCGACGCGCGAATACCAGTTTTTGCGCACGATTCTTTATCGAGAAGCCGTCGAGAAGCGCATGGAGTTTTCCATCTACTTGCAGACGGGCCGCGAGGATCACATGGATCAGGACGTGCCGCCCGAGCGACTCCTGGGCGACTTCCCCGATCGCATCGGGCCGAATGAGCCGGGCAAGGAATTCATGAGCCTGAGCGATTACGACGTCGTCGTCGCATTCGATCCGGATTGGTCGAAGTTGACCGTCAAGCAGCTCAGCACGATGAAAGAATGGGTCGGCTCGCACGCGGGGGGCATCATCTTTGTCGCCGGGCCGATCTTTTCGTACCAGATCGCGCGGGCCGGCGGACGCGATATCTCCAGCCTCTTGGCGATCTATCCGGTCGTCTTGCAGGACAATCGCTTGCACAACGTCCACATCGGCAAGCTGGGGCACGATTCGACTCGGCCATACGCGCTCAACTTCAGCAAGTCGGCGGCGGAATTCGATTTCCTCAAGCTCGAAGAAGAAGCCGACTC
Source organism: Gemmataceae bacterium (assembly GCA_036745215.1). Classification (GTDB taxonomy): domain Bacteria; phylum Planctomycetota; class Planctomycetia; order Gemmatales; family Gemmataceae; genus SIAQ01. The sequence goes on from DAIOGM010000559.1 coordinate 4,287, forward strand.
GCCGATCGCCGGCTGGGTAGAACCAATCGGCGGGGACGCGCACGAGGCTGCCACCGAAGGGATCTAGATGAAGATGGGGCATGGTTCCTCCTCCTCTTAGCTGTCCGCGTAGCCGGACAGACGCCGGCTGGAGCGGACGGA
>DAIOGM010000560.1:0-4415 GCA_036745215.1 Gemmataceae bacterium
AGTCGCAGATCACGACCGGGCACACCATCCCGCGGCACGCGCCAATGGAGACCGAGCCGATCCAGGGAGAGCCGTGCCGATTTCGCACGTGCTATCCGGTGACGCTATGGCCGATTGCGCTGAAGGAGGCGACGCTGCGCAAGCCGCCGTTCGCGGCGCCGAGCACGAGTCGCTCGACCGAGGCCAAGGGCGTTTTGCGTCTGGCGTTCCAGTGCGTCATGGACGAGGCGAAGTTCGCCGACCTGTCGATTCCGTCGCTGCGGTTTTTCTTGAAAGGCCAGCCGCAGCACGTCTATCGGCTCTATGAGCTGATCCTGAATGACGCCATCGAGGTCGCGATCGCCAGCGCCAAGGACGACGATGCTCCGACCGTGTTGACGCCCGACTGCTTGCGTCCGGTCGGCTTCGAGCCGGATGAGGGGCTGTTGCCCTATTCGGCGCGTTCGTTCGTCGGTTATCGCTTGCTTACGGAGTTTTTCGTATTTCCGGAAAAATACCTATTCTTCGAGTTGACCGGGCTTGATGCCCAGGCGCTGGGCCGACTTGGCAATCGCATGGAGGTTTATGTTTATCTCCGGAAGACGATCAGCGACCTCGAACAGAACCTGTCGGCGGATAACTTTCGTCTGGGCTGCACGCCGATCGTCAATCTTTATCGGCAACGGGCGGAGCCGATCACGCTGACGCACACGGATTTCGAATACCGCGTCGCGCCGGACGCGCGTCGGCCCCTGGCGCATGAGATTTACAGCATCGAAAAGGTGACTGGAGCGGCGCCGGACGGGCGGCGCGTTGAATACGCGCCGTTTTACTCGGTGCGGCACGCGCTGCCGGAAGGGGCGCCGCAGGCGTTCTGGCACGCATCCCGCCGCGCGGCCGAACAGGGCAAGACCGAGACCGATCATGGCACCGAGGTGTTTCTATCCCTTTTGGACCTGAGCTTCGATCCGGCCGGCGCCGCGGACTGGACGCTTGACGTGGAAACGGTATGCCTGAATCGCGACTTGCCGCATCGCTTGCCGTTCGGCGGCGGCAAGCCGCGCTTGCAGCTCAATCAAGGCGGCGACGTGGCCCGCTCGACCTGCTTGACGCCGCCGACGCGCACGTTTCGCCCGGCGCTGCGGCAAGGAACGTTGTGGCGCTTGATCTCGCACTTGTCGCTCAATCATCTGTCGCTGACGCCGGGGGACGACAATGCCGAGGCGTTGCGCGAGATCGTCAAGCTTTACGACTTCATGGACAGCGCGGAATCGCGCAAGCTCATCGACGGCATCATCGGCATCCAGAGCAAACGCGTCGTCGGGCGCGTCAGCGGGGCGGTCGGCGTTGCGTTTGCGCGCGGCGTCGAGATCACGGTCCGCTTCAACGAAGAGCGATTCTCCGGCAGCGGGTTGTTTTTATTTGCCAGCGTGCTCGAACGGTTTCTTGCCCTTTATTGCACGGTGAATTCATTCACACGAATGGTCGCGACCGTTCAGGGGCGCGAAGGGGAACTCCATCGATGGCAGCCGCGCGTGGGCGAAAAAGTGGTGCTCTGAGCGAGCGCCTCATGAAAGAGCCGTACGCATTCGATTTCTTCCAGGCGGTGCGCGTGCTGGAACGAATGGCGCTGGCGCGCGCCCGCTCGAAATCGCAAACGCCGCAGGTGCTGGTGGGCGAGGATCAGCCCGATCACGAGGCCGTGCGTTTTCGCTCGCAGCCGTCGCTCGGCTTTCCGGCGAGTTCGATCGTGCAGATTCGGGCACTGGATGACGCGGGTAAGCCGCAACCATTGGCAGAGATGACCGTGACGTTCATGGGCGTCACCGGGCCGATCGGCGTCTTGCCGTATCATTACACGGCCTTGCTCCTCCGGCGGATGCGCGACAAGGATTTCTCGCTGCGTGATTTCCTGGATATGTTCCACCACCGGGCGATCTCGTTCTTCTTTCGCTCCTGGCTCAAGTATCGGTTGCCGTTTTCTTATGAACGTTCCAAGTACGACCCGGCCAAGCGCGACGATCCGATCACTTGGGGCCTGTATTGCTTGACGGGCATGGGCACGGACGGCCTGCGCGGCCGGCTCGATTTCGATGACGAGGCGTTCCTGTTCTACAGCGGCCATTTCGCGCACTATCCGCGCTCGGCCGATGCCCTGGAACGAATCCTCGGCGATTACTTTGCATTGCCGGTGCGCGTGCTGCAACTTCAAGGTCAGTGGCTGACTTTGCCGGAGTCGGAGCAGGCGGTCATGCCGGGTCGGGCCAATCCCAATGGCTTGAACAACCAGCTCGGCGCGAATCTCGTGGTCGGCGAACGCATCTGGGATGTGCAGAGCAAGTTTCGCCTGAAGCTGGGTCCGTTGACATTCGCGCAATTTCAACGCTTCGTGCCCAGCGGCGACGCCCTGCGGCCATTGTGTCAATTGACGCGTGCTTACGTCGGCCCGGAATTCGATTTCGATGTGCAACTCGTGTTACGCCCGGAGGAGGTGCCTGCGTCCCAGATGGGACAGAAAAAAAACCGACTCGGCTGGGACAGCTGGTCGCGAACGCGGTCGTTTTCGAACTACGCGGAGGATGCGATCTTTTCGTTGGACGACATCTGAGCTTAGCCAAAGATGAGCGACCCACTCGCGCGATCTTTTCGCCCGTGAATGCGGATGCAGTTTGCCGTAACTAACTATCAACAATATGGTTATGGAACGACCTAGTGCTTTGTCACAGCTTAGATTTCGGATTCGGCGATTCTGTAGGACGGGTCTCCTGACCCGTCCTGTTCTGGCCGGACGGGTCAGGAGACCCGTCCTACAACCCGAAAAATTAGCTGTGACAAAACACTAGGGATTCGGTAAAGACAGCCAACGTTGGAGGCGCTCTTTCGCAGGAATGCATGATGGGGGGCGAATTTCACAAAATGTTTGTCCGGAATTCGGGTCGCTTGGGGATATAAAGGCAGAGGAGCAATTGAACGCTAACAAATCACGCCTTCCTTGAAGCTTCTCGATTAATAAAGGACGCCGGTTGATGTTCAGCCGACGCGGAATGGTGGACGGAAAACACCGTTCGGCTCAATGGGAGTTCCGCAAATTTTTCCGAGTGGCGGCCACACGTTGCTGGCCGAGAAATTTGACTCTAGGAGAAAGTTATGCCGATTTACATGCACTATGAAGGTATCGACGGCGACGTTTCGGCCGCGGGGCACGAAAAGTGGATCGAGTTGCAGAGCGTTGGAATGGGCGTCGGTCGTCATATCACGAATCCGAGCGGCAGGGGCGTCGATCGTGAAGCCAGCGCCCCGTCCTTGAGCGAAATCACGGTGACCAAGATGACCGACGCGGCTTCCGCGAACCTGTTCCGCGCGTCGCTGTTCGGCGAAGGCAAGAAGGTCAAAATTGACTTCTGCAAGACCGACAAGGACGCTCTGGAGCCTTACTTGCAGCTTGAGCTGGAAAACACGCTGGTCAGCAACTACTCGGTGTCCAGCGCCGGCGACCGCCCGATGGAATCGTTGTCGCTGAACTACACCAAGATCACCTACAACAACGTCGGCATGGGCGCGGTGAATGAAACCGGCCAGCCCGACCGTGCGGAATGGGACCTGGCTCAGCAGAAGGGTTCGTAACTTTCCTCCACGTGGTCTGGCCTTTCGGGGCCAGGCCACGATGTTTCGAATGCGACATTCCCGCAATTGCCCGCATCACCTCGGCCTGACGAAACCAACACACGACAACTGCTCGGCTCGCTCTTTTTTCGTCCGTCGATTATGACGACGGCCGGTCCGTCGAATGGGGAGATCACCATGGCTATTCCCGTGACGCTTTTTCCTGCCGCCCCCGCGACGAAGTTTACCAAAAACGACAAGCTCAAGAACGCCCTGGCGGCCGCGATCGGCTCGCGCACGACGGCCGCGAAAGGCGCGTTTCCCATTGCGATCACGCTCATCGACCTCGGCTCGGCCGATCTCGATGGCGATACTTCCGCGCCGGCGTCGCTTGCCTTCGGCGGGTTCCGCGATGATAAAGAAGACTACAACGCCAGCGTGGCGAAGATCGGCATCCTGTACGCCGCCTATATTTTTCGCGACATGGTGCGCCGCTTCGCGCTGGTCAATCCGCCGGCCGTCAAGATGAACGACGCCCAGGCCCAGGCGACCTTGTTCAAGCAGCTTCGCGACACGCTGGGCGCCGCGATCGACACTGCCAGCAAACGGGTCCACGGCGGCACGGCCGTCAAGGCACATCGCTTGCCGACCTACGAAAGCGTGTTCAAGGTGAAGACAGCCGGCAACGGACTGGAAATCAACTTCACGACGGCGTATTCTCATTCGCTCGATCAAATGATCATCCCGAGCGACAACGGCCATGCCCGCAATTGCGTCCCTGGCCTCGGCTTCGGCTACCTGTGTCTGGACCAGGGCGCGGTCCCGTAAGAGGG
>DAIOGM010000561.1:0-2713 GCA_036745215.1 Gemmataceae bacterium
GGCGCCAATGGTGACCACGGCGCCGGCGCGGCGACGAATCGCGTTGAAGAGCAAGCCGCGAAAGAAGAGTTCTTCGAGTATCGCCGGTACGATCACGATCGCGAGCACGCCCCAGCCGACGCTTTCGCGCGCCGCCTGAAGATTTAACAGGACGGCGCCAAAACGTTCCTCGAGCATTTGGTTTAACCCGCTTTGTGCGAGCAGCCAAAGTTCGAGCGGCCAGAGCGACGCGCCGAGCAGCAAGCCCGCCGCCAGGCCGACCAGAAGCGATGTGCGATCAGGAAACGCAAGGTTGGCGCCGATGCGCAGATCGACCCGGCCGAGGTAAACAAAGAGAAGCGGGAACAAGCCAAACAGGATGAGATTGACGCTCACCCCCGCGACGACGAGCGACACGCCATCGGGCGGCGTCGCGATCAGGAAGCGCGCGGCGGCGTTCAAGGCAAAATGGATCGGCACCATCAATGCCAGACACCAGAGCATCGCGGGAATGGTCGCCGTCGGTTGCTTCTCGGTCGGCCGGCTCAGCAGGTCGGCCCAGCTGCTTTGTTCGCTGTAAAGCACGCTTTCCGCGCCGAAAACGCGCGCCGCCAGTGCCAGGGCTGCGAGCGCATAAAGAAGCGTCGTGAGAATGACAATCACCGCCAATAGCGTATCCACGTCCCGCTCGAACATGTCGCGCGCCAGCAGCACGACATTCACGAGCGGCAACGCGGCCAGCGTGCGATTCAGCTCCAGCCCCGGCAACATCGCCATGATGCCGGGCGCCAGGGACGCCATCATCAATGGGATCAAATAAGCCTGCGCTTCCTTGAAACTGCGGGCGAAGCTGGTCAGGCACAGCAGCACTGCCGAAAAGAAGGCCGCGAAAAGCAACAGCAATCCCAGGAGGTTGGCGAGCAAACCAAAGGACAACCCTTCCGGACCGAGCACGGCCGCGCCGAGGCCGCTCCACGTGAGTGTGATCATCATGCAAGTGAGGTTGACGAGCGCGGTGAGGACCGCGACGGTCAAGACGGAGAAGTACTTTGCCGTCAAGAGCTCGAAGCGCGACACCGGCGCGGCGACGAGGATTTCCAGCGTGCCGCGTTCGCGTTCGCCGGCGGTCAAGTCGATGGCGGGATAAACGGCGCCGGTGATCGTCATCAGGATCAAGATGAGCGGCACGAGCGCGGCCAGCTTGATGACGGTTTCGTCCCCTGGCTCGTCCAGCATGATTCGCTTCATGGACAGCATGTTGATATGCGGCTGAACCTTGTCGAGGTGCAGACGCGCCTTGAGGTCGTCCTCGTTGCACGCCGCGAGCGCCGCCTCGATGTGCGCCAACGCGGTCTGGGCCGGGCCGGAGTTCGGCAACGCGTAAATCTGGCAAGGGATCAAGCTGTCCTTCACCGGCGGCCAGCGAAAAGCGTCAACGCCTCGCAAGTCGGGAATGACTACGACCAGATCGATCGCGCCGCCTCGCAGCGATACCTTCAGATTTTCCAGTTCCTCCTCGCGCTCCGCCGGCGTCTTCGGCTCCTTCTTGGGCCGAACCCAGACGAAGTTCGGCATGCTGCGCTTTTTCTTGTCATCAAGGACCGGAGCGTTTTCGTCCGTCTTGGCTCGGCCGCGCTGCATGATCGCCTGGCCGCGGTTGACGCGGCGGTCAACGATCTGAAATTCGGCGTCGCTCATGACGCCAATGTGATATTGCACGCCCGCGTCCGGCGTGATGCGGCTCGCCAAATAAAACTGCTGAAACGCGACCGTCATGAGCGGATAGAGCAAGAGCGGCATCGCGATCAACGTGACGATGGTCCGGCGATCGCGCAGGATTTCGCGCAGCTCCTTGTGGGCAAGCCGGAGGACGCGATTCAGGGCCGAGTACGTCGTGCGGAGTGCCGAGTCCGCATGGATCGTCGTTTGTAGGTCGTTGCTTTCGTTCATTTCAGGGGCTCAAGTTGCCGTAGCCGCAAGCTGCCAGCTTGCGTGCTAAAGCGAAAGCAGACAAGCTGGCAGCTTGTTGCTACGATAATGCAGCCGATCATGGATCCGTACTGGGTACTTTGTACTGCGTACTCGATACTCCCAGCGCCCGCCCGACCTTGGACAGTTTCAAGAACATGTCCGTCAAGTTGCAACAACCGGTGCGCTCGCGCAATTCGGCCAACGTTCCCTCGCTGACCAGTTCCCCCTGGTGCATCAGGCCGAAGCGCGAGCAAAGCCGCTCGGCGTCGTCGAGATGGTGCGTCGTCAGAATCACCGCTTTGCCCTCGGCGCGAAGGAGTTCGATATACTCCATGACAATCTGCGTGCCGAGCACGTCCAGGCCGAGCGTCGGCTCGTCGAGCAGCATGACCGGCGGCCGATGGATGAGCGCGCGAGCCAGCGTGACGCGCTGTCGCTGGCCGGTGCTGAGATTGGCGCAGCGGCGATCGAGAATGTCCTTGAGGCCGACGAGTTGCACCAGGCGTTCGAGTTCGCTTGCAGCTGCGACGTCGGACACGGCGTAGAGATCGGCGAAGAACAGCAGCATCTCGCGCACGGTCAAGCCGTGATACAGGCCGGCGTTGGCGGAGACGTAGCCGACGCGGCGCTTCACCTCGTCGGGATGCGTGCCGGAGCCGAAGCCCGCGATCGACGCCTCGCCGCTGGTGGGCGACAAGAGGCCCAGGATCATGCGCAGGGTCGTCGTCTTGCCCGCGCCGTTGGGGCCCAGGAGGCCGTAGAC
>DAIOGM010000561.1:2723-4414 GCA_036745215.1 Gemmataceae bacterium
GCGGACCGTGAGTTTTTCGGAGAGCCGCGTCTCTTGAAGCGAGATGCCGATCTGTTGGCGGAGGGCGTCGTCGTTGGTGCCCCAGGCCATGCCGAGCACTTCGACTTCGCCGCTGGTGGCCGGCATCAGGCCTTCAAGGATTTCGATCGTGGTGGTCTTGCCCGCGCCGTTGGGGCCCAGGAGGCCGTAGACTTCGCCCGCCTGCACCGCGAAGGAGAGTCGATTGACCGCCAGCAAGCTGCTGCCGCCCGGCAAGGGAAATCGTTTCGTGAGTTCTTCGACGACGATCATGAATGGACCAGACCCAAGGGACACTGCAGCGTAGGGATTGGTCGTATTAGAGCAATCTTGACGAGAATTGCAAACTTTTCGTCCGCGGCAATCGGTCCGACGCGTGAGAACTCTCTTTCCCAGGCGCAAGTCGCTTGCTCGTGCGCGTTCCTGGTTTGTAAGCCGTGCTGTTCCTCAACGCAGCCCGAGCTTGGGCAAAATGGAAGGCCCCAGCCGGTTCAATATAAATGAACGCCGCGACGATGCGCTGACATCGCCGCGGCATTTTTTGGCACCTGGGGAAAACCCTAGATGGTCGTAAGGGTTACCCTCATTTTCCTGGCGCGCCTTGAATCCGCGCAGAGCAGACGGCATAATACGCTACGAGTGTTTTCAGACAAATGCCCCTGAAGCAAATTCGCACGGAGGAAGCGCCCTTGCCGCCCAATCCAAAAGGGGTCAGAAATGAGTGATGGTCAGATTTGGAAAGCCCACGCAATCGTCCCCGAAATGGACGACGATCTTGAGTCCGTTCTGCGAACGCTGCGCCTCGCCAAAGCGCAAATCCGACTATTCAAGAAACGCGCCGCCTGCGACGCGTCGATGACCTCGGCCATCGGCGATATCGAAGTGACATTGGAGATCATCATCAAGAAGCTCTGCGCGGGCCCAACGTGAGTTAGCTGGTGTCCCGTTGTTTCGCGATGAGCTTCTGCAATTTGCCTGTCACCCACGCGAGTCCTAATTCGGCGTCATCCAGTGTTTCCAAATCCGCACCGTCGGCGGCGCGCCGTTGCTTCGCCAGGTCAACCTGGCGTTGCGCGGCCTCGACGGCACGGAGGATATCTTCGAGTTCTTTTTTCATGATCACTACTCCATTTGCGTAAGTGTTGTACGGAGCGCGCTCCGTCAACACGGGCCAATCAACGTCATGCGCTTCACACGGGCGCTTGCCAATTCACCGTGTGATTACCTAGTGCTCCTTCAAGGTCAAGAAATGGGTCATAGGAATCGTAGGGTGCGTCAAGCGTACTCGCGCGGACGCACCTGCCTTTGCAACTGCGAGGTGCGTCCGCGCGAGTACGCTTGACGCACCCTACGTCTGTGCGACCCCAGAATTAAGGATTGAAGACGCACTGGTAACTGTTGAACGCAAATGATGCGCCAAACTACGACGTTCTCGGCCACGCGATGAAAGCCTTGTGCCGAAATTCACAAAGTCGATTTGGCCGCGAAAAAACCGTGACTTTCTGGCAAGAGGCGGTTAACCTATTCGAATCATGCCAAGACGATTTTTTGCTTCCTTGTTGATCGGAGCGTGCGTTTGCTCCGCCGCGCCGACACTCGCCGGCGACGCGCGACGCAAGGTGCGCGTGGAAATATGCGAGAAGGGCGTGCCGGAAAAGGAAGAATGGCCCAAG
>DAIOGM010000562.1:0-4375 GCA_036745215.1 Gemmataceae bacterium
AATGACTTCGCCGACCGCCTTCGCGGCGCCGGTGCTCGACGGAATGATGTTGATCGCCGCGGTTCGGCCGCCCTTCCAGTCCTTTTTCGACGGTCCGTCCACGGTCTTCTGCGTCGCGGTATAGCTGTGCACCGTCGTCATCAGCCCCTCGTCGATGCCGAAGCCTTCCTTGAACATGACGTGCACGATCGGCGCCAGACAGTTCGTGGTGCAACTGGCGTTGGAGACGATGTTGTGCTTGGCCGCGTCATAGCTTTCATGATTGACGCCCATGAGCAGCATCGCGTCGTGCCCCTTCGCGGGCGCGGAGATGATCACCTTCTTCGCTCCCGCGGTGATGTGCCCCTTCGCCTTCTCGGCGTCCGTGAACAGGCCGGTCGATTCGATGACATATTCGACGCCGAGCGCCTTCCACGGCAACGCCGCCGGGCCTTCCTTGACGGCGAGGCACTTGATCTTGTGGCCGTTGACGACGAGCGTGTCGTCGTCGGCGACGTCGGCTTTCGACTTCTCACTTGACGCCGTTCCGGTGAACTTGCCTTGAATCGAATCATATTTGAGCAAGTAGGCCAAATTGTCCGCGGGTACGAGATCGTTGACAGCGACGACGTCGATCTGTTTGCCGAGCAGGCCCTGTTCGACGAGAGCGCGAAACACGAGACGACCGATGCGGCCGAAGCCGTTGATGCCGAGCTTGAGCATGGGGGACTCCTAAACTATTTGCGAGCGGTTCATATCAAATAACTTATTGATAGTTCGGAATTCGTTTAGCGCTCGCGCGGCGCCATGCGAGCGCTAAACGTAAACTGGGAGAAACATCAAATGCCAAACATCGTCAAAGTCGCCGTCACCGGCGCCGCCGGCCAGGTCGCCTACACGCTGTTGCCACGCCTTGCATCCGGCGAAGTCTTCGGCCCGGACACGCAAGTCGTCCTGCAACTGCTCGAAATCCCGGCGTCGATCAATCCGAAGCCAATGCAGACGCTTGAAGGCGTCGCCATGGAACTCGAAGATTGCGGCTTCAGGACGCTCAAGGACATCGTCGTCACCGATGACGAGAACAAAGCCTTCGACGGCGTCAACTGGGCACTGCTGGTTGGCGCCGCCCCGCGCGGCCCCGGCATGGAACGCAAGGACCTTTTGCTCAAAAACGCGCAAATCTTTCAGAAACAAGGCAAAGCTCTCGCGGCGAAGGCTGCGTCCGATGCGCGCATCCTGATCGTCGGCAATCCGTGCAACACGAACTGCTTGATCGCGTACAACAACGGCAAATCGATCCCCGCGGAACGTTGGACCGCCATGACGCGCCTCGACCACAATCGCGCCGTCGCGGCCCTCGCGAAGAAAGCCGGCGTCGGCAACGCCGCCGTCACCTGCATGACCATCTGGGGCAATCATTCGAATACGCAGTACCCCGATTTCACCAACGCCAAGATCAACGGCAAGCCTGCTCCGGAAGTCATCACCGACCGCGCCTGGCTCGAAACGTCGTTCGTGAAAGGCTGCCAGGAACGCGGCAAGGCGGTCATTGAAAAACGCGGCCTGTCGAGCGCCTTCTCCGCCGCCAACGGCGCACTCGATCACGTAAAGAGCTTATTAAAACCGACGGCCGGCAACGATTGGCTCAGCATGGCAACCGTCTCCAAGGGCGAATACGGCGTGCCGGCGGGCCTCGTGTTCGGATATCCTTGTCGCAGCGACGGCAAGGGCAACTACACCGTCGTCGATGGCGTCAAGCTCGACACTTTTGGCCAGGAGAAATTCAAGCTCACGTTGAAGGAGCTTGAGGAGGAACGCGAAGCCGTGAAAGATTTGCTGAAATAAACAACAACCCATTGTGAATCGACCATGCTCCCACGTCTTGTTTGCATTCTGATTCTTACTTTCGCCGCGGCGTTGGCCGTCGCCGCGCAGGATGAAAAGCTCAAGGAACTCAAAGGCACGATACGCCATTTCGATTTGAAAGCCGGTCAAATCACGATCAAATCACAGTACAGCGAAAACGTCCTCGCCTTGAATCTGGCGGCCAAGGACGTTCCCGTCACCAATACGCTCGGCGAAAAACTCAAGCTCACCGACGTGCGCGAAGAGCTGCGCATCACTGCCAAGATACGCGGCGAGGACGACGTCGTCGCGCTCAAGATCGACGGGCCGTATCAGCACGGCTTCATCAAATCGATCGATCCCGCGGCGCGGACGGTGGTCTTCAAGGACGTGTTCGGCGAAAAGAAAATCACGATTCCTGAGGCCGCCAAGGTGATGATCGGCGGCAATCCTGGCTCGCTGGCCGATTGCAAGCCGGGCGGCGCGATTCAATTCCTGACCTCGCTCGACAAGAAGACCATTCTAGAAGTCTACGCCGGCAAGGGCGTCAACGGGCGCGATCCGTTCCTGCGCATCATTCGCTACTTCGGCGTCCTCGCGGACATCGATCAGGCCAAGCGGCACGTCCAGATTTTGGTGCAAAATACGGACGCCGGGATCGTCAAGAGTTACGACGTTTCGCCGGACGCGTATCTGCGGCTCCTGTATCATCTCAAGCCGATCGACGAGGTCGGCTTCGATCAGTTCGCAAAGTGGGTGAAGATCTATTACTATGTCGATCGCGATACGGGCCGCATCGTCAACATGGACGCCGAATTGCCGGTGATGGTTCGGCGGAGGATCATCAGGCTCGACGGTCGAAAGATCACGGTTGAAGACGAGCAGAAGGAAAAAACGTTCGAACTCGCGGCCAACGTCAAGGTGCTGACGCCGAACGGCGACGGAAAGATCGCGGACATCGCGGCGGGGCGCATGGTCAATTGCGCCTTGAGCCTCGATCGCATCCGGGTCGCGGTGATTTACTTGTGGGATCGGTAAGCCGATACGGCGCGACTCAATCTCAGCGTCCTCTGCGCCTCTGCGTTTCAAAAAAAGGCGGATGCAATTTCGGCGACGAATGCCCATTTTAGAAACGCAGAGGCGCAGAGGACGCGGAGAATCGAAGTAATTTCGCCTCGTATTGCCCTCGGTGCGAGAAAAAATGCCGACTCAGCGCATCCAAATCATCGATTCGCACACCGCCGGGGAACCGACGCGCGTCGTCGTCGCGGGCGGCCCAGATCTTGGTATTGGCTCGCTCGCCGAACGCCGGGAGCGATTTCGCACGCAGTTTGATCGCTTCCGTTCTGCTATCGTCAATGAGCCGCGCGGATCCGATGTCATGGTCGGGGCGTCGTTGTGTGCGCCGACCGATCCGACATGCGCAACGGGCGTCATCTTTTTCAATAACGTCGGCTATCTCAACATGTGCGGTCATGGCATGATCGGCACGGTCGTCACGCTCGGACATCTCGGCCGCATCCAGGCCGGAACGCATCGGATCGAAACGCCCGTTGGCGTCGTCGGCGTGGACTACGACGGCAAGAACACCGCCACGATTACGAATGTGCCGAGTTATCGCCATCGGAAAGGCGCATGCGTTGACGTCGAGGGTATAGGTAAAATCACGGGCGACATCGCCTGGGGCGGCAACTGGTTCTTTCTCGTCAGCGACCATGGCCAAAAGCTCATGATCGACAATATCGACGCGCTCACGAACGTCACATGGAAGATTCGCCAGGCGCTGCCAGTGCAGGGGCTGACGGGAGCGAACGGCGAAGAGATCGATCACATCGAGCTGTTTGGTCCGCCGGGCGACGCGAAGAATCAAAGCCGCAGTTTTGTTCTCTGTCCAGGCAAGGCGTACGATCGCTCGCCGTGCGGCACCGGCACGAGTGCGAAGATCGCCTGCCTCATCGATGATGGGAAGCTGAAACCGGGTGAAATCTGGCGGCAGGAGAGCATCGTCGGCACCGTATTCGAGGCGTGGGGCGCCCTCACCCCCAACCCCTCTCCCGGAGGGCGAGGGGAGTCAGTGGTCATTCCTTCCATTCGCGGCTCGGCGTACATTAACGCGGAGGCGACGTTGCTTCTGGACGACGCCGATCCGTTTCAATGGGGCATTCGCGGATGAACGGCTACGATGTCGCGATCCTGGGCGCGGGCATCGTCGGGGCGGCGTGTGCGCGAGCGCTGGCGACGGCGGGCATGCGCGTCATCATTCTCGACCGCGCGCCGATCGGTTCGGGCGCCACCGCGGCAGGCATGGGCCATCTGGTTGTTCTCGACGATTCTGACGCTCAATTCGCGCTCACACGTTTTTCGTGTCAACTCTGGAATGAACTGGCGCCACTTCTTCCCACCGATTGCGAACACATGCACAGCGGCACTCTCTGGGTCGCCTCGGATGATGAAGAAATGGCCGCCGTGCGATCGAAGCATACCTATTATCAAGAACGCGGCGTGGCGACCGAGATCCTCGACGGCAAGGCGATCGCCGATGCGGAGCCGA
>DAIOGM010000563.1:0-4370 GCA_036745215.1 Gemmataceae bacterium
ATGATGTTGGGCAAAATCCCCAGACGACCAAATCCGTCTGTGCGTTTAGCCGAACGTCATCACGCGGAGCGTGATGAGTACTTTGCCAATGTACTCATCACGCTCCGCGTGATGATGTTGGGCAAAATCCCCAGACGACCAAATCCGTCTGTGCGTTTAGCCGAACGTCATCACGCGGAGCGTGATGAGTACTTTGCCAATGTACTCATCACGCTCCGCGTGATGATGTTGGGCAAAATCCCCAGACGACCAAATCCGTCTGTGCGTTTAGCCGAACATCATCACGCGGAGCGTGATGAGTACATTGCTTTTTGACTGCACGCAAAATGTGTTCTATCCTTGGCGCAAGTCATCTACTGGAGGCGACTATGCGCTCTTTCCTTCGTGCCATGGTACTCGCCATGGCTGTCTGTTCTGTGACGCCGGATGCCGCAATTGGACAACACGACGATGAGTTCATCGAAGTGATCCAGGAGGATCCGCCGCCGCGCCGCCGCGTCGGCCGTCGTTCGTGGCGAAATTCGCCCATCGTCTTGGGCATCGCCGCGGTCGTGCTCGCCGTCGCGATTCCGTTCGGCGTTTTCAAGGTGGTCAGCCAAATGCGTTACATGCATAAGGAGCAACAACGCGAAAAGGCGCCCTGGGAACGCGATTAACCACGAAACACACGAAAGACACGAAAAAAAGCCGAATTGAATTCCTTTTCGTGTCTTTCTGCGAAATGACGAATGCCGAAGCACGAATGACGAAAGAATGACGAAATCCGAATGCCGAATGAACGTGATTCACGTTGAATTCGGGATTCGTCATTCGTGCTTCTTTCGTCATTCGTGCTTCGGCATTCGTCATTTTGCGTTAGTGGTTGCGGCTTCGCCGCGCCAGGTATTTCGTGGTTCCCCGGTCCCGCTTGACAAAAATGTACGTCGCGGTGTACCTTTACGGACTGCAAAAAAACTCGGTGCCACGCTGCCAAGGAGGGCGCGATGGATCTCACAAACTGGCTCAACGACGACCGCCTGTTAGCGAACCTCATCAGCATCCACGTCGTCCTCGCCGTCCTCGTCATTGTCTCGATCATCCTGCGCAAACTCGTCAAAAACGGCGGCGACCAGGTCGCGCGCTGGACCGGCGTCGCCTGGCTGAGCAACGCCGGCAAGGAAGCCGTCAAGGGCATGCGGGCCATGCTCTTCTGGACCACGGTCGCGCTGATGGTCGTCAGCATCGCGTCGATGGCGATGTATCATCTCTCGGGCCGGGACGCCCGCGCCGATTTCCAGACGTGGACCGGCCAGCTCACTGCTAACACGCTCGTGGCATTCGGCGTCATGCTTGGCAAGCTGGTCGGTCTCGCCGTCGGCGTCGCGCTGGCGTTTCGCTTGATCCGGCGCATGCGCGTGTTCCTCGAAGCGTATGTGCATCATCAACTTCCCAAGCACTTGCTTCCGGATACGGCCGGCAACGTCTTACCCCTCGGCCCGCAAGAGCCGCGGCCCGATAGCCATGAACGAACGCGACTCGAAGAGACGATCCGCCGCTGGTTCACGCTGGTCGAGCGCTTTGCCATCGCCTTCGTCCTGATCGGCGGTTTGTGGCTCGCGGGCCGTTCGGTCGGCTTCGCCGATGCCGACGGCTGGGCGAGGATGGTACTACAGATTATCACCTACTTCGTCGTCGCTCGCCTTCTGACGCTGGCGTGCAGCACGATCTTCCACGCGTTCGCCGGCCTCGGCAACAAACACCTCGACAAGGGCAGCTTCCAACGCTACTGGGAACGCGTCATCCGCCTGTTCCCCTTCGGCGAGCGCTGCTTCGAAGCGGCGGTGTGGATCTTCGCGGCGACGCAGTGTGCTCTGGCCTTGAAGTCCATTGATTTCGTGGACAAGTACGGCCATGCGATTGTGCAATGCATCGGCATCTTTTTCGGCACGCGCGTCCTGATCGAGCTTTTGCACGTCTTCATCAACGAGATGTTCGGCACGCACAAGAAGGAGCGCGAGGAGGACCAGAAAGGCCGCACGCTGGTTCCGCTCCTGCAATCGCTGTCGAAATATGCCGTTTACTTCGGTTCGGTCCTGATGATGCTGGACGTCTTGCAGTTCAACACCACGCCGATCCTGGCCGGCGCCGGCGTCGTCGGCCTGGCGGTCGGCCTGGGCGCGCAGAACTTTGTCTCCGATGTCGTGTCGGGCTTTTTCATTCTTTTCGAGAATCAATATCTCGTTGGCGATTTCATTCAAATCGGCGACGCGATGGGCAAGGTCGAGGAGATCAACATCCGCACCACGCACATTCGCGACGAATCGGGCAAGCTCGTCATTATCCCGAACGGGCAGATCAAGACGGTCGTCAACTTCTCGAAGGGCTACGCCAACGCCGTCGTGGACATCAAGGCGCCGACGAGCGCCAATCTGGAGCAAGTCATGCGCGACATGGCGGAGGCCGGCAAGCGATTGCGCGACCGCCGCCGCGAGGTGCTGGCGGACACGGTCATCAAGGGGCTGGTCGATTTGACGCCGAGCGACATGGTCATCCGCGCCGTGACGAAGGTGCAGCCGGGCATGCATCTGGCAATGCAGCAGGAGTATCGGCGGATTTTGAAGGAAGTGTTCGACGAAGGGGCTCGCGCGGCGTTGAAGGCGATCGCGGCGTAGCGTGGCCGCTTGCGTTAATCGGGTTTCTCAATCCGCGGCTTGAGCGGCGCCGGGTACACGGCCCATGCGTCTTGATACGCGGTTTCCAAATCCAAATTGATGTACCGTCCCGTCCACAAAAACAACGACGTCGGCGGCAACACGTCACCCACCGCGATCGGTTCCACATACGCTCTCGGAACGGTTTCGCCATCGCCTGCCATGTACGACGCCAACGTGAGCGGCTTGTCCGGGTGAAACTCAAAGTCGCCGTCAAATCGTTCGCTCCAGATCGCTTGATGAATCCCCTGCGGGTCACGCGGCGTCGGCGGGAAAAGGTCGATCACGAGCACGTGGACGCCTTGATCCAGGAATCCGGTTGTTTTCGTAATGAATTTGCCGAACGCGTCCTTGCTTGATTTATTGCCGGGCGAGACCACTTCGATCACTGCCACGAGAATTCCTTCAAAACTCCTCACCGCGAGAAGGTTCTGCTTTGCCAAGTAGGCTTCGGTTTCCGATTCATAAGTGAATCGAGTCTTGGGCGGCAATTCCGCGACCGCGACGCCGAAGCCTTCCTCGGCCCGCGTCATGTGCCGGCCGTTTTCCGGTGGACGATCCTCGACCGCCAGCACATCTGGAATATGGCCTTCGGCGTACGTCTCGCCGATCGCATAGAATCCTTCGGGTAGACGATTCTCGTTGAGCCATTCAGCGATTGAGACAATCCAAAGCTGATGGAACCAGTGAAACATGCCGTCGCTGACGCGCGACCAGTTGTGAATTGGCATCGGCGCCTCCAGTAAGAAAACCTTCGACTTCATTTTAGCCGACGAGTCCCGTCGTCGCGTTCATTTTTTCCGCTGTTCAAGCAACCGATCGCGAATCTTCTGCCAGTCATCCTTCAACGTCCCCTCGTACACGCGCAAATTCTTGAACGACACCGATTCCCCCTGCACCGTGAAGCCGACGCTCGCCTTGAGCACCGCGATGCCGTCGTGCGAACCGAACGCGATTTCTTTGCCGTCGAGGCGGGCGAGCATGTCCTTGCCGTTCATTTCGACGACCATGGTGTGCCATTCCTTCGGCGCGGGCTTGTCGTTTTTCACCTTGTCCTTGTCGCGCACGACGCTGAAACCGTCGGCGTTGATTTTCACACGGCACACGTGGCCCTTCTCGGCGTTCATGCTGAGCGTCGTCATCTTGGCGCCGTCGAGGCGGAACTGATACGAAACGACGGCGCTCGTGAATTTGACCTCGCGGCGGCGCACGGCGCCGTGCATGTCTTCGCTGCGTTCCGAGCCGCGCGTGACGCCGTCGATGATCTCCCATTTGCCGGGCTTGGCGAACCATTCCTTGCCCATCGGCTGATTGAGCGGCTCAGCGACGAGCAACGTGCCGGGCGTGAGCATGATCGTTTGCGGAGCATCCTTGGGGCCGCCGGCTTGAACGGTCCAGACGAACATCATGAAAGCGATCGCGCCGGTCAATAGGGTCTGTCGCATGAGAGCGCCTTTCGATTAGGTTGACTTGGGTAGATTCACCATCGTTTGTAAAACAAACGCGGTCGCAACGCCAACGAATTTTTCTCCCCGCGCCCCCGCTACTCCGGGGCAGAGGGGAGCAAAACGGAGACCAAGCATGCCCGAGCTGTTCACCGCCGAAAACATGATTGCCCTGGCGACCCTCACCGGCCTGGAAATCGTGCTCGGCATCGACAACATCGTCTTCATCGCCATT
>DAIOGM010000564.1:0-358 GCA_036745215.1 Gemmataceae bacterium
AAGCGAGGAACGCATCGCAGACGATGGATCTGGCGAAGGTGCTGACGGCAAGATAGATTCAGAGGCGAGCCGAGCCGCGTAAGCGGCCGGTTGAAGTTGGACGCGATCCTCAACCGGCCGCTTACGCGGCTCGGCTCGCCGAGCGATACGGAGTTATGTCCATGAATGCCGCGATATTCATTGCCCTAACAATCGCCTTCACCGGCGACGCCGCCACCATGTCCACCTTCGCCGGCACCGGCAAGAAAGGCTTCACCGGCGACGGCGGCCTCGCGACCAAAGCGACGCTGAGCGAGCCGTTCCACTGCGAACTCGACGGCAAGGGCAACCTCTACGTCGCTGAAGCCACCAATCATTG
>DAIOGM010000564.1:368-4360 GCA_036745215.1 Gemmataceae bacterium
AGGACGATCATCTTTACATCGTCGATCGCTTGAACGCCGTGGTCCGCAAAGTGGACGGCAAGAGCGGCATCGTCACCACCGTCGCCGGCAACGGCAAGAAGGATTACTCCGGCGACGGCGGCAAGGCGACGGACGCCAGCATGAAGGAGCCGAACGACTGCATCCTCGACGGCAAGGGCGGCTTATTGATCGCGGATGTCGGCGACTGGCGCATCCGCCGACTCGATTTATCAAGCGGCAACATCAGTACGTTCGCCGGCACCGGCCGCGCCAAGTTCCCGGCCAAGTCCAAGATCGATCGCGCCAAGTGCGGCGACGGCGGCCCCGCGGACAAGGCGATCGTCGTCGGCGCTCGCGCTGTCTGCATCGACGGCAATGGCAACACGTACATCTGCGAACGTGAAGGCAGCGCCGTCCGCAAGGTGGACGCGAAAGGCATCATCACCACCATCGCCGGCTCAGGCGAATACGGCTACAAAGGGGACAAGGGCGACGCCAAGGCCGCGATCTTCGCCGGCCCGAAGGGCATTCGTTGCGACGCCGACGGCAACATCTACGTTGTCGATTGCGAGAACCATTGCATCCGCAAGATCGACGCCAAAACGATGATCGTGACCACGGTCGCGGGCGGCCAAAAAGGCGCCGGCGGCGACAACGGCCCCGCGTTGAACGCCAGCATGGATCGCCCCCACGGCTGCATCATCGACAAGAGCGGTACGATTTACATCGCCGACACCAACAATCACCGCGTTCGTATCTGTAAGTAGTGGTGAGTGGTGAGTGGTGAGTGGTGAGTGGTGAGTGGTGAGTGGTGAGTGGTTTCAAGCCCCAGGATGAGCGCAGCGATTCCTGGGGGTGAGTCCCAAGGAGTAACCCATGCGCATCGTATTGGCATTCATTACGGCATTGATCGTTTCAACCGCCGCCCCCGCCGACGATTGGCCCCAGTGGATGGGCCCGCAGCGCGACAACGTCTGGCGCGAGAAAGGCATCATCGACACGTTCCCGAAAGCCGGCCCCAAAGTGCTTTGGCGGGCCAAGATCTTCCCCGGCTTCTCCGGTCCCGCGGTCGCCGACGGCATGGTCTTCATCACCGATTTCGTCACCAGCGCCGACATCAATGACAAGGGCAACTTCGATCGCAAATCGAAGTTCGAAGGCAAGGAACGCATCCTTTGCTTCGACGCCAAGACCGGCGAATTCAAGTGGAAGCACGATTACCCCTGCTCCTTGACGATCTCCTATCCCAACGGCCCGCGCTGCACGCCGAACTACGACAACGGCAAAGTCTACACGCTCGGCGCGGAAGGCGATCTGTTCTGCTTCGAAGCCAAGACCGGCAAGATTCTCTGGTCGCGCGACCTCAAAAAAGACTACGGCGTCAAGGCCCCGCTCTGGGGCTTCGCGGCGCATCCGCTCATCGACGGCGATCGCCTCGTCTGCATCGTCGGCGGCAAGGGGAGCGTCGCCGTCGCGTTCGACAAGAACACCGGCAAGGAAATCTGGAAGGCCCTCGACCAGGGCGAAGACGGCCCCGGCTACAGTCCGCCCACGATCATCGAGTCCGCCGGTATCCGCCAGCTCCTGATCTGGCACCCCGAGTCGCTTAACAGCTTGAATCCCGAGACCGGCGCCGTTTACTGGACGTTCAAGCAAGCGACCGTCAACGGCACCGCGATCATGGCCCCGCGCAAGCTAGGTGATTTTCTCTACATCGGCGCCTGGATGAACAAGAGCGCCTTGATCAAGCTCGATGCCACGAAGCCCGGCGCCGCCCTCGCCTGGAAAGGAAACCTGCGCAACTCCGTTTATCCGGTCAATAACACGCCCTTCCTCGAAGACGGCCACATCTATGGCGTCTGCAACGACGGCGAATTGCGCTGCGTGTCGATGAAGGACGGCGATCGCGTGTGGGAGACGTACAAGCCGGTCGTCGGCGCCGAGGCGCAGAGCGGCACCGCGCATCTGGTCAAGCATGAGGATCGCTTTCTTATCTTCGCGGAGACGGGTCATCTGATCATCGCCAAGCTCAGTCCGAAAGGTTACGACGAAGTCAGCCGCTGGCAGATGCTGGCGCCGACGGCGTTGATCTTTGGCCGTGATGTCGCGTGGTCGCATCCGGCGTTTGCGAACCAGTGCGTGTACGCGAGGAACGATAAGGATTTGGTTTGTGTGTCGCTGGCGAAATAATTCATCCGCCGGCTTACGTTTAGCGCTCGCGTGGCGCCATGAGAACGCTAAACGTAAACAACTATGGAGCCCTCCCGTGTTCAAGCGACTCGCCGCCATGATCGCATTCGCCAGCATCGCCATCACCAACGCTCACGCCCAGGACGACTACAATCTCGGCCCCGATTCGATGAAGCAACCAAACGTGCCGCAAGGCGACATCATCGAATTCAAGTGGGAGAGCAAGATCTTCGCCGGCACCGTGCGCGATTGCAAGCTCTATGTGCCCAGGCAATACGACGGCAAGTCGCCCGCGTGCGTCATGGTCTTTCAAGACGGCGTCAGCAGCTACGCCAATCCGATGGGCGACTACCAGGCGCCGACGGTGATGGACAATCTCATCAACAAGAAGGCCATCCCGGTGATGATCGGCATCTTCATCAACCCGGGCAACTTCCCCGGCAAGGACGCGAAGAAGGGCGGCCGCAACCGCAGCTTCGAGTACGATACGCTTTCGCCGCAGTACGCGGAGTTTCTGGAGAAGGAGATTCTGCCGCACGTCAGCAAAAACTACAAGCTGCGCTCGGACGCCGCCGGCCGTGGCATCTGCGGCGCGTCGTCGGGCGGAATCTGCGCGTTCACGGTCGCCTGGGAGCGGCCGGATATGTTCTCCAAAGTTTTGAGCCACATCGGCAGCTTCACCAATATCAAGAACGGTGATCGCTATCCCGGCATCATTCGCAAGGCGGAAAAGAAAAACATCCGCGTCTTTTTGCAAGACGGCTCGAACGATCTCGACAACGCGGCCGGCAACTGGTATCTCGCCAACCTGCAAATGGAGAAGGCGCTGAAGTACAAGAAATATGATTTAATGACGGTCTGGGGAGACGGCGGTCACACCGGCAAGCACGGCGGCGCCACGCTCCCCGACGCCATGCGCTGGCTCTGGCGCGACACGCCGGCGGCGAAGTCAGATTGATGCCCAGCGAGCCACGGGGTTTATCCCCGTGGCAAGGGCGATCCTGCAACGGGGATAAACCCCGTGGCTCGCATTTCGGGAAACCATTTGCCATGGCGGTTCGTCTATTTTGTTGAACCCATCGCATCCGAGGTTTCACATGAGTGCCGCAAAATTCCCGCTGGAACTGATTTCCGTCGCCTCCCCTTGCAACGCGTCGTGGGACGCGATGAAGGGCGACGACCACACCCGTTTTTGCGGCCAATGCTCGCTATACGTTTACAACATTTCGGAATTGACGCAAACGCAAGCGGAGACCCTCATCGGCGAGCACGAGGGCAAGATGTGCGTGCGTTATTTCCAGCGCTTTGACGGCACGATCATGACCAAGGACTGCCCCGTCGGCTGGCGAGCCGTGAAGCGGCGCGTCGCGCTCATTGGCGGTGCGGCGGCAGCCGTGCTGGTCGCGATTTTCGGCATGCTCACCGCCGGCGTCTTCGCGGCCACGGTCGCCGGCAACGGCGGCGCACGTTTTCGCAATCCGATCCAGGTGATCGACGAGATTCTGTTCCCGCGCGTCGTCGCGGGCGGCATCTGTGCCCCGCCGGAAGAGCAGCAGTGATGTTCTTTCCATTCCCGTAGGACGGACATTCCTGTCCGTCCTTTTTGGGACGGACAGGAATGTCCGTCCTACATCCGCTATGTAGCGTTAGCGGACCAAGCTCGCGTAATCAATCGGCTGATCCTTGTCGAGCCGCGGCAGCGCGAGCGTCACCGCTTCGATGTATTTCTGCGCCGCCCCGGTGTTGAAAACGACAATCTCCTCGTCGTGACCAATCCGCCGATCCTTCACCAGCTTTTCGAG
>DAIOGM010000565.1:0-4359 GCA_036745215.1 Gemmataceae bacterium
GCAAATCGTGCCCGTCAATCGGACCGATGTAGTGGAAGCCCAGTTCTTCGAAGAGCATGCCGCCGGTGAGCAGTGCCTTGGCGGCGTCGCGCACCTGATCGAATGCTTGGGTCGCCATGTTGCCCAGGATCGGCAGCTGCGAAAGCAAGCTGCGCACCTGTTTTTTGGAGTCCTGATAGAAGTTGGTGAGCCGAGCGCGATCGAGCGTCGTCGCAAAGGCGCCGACGCGCGGGCAGATCGACATCTGATTGTCGTTGAGAATGACGAGGTGCTTGCGCTTCAGATGCCCGGAGTTATTGAGCGCCTCGAAGACGATGCCGGACGGGAAGGCGCCGTCGCCGACCACGGCAACGGAATGCCGATCGGGGCGATTCATGATCTCGTCGCCGAGCTTCAAGCCGAGCGTGCAGGACGCGGCGCAACCGGCGTGCCCCGTCATGAACAGGTCGAATTCGCTCTCATGCGGGTTGGGGTAGCCCATCAGGCCCCCCTTGGTGCGAATCGTGCCGAATTGCTTGAATCGCCCGGTAATCAGCTTGTGCGGATAGATTTGATGCCCGGTATCCCAGATCAGGCGGTCCTTGGAGAAATCAAACGTCAGGTGCAGCGCCAGGGCCAGCTCGACGACGCCGAGATTGGACGCGAAGTGCGCGGGGCGAATGCTCAGGACGCGCACCAGTTCGTCGCGGATTTCCTGGGCGAGTTGCGTCAATTCCACGTCCGTGAATTTATGTAGATCCTGCGGCGAATTGATTTGTGGCAATAGTTGGCTCATGGTGCTTCCCTTTTTTGTTGCGTGGTTCATCCAATGACGCCCATGCTCCGCACGGACTATAACCGAGTCTTCCTCGAATCGGCGCGTTGATCTCTATGAGTGTATCCGTTCTTTTTTAGCAAATGCAACGCGATTTGTGCAGCGGCGTTTACGTTTAGCGCTCGCGCGGCGCCACGCGACCGCAAAATCCACATCACCGATCCCGTTCGAGCACGAATTTCATCAAATGCACCAGCGGCTCCGCAGCTTCTCCAAGCGGAACCACCGCATCCAGAGCCCGCTGCGTCAAGTCGCGCGCCCGCTGCCGGCTCGCGTCGATGCCAAGCAAGCCCGGATAAGTCAGCTTGCCCCGCGCCGCGTCCTTTCCGACTGCCTTGCCGGTATCCGCGGCGTTGCCCTCGACATCAATCAGGTCGTCCGTGATTTGGAAGACGAGGCCAAAGGATCGGCCATAAACATCAAGCCGATCAAGGAGGGTGCGATCCGGCCCGTCAGGACGTTCGCCCTGTGCCGCACAGACGCCAAGCGTCAAGCACGCGCGAAAGAGGGTGCCGGTTTTGTGTTCGTGAATATGTTCGAGCGCCTCAACGGTGCGCGGCTGATCGGGCCGTTCCCAGGCGAGATCATCGACCTGGCCGCCGACCATGCCCGCGGCGCCCGAGCCTGGTGCGAGCGCGAGGCAACACGCCGCCGCCGTCTTCGCCGGGTAATGTTGCGCGAGCACCTGGAACGCCAGTGTCAACAGCGCGTCGCCTGCCAGGATTGCCAGGGCGTCGCCGAACTTCTTGTGACAGGTCGGCATGCCGCGCCGCAAATCGTCGTTGTCCATCGCGGGAAGGTCATCGTGGATGAGCGAATAGGTGTGAATCATCTCGACGGCGCACGCCGCGGGCGACGCCTGCTCATCGGTTCCGCCGGCGGCATGACAGGCCATGTAAACAAGCGCGGGCCGCAAGCGCTTGCCGGGCGCGAGCAGACTATAGCGCATCGCTTCGAGCAGCGCCGCCGGGGCGCGCGCCTCGCACGCCAGCGCCTCGGCGAGACGGCGATCGACGAGCGCTTGTTTGGAGTTCAAGTATGGTTTGAGATCGAAAGCCATTCACTCTTTTCTCACGCTGGACTCATGCGCGAACGGCTTCAGCATGGGATTGCCCGCCTCGTCCTTGCCGGTGACTTCGACGATGCGCTGCTCGACGACGCGCAATTGTTCATAACAACGGCGCAACAGCGCAACGCCGTCCTCATAGCGTTTGAGCGCCAGCTCCAGGCCGGTGTCGCCGTCTTCGAGATCGCTGACGATCTTTTCGAGTTCGACGAGGGCTTCTTCGAACGATTTCGGTTCAACCATGATTCAAGACCAAGCCCCGGGGATGATCCCAGAGGTTCGGCGTACCTCACCTCTGGGCTTCTGTCACATCCGCGCGGACCAGACCGTCGGACACCACAATTTCCACCGCGTCGCCCGCCTTCAATTGCTTGACGCTGCGCACCACTTCCTTGCCGGGCAACGTCCGTGTCAGGCTATAGCCGCGCGCCAGCACATTCAAGGGGCTGAGCGATTCGAGCTGCGCCGCCAGCGCCGCCAGTTTTGACTTGGCGAGCTGGGCCCGTTGCCGCATGGCGCGTTGCAATCGTTCATCCCAATCGTCGATGCGGCGCTCCTGATTGCGGATGCGCTCGAGCGGGTATTGAAAGACGCGGCGTTTGAGCAGA
This sequence comes from Gemmataceae bacterium, assembly GCA_036745215.1. GTDB lineage: Bacteria > Planctomycetota > Planctomycetia > Gemmatales > Gemmataceae > SIAQ01. Next base: position 2,489 of record DAIOGM010000565.1, read on the forward strand.
TGATCCAGCCGTTGCCGGTGCGCGCGGTACTTCGTGATCAACAAATCAGCCAGCCGTTCATGCCGCGTGCGAAGATTCGTCAACCATTCAAGCCGGTCCGGCGTCGCGCGTTCGGCGGCCTCGCTCGGCGTCGCGGCGCGGCAATCGGCGACGAGGTCGGCGATCGTGACGTCGATCTCATGCCCGACCGCGGAAACGACCGGCGCCTTGGAATTGAAAATCGCGTGCGCGACGACTTCCTCGTTGAACGCCGCCAGGTCCTCGCTCGACCCGCCGCCGCGGCCGAGGAGAATCACATCGACATCCGCAAATTGATTGAGCCGATCCAGCGCCGCCGCGATTTCCTCCCGCGCTCCGGATCCCTGCACGCGAACCCCGCATACCCAGATTTCGGCGATCGGCCATCTCCGGTAGATGATTTCGAGCATGTCGCGAATCGCCGCCCCCGCCGCGCTGGTGACGAGCGCGATGCGGCGCGGAAACCGCGGCAACGGCCGTTTGCGCTCCGCAGCGAAGTAGCCGAGTTTCTTGAGTTTTTCCTTGAGCTGCTGCAACTTCAGGTCCTGCTGCCCGACGCCGGTTTGATAAAGGGCGTCAACCGTGAGCTGATATTTCCCGTGCGGCGGATACACCGTGAGCTTGCCGCGGACGACGACTTCCATGCCGTCCTTCATTCCATAGCGATGCTTGATTGCAGTGCTCTTCCACATCACCGATGGCAATTGAGCGTTTTTGTCCTTGAGCGTGAAGTAAATATGACCTGAACTTGCATTAGATAACGAGCTGATCTCGCCGACCACGCAGACGGATGCGAACGTTTCTTCGAGGACCAACTTGATTTGCGCAGTGAATGCGCTGATCGATTGGGGTTTCAAATGGGCAGGAAGCGCCGGCAACATACATGACACGCCATCAAATGGAAGCGCACGGAAGGTTGAACGTCTCCGCCACGGCCGGATTCGTCACCTTCCCTTGATAAATATTGACGCCTTGCGCCAGCGCCGCGTTTTGCTCGACCGCCGCGTCGAATCCCTTCTTCGCCAGTTGCAACGCATATGGCAACGTCACGTTCGTCAAGGCATACGTACTCGTGCGGCCGACGGCGCCGGGCATGTTGGTCACGCAATAATGAACGACATCTTCTTCAATGTAAGTCGGCTTGGAATGCGTCGTCGGCCGCGCCGTTTCGACGCAGCCGCCTTGATCGATGGCGACGTCAATGATGACGGCCCGCTTGGGCATGCGCTTCAAATCGTCGCGCCGCACCAAACGCGGCGCCTTGGCGCCGGGGATCAGGACCGAGCCGATCAAAAGATCCGCGTGCGAGATGGAATCGAGGATATTGTGGCGATCGCTGTAGAGAGTGGTGACGTTGGGCGGCATGACGTCGTCGATGTAGCGCAGGCGATCGAGATTGATGTCGAGCAGAATCACATTCGCGCCAAGTCCCGCCGCCGTCTTGGCCGCGTTCGCCCCGACGACGCCGCCGCCGAGGATAACGACGTTCGCGGGCAACACCCCCGGCACGCCTCCAAGAAGGATGCCGCGGCCTTCGAATGGCCGCTCGAGAAACTTGGCGCCTTCCTGGATGCTCATGCGGCCCGCGACTTCGCTCATCGGCGTCAGCAAGGGGAGCGTGCCGTTCTTGTCCTTGATCGTCTCGTAGGCAATCGCGGTGATGCCCGACTTCAAGACGGCGTCGGTCAGTCCGCGGTCGGCAGCGAAGTGGAAGTAGGTGAAAACGATCTGCCCGCTCCGCATCATCGGCCATTCCGCGAGCATGGGTTCCTTGACTTTGACAATGAGATCGGCTCGGCTCCAGATTTCGGCGGCGCTGGCGACGATCTCGGCGCCGTTCTGAGCGTATTGCT
>DAIOGM010000566.1:0-4345 GCA_036745215.1 Gemmataceae bacterium
CTCGACAAATTCGCAGCGACGTCGCACAAGTTCATCAACAATCACGTCAGCGCGCCGATCTGCCAGCCGTCGCGTTCCGCCATCATGACCGGCCGCGTGCCGCATCGCAGCGGCGCCCTCGGCTTCCACCCGATCAAGGCCGGCACGCCGACGCTGATCACGCTGCTGCGAAACGCCGGCTGGTTCGCGGCCGTCATCGACAAGCATCCGCACATGATGCCGGAGAAGGCGTTTCCATGGGACTTGAAGTTCTCCGGCGCCGGCAAGAACCCGAAGCAATTCGGCGAGTGCGTCGCGCAATCGATCAAGGCGGCGAAGGACGCCAAGAAGCCGCTCTTCCTCAACGCCAACATCACCGACCCGCATCGGCCGTTTGCGCATAGCGAGCAGGAGGAAAAACAGAAGGCGAAGAAGCCCAAGAAAGGCGGCAACACGGGGCCGGTGCAGGCGTACAAGCCGGAAGAGATCACCGTGCCGTCATTTCTCGAAGACATCCCCGACGTTCGCCGCGAAGTCGCACAATATTACACAAGCGTGCGGCGTTTCGATCTCTCGTTCGGCGAATTGATGGCCGCGCTGCGCGAGGCGGGGCTCGATGAAACGAATACGCTCGTCATCTTTCTGTCCGATCACGGCATGTCGTTCCCGTTCTCGAAGGCGACCGTTTACCGTAACGGCACCTGGTCGCCCGTGCTGATGCGCTGGCCCGGCATGGGCGAGCCGCAGCGGCGCGAGGAATTCGTTTCGAGCGTGGATATTCTGCCGACGCTCTTCGACGCGCTGAAATTGCAACCGCTCAACGAAATCGATGGCCGATCGTGGCTGCCGATCCTTCGCGGCGAGAAGCAGGACGGGCGCGATTTCGTCATCACGCACGTGAACACCGTCTCCAGCGGCAAGAGTTTCGCGCAGCGCTGCATTCGCACGAAAGACTTCAGCTATCAATTTCACGCCTGGCCCGACGGCACGCCGCACTTTCGCGTCGAGGCGATGAACGGTCTCAGTTATCAAGCGATGGCGAAGGCCGGCGAGTCGAACGCGAAGATCAAGGCGCGCGTACAGCAGTTGGTCGTCGGCACGCCGCAGCAGTTCTTCGACTTGCGCAGCGATCCGGACGAGCGCGTCAACCTGGTCGGCGACGCGAAGCAACGAATGGAAATCCTTCGACTGCAACGTTTATTGCTCTCGCACATGGAACGAACCGGCGACCCGCAGTTGGAGAATTTTCGCAAGGTGTTGGAAACCAAATAACAGTAGTTCCAAACCGAGTAGGACAGGCCAGGATTGTTACCCCGAAGGGGTTGCATCCCAAAGCCCAGGGTCGCGCAGCGCACCCTGGGTAAGTTCGGCCAAAGTGGATGCTACTCCGAAGGGGTTGCATCAAGCATGCCCCAGGGTGCGCTGCGCGACCCTGGGCTTTGGGATGCTGCCCCTTCGGGGCAAATGCTTTGCGTTTTCACACCGGTTGGAACTACTGAAAAACGTCATTCGGGTGCACGATGAAATACGTTATTCCGCTAGCAATCGTCGTTGCGGCGATCGCGTTCAGCGTCGTTGAAAATAATTCCACGCAAAAAAAGACCTATCGCTTTCGCGGCGAAATCGTTGACGCGGACAGCGGCGCTCGGTTGCCGGCCCGCGTTTACATTCAAGGGTCCGACGGCGTCTGGCACTTCCCCGCGTCCGACGGCGGCAGTGCCGTGACGTACAAGAAGCAACGCGCCGATCAGTCCAGGAGCGTCGAAATGCACACGACGCTGTCCGCGCATCCATTCAATATCGACTTGCCGCCCGGCACGTACACCGTCACCGTCGAACGCGGCAAGGAGTATCATCCGCTCGTGCGTGAAATCACGCTCAAGGATGCGCCCATCGACGTCAAGCTGCCCTTGAAACGCTGGATCAACCTGGCGGCGCGCGGCTGGTACTCGGGCGAGACGCATGTCCATCGCACGCTGGACGAGTTGCCCAACATCATGCTGGCGGAGGACCTCAACGTCGCGTTTCCGCTCAACGCCTGGGTGCGCGAGGCGTTCGCCGCGCCGCGCGATCCCGTGCCGGATGAACAGGCCAAGCTCATCAACGTTGACGCGACGCACGTCATTTATCCGCGCAACACCGAATACGAAATCTTCACCATCAACAAGAAGTCGCACACGCTCGGCGCGTTTTTCATCATCAATCACAAAACCGCGTTCGACAAGGGCGTGCCTCCCGTCAAGCCGATCGCCAAGAAGGCGCGCGACGAAGGCGCGCTGCTCGACATCGACAAGCCGAACTGGCCCTGGTCGATGATCGTCGCGGCGCTATTGAAGATCGATCTTTATGAACTCGCCAACAATCACGTCTGGCGCACCGAGTTCGGCTTCCCCACGTTCGGCGACAAGCCAGGCGAGTACATGAAAATCGAACGCGACCTGAAGGGCTTCACCGAACGCGGCTGGATCGACTTCGGCTTTCAAAATTACTACGCCCTGCTTAACTGCGGCTTTCGCATGCGACCGACGGCCGGCACCGCCAGCGGCGTGCATCCCGTGCCGCTCGGTTTCGGCCGCGTGTATGTTCATCAACCGAAGGGCTTCACGTACGACGGCTGGGTCAAGGGCCTCGATCGCGGCAACAGCTTCGTCACCACCGGACCGATGCTGTTCGTGAAAATGGACGGCCAGGCCGCGGGAACGACGTTCGAAGCCAAGCCAGGCCGCGAGTTCAAGGTCGCAGGAACCGCGATCAGTGCGGTGCCGCTCGAACGCATCGAAATTGTCACGAACGGCGAAGTGGTTACGACTGCGAAGCCATTGAATCGCAAGAACGCGGAAGGCGCTTATGAAAGCCCGATTGAAGGAAAGGCGACGTTCGACGAGTCCGGCTGGCTCATCGTGCGTTGTTATGAGGATCGAGCCGACAAGCGCGTTCGTTTCGCGCACACCAGTCCGTTTCATGTCGATGTGCCCGGCAAACCGGTGCGGCCGCGCCGGGCGGAGATCGACTTCCTCATCAAACGCGTGACGGACGAGATTGGCCGCAGCGCCAAGATATTGCCGCCGGCGGCGCTCGCGGAGTATCGCGAGGCGCTGGGTATTTATCAAGAAATTGCGAAGAAGGCGTCGTAGGGACAAGCGGCTCGCTTGTCCCCGCATGGACAGAATGCAGAAACGAAAAAGGGACAAGTGAGCCGCTTGTCCCTACGAGAATTCAAGTGGATCCTCTTCCTGTTCATTGAGCATGCAGCCGTACGGGAGCCGCGGTTCCGCATTTTGGACATTTCACATTCTTGCCTGCCAGTTCCGTTTTTGCCTTCAAGCGTTTCCCGCAGTGTGGGCAGTCAAACAGCGTGAAGCCCGCGGCCACGACGTCAAGCTGTTGCCAGCGTCGCTGCAGGAACAGCGCCGCCGCGATGGAAACCAGGAGCACCACCAACACTCCGAATGCGGCCAACAGAGCCGTGACGAGCCAGAGCCTCGAAGGTTCTGTCGGCATCGGCGGCATCGGCCCGTGCACGCCGGCGCTGCGGATGCGGAGGTCAATCCAACGAACATCGATGCCGGCGGGCTGCTTGCCGGTCGTGACAATCATGATGACCTGCCGGATGTCGTCGGTGCCGAAGTTCGTTGCCCAAAGCTCCTCAAACTTCGTGTCTTGCAGACCGGGCGCCACATGGTAAGAGAGCTTGGCGCCGGTACGCTTGAAGCGCATGCGAAGTCGCTTGTCCGTGGATAGGCTTTCCACTGCCTCATGCGGAGGGTTGTGGCCCTTGCCGAAAACGTGGTCCACGAGGAGGATGTCCTTGCCATTGGGCCTAAGCAGTCGGCCAATGGTCGCGCCCGCGCCGGGCTTGTCCTGCTTGTTGATGAAAAAAGTGGCGCCGGCGCCGTAACCGGTCGGCGGTGGTTCGGCATCGAGAATCTCGAGCGTCACCGTGATTTCGAAATCCCCTTCCAGGCCGAATCGCGTGCCCAGCACGAGGGGTTGCAGTTCCGTGCGGTCCTTTGGCAACGTGATGCGCAAACCTTCCGGCTCGGAATGCACAAAGTGCACGAGCTCGCTGGACAAAACATGCATCTCCTTCGGCAGAGGCTTGCCGCGAAAGTCGTAATTCACGTCGTACGGATAGGTTCGTTCTTCGGGAGCGCGTTGGGAACATGCGATTGCGCCCGACAGAAGAGCCGGCGCCATCAATAGTAGGATCACCATGCGGCGAAAGCGGTGCATGCGGAGTGCCCTCCTGAGTTCGCCGGCGGCAGGCGCAAGCTATCAAGCGCGGCCGGAGGCGCACGGAATACTAGCAAAGTTGATACCTCAGACCAACGAGCCCCGGCGAGCCGAGCTCCGTAAGGAGCCGGTT
>DAIOGM010000567.1:0-4333 GCA_036745215.1 Gemmataceae bacterium
GATCAACGCGGCGCCGCACAATATCATTACGTCCGAAAACATCCCACCCCCCAACGGTGAAATTCCCTACACGACCCATTATTACGGGGTGATGGGGCCGATCGGCACGAACCCCATCACCGGCGCCGCCTATCGCGTGGATACCTCCAGCTCGCACGGCGGGTTGGGCCTGCAGGGCATCTTCATACGAGACACGACCACGACCGCCATCAAAGGAACCGACATCGGCGTGAAGATGGCTCATGTCACCGACGGCACGTCCAACACGTTCATGGTCGGCGAGCTTTCCTGGACCAGCGACATCACCGGAACACGCTACCGCTCCTGGGTGCGCGGCTGCGATCAGGCCGTGGTTTGCGCCGGCTGCAAGAGCGTCGTCAATGGCATCAACTCTCCGTCCGTCGCCAACTTCAACGAGATCGCCTTCGGCAGCATGCACTCCGGCGGTACCCATTTCTGTCTGGCCGACGGCACGGTCCGATTCATCAATGCCACGATTAGTCTGGGCATTTATCGTTCGTTAGCCAGCATCGACGGCGCGGAACCCGTCGGCGATTTCTAGACGTGGTGGATTTACCTATGCGAATCGCCGCGTTTGCCATCGGCGCGATGGTCTTGCTTTCTTCCATCGGCTGCAACACCGGTCCACGTCTTTATCACGTCAAGGGCACGGTCACCTACAAGGGAGCGCCGTTGCCCGCCGGCGTGATCTTCTTTGATCCCGACGCTGCCAAACAGAACGACGGCCCGCAAGGCCAGGCCTTCATCAAGGACGGCGTTTACGACACCGCGGCGAAAGGCGGCAAAGGCGTGATCGGCAAGGCATACCTCGTGCGCGTTCAAGGATTCGACGGCAAGCCCGGCCACGAACTGCCGATGGGCAGGCCGCTATTCACGGATCATCAGGAGCCGGTCGATTTTCCACTGCAGAACAGTATGCGGGATTTTCATATCGGGAAGTGATTCAACCGCACTTACTTCGCTTCGTTTTTCTTCCGTTCGGCCCCCGATTTGGGATCGACGCGTACGCCAAGTTCCTCCGCGGCGTCGGTGTAAAAGAAGAAGCCGAACATCATCTCGTGATGCGTTTGCGGGCCATTGCGAACCGTTGCCTTCGGGTCCGGATTGTACGGGTTGAACGCGGAATTGTCGTAATGCGCGACGCATTCCAGGCGCGTTCCTTTCGGCAATCGCATCTTGCCCGGCTCCCAGCGATAGGGGATTTGCCAGGAGAAGTTGTAGTTGGGGATGACGAGCAGCGTGTCCGCCTTGCCGCCGGGCAGGTGGGCGGTGAACGTCATGTCCTTGCCGCGCAGGTGCATGTGCGAGAACAGGCCGACACCGATCACGTCGTGATCGAGAACACGGCTATTGACCACCTTGTGCGCGGGAGCACCGGGCGGGATGGCGAACTTGCGATCCGTGAGCTGGATGTTGCGCAAACGTTTTTGCACCACGTCGCGCGGATAACGAAGGCCAACGGAGATCCTGCACGTCTCCGGCTTGCCCGTCGCGACGAAATGGAGTTGCAACGCGAGCACCGAGCCTTTCGGAATCTTGAACGCCACGCCGGGCTCGAGCGCCATCGGTTCGCCGCCGGGAACCTGGCCGGTGATGAAGTTCGCTTCGTTGAAGCCGTCGGTCAAATTCGCGAAGCCCATGTTGCCGTGATGCAAGAGGCCCGGATGGTCCGGCATGATCTGAGCGCCCTGAATCCAGGTGTCTTCGGTGAATACGTGCGGCAGGACCGCGTACTGATACGGGATGTCCCCCTTGGCGGGCAGTTTCAACTCGTCCGACTTCAGGATGAGATCGGGCGTGCCGATGAGCCATTTGTCGGCGGCGGCTTTTGGCGGCGCCGGCGTCTTTTGCACGTCGCCCGGCGCGGCGCCGTTGCGAACCCAGTCGAGGACCGTTTGCCGTTCGTCGTCCGACAAGCCGCGGCGATTGATGAATGGGCCGAATTCATGGCTCGCGAACCATGGCGGCATGCGTTGATCGGTGATCACTTCCGCCAACGCGGCTGCCTTCGTCGATGCTTGTTTGAACGTCGTTAGCGAAAACGGCGCCGAGCCGCCGGTGTGATGGCAAGCCCAGCAGTGCTGTTGCAAGATCGGCGCGACGTGTTCGGCGAACGTCATTTCCGGGACTTTGCGTTCCTTGACGAACGTGATCGGGCAGCCGTCCACTTCGGTCTCGGCGTTCGCAACCGGCTTGCCCGCGAGCACCGCGTCGAGGGCGTCCTTCAAGTCGCGGCTCGTCGGTTCTTTGCGCACGCCGCCCAGGCGATATTGATCATCGATGCGGCCACGGTAGCGCAGACGTTTTTCGCCGTCGAGGACGACCGCTTCGGGCGTTCGCTTGACGCCGAGGGCGCGAGCGCATTGCCCGCCGAAGTCCTTGACGAACGGGAACTCCATGTCGTGCTGCACGGCTTGAGTGGCCATGGTGAGGATTGAATCTTCCTCCGCGGAATTGACGGCGACGAACTGCACGTCCTTGGCGCGATACGCTTTTTCCATCTCGTGTAACACGGGCAAATATCGTTTGGCGAGCGGGCAACTTGTGTTGGTGAAGACGAGAACATACGCCGTCTTTTTGCCGAAGTCGTCGAGCGTGCGCGGCAACGAGCGGATGTCGGTGAACTTGAGTTTGTTGATCGCATCGCCGATTTTTGCAGGTCCTTGCGCCGAAGCCGCAGCAGTCAAAAGTAGCAATGCAAGTAACGCGGCGATTAGGTTTTGGATACGCATTTCATTGTTCTCCCGCGGAAATGATCTGTCCGCATCTGGCGGAGCACCGAAGGTGCGCAAATGATAAAGCCCAGGGCAACGCCCTGGGTGTGAATGAGATCAAACGTCAAAGCCCCGAAGGGGCGCAATCGTCGCCGAACGGATTCATCGCGCCCATGGACGTCCCAGGGCGTTGCCCTGGGCTTTATCATTTGCGCACCTTTGGTGCTCATCGTTGAATTTCAAATCAACTGCCGAATCGGCCGTCCCTCGTGAAGAATCGGAATCGGCCGCCCCGTGAAATCGGTGAACGTGTGATCCGGATCGACGCCGAGATGGCGATAAATGGTCGCGAGCACATCCTGCGGCGTGCAGGGCGAATCGGTCGGATACTCGCCGCGCGCGTTCGTCGCTCCGATCACCTCGCCCATGCGCAGGCCGCCGCCGGAGACGAGCGTGCTGTACGCGTCCGGCCAATGATCGCGGCCGATCGCGTTGTCCGGCGGCCCCGTGCGAATGCGCGGCGTGCGGCCAAACTCGGTGGCGACGACGACCAGAATCTTGCGATCGAGGCCGCGCGTGAAAACGTCGTCAATCAACGTTGCGACGGCGCGGTCGAAATACGGAAAACGCGTCACCATATATTGGGCGAAATGACCGGGCCGCATCGCGTTGCCGGGGTGATCGTCCCAGTTGGTGAACTCGGGCCCAAATTGCGGCACATTGGCGATGACGCTGACGACGGCCGTCCCCGCCTCGGCAAGACGGCGCGCCAGCAAACATGATTGGCCCCAAAGGTTTCGGCCATAGCGATCGCGCAACGCCGCCGGCTCCTGTTCGAGATCGAACGCGCGAGCGACGGCGGGACTCGTCAACACTTCAAACGCTTGCTGATGGAATTGATCGAGCGAATGATGCGCCGGATGCCGATCGCGCTCGTTCCGCATTGCATCGAACTGGCTCAACAAACGGCGACGATTTTCCATGCTCTCCATTGTCTGACCGCGCAAGGAAAGATGCGGCACGCGCCAGCCGGGCTGGGCGACATCGCCGGTTGCAAACGCCTGATGCCCGGAGCCGAGATAGTTGGGCCGAGTCATGTGGAACGGCGACGGCATGCTGACATACTGCGGCAGCGCAGCGGGATGCGTGCCGCGCAGCTTGCTGGCGATCATGCCGAAATCGGGATGTTCGCTGCGGGCCGTTGAGGTCGGATCGGGCACCGACGGCTCCTTGCCGGTCAGCACGTTGATCGAGCCGTCGTTGTGAATGTTGATCTTGTGATGCATCGACCGGATCAAGCTGAACTTGTCCGCGACCTCGGCATGCATCGGCAAATGCTCGCAGATCGACATGCCCGCCACGCGCGTCGCGATCGGCTGAAACACGCTGCGCATCTGATCCGGGCCGTCCGGCTTGAGATCGTAAGTCTCCAGATGGCTGGCGCCGCCCAGGCAGTAGATCATGATGACGGACGTGTCCGGCGGCGTCGCGCGCGTTTGCGCGGCGAGCACGTCGGCCAAGCCGAGTCCGCCGAGCGCAAGGCCGCCGACGCGAAGAAACTCATGGCGATTGATTCGATTAAACAACAACATATATAA
>DAIOGM010000568.1:0-4326 GCA_036745215.1 Gemmataceae bacterium
CTGGATGGCCTTCATCAACTCCTTGCCGTCCTCGGAGGTGATGTGCCCCGCGGTGAAGTCGCGCATCTCCTCGTTCTCGACATGGACGAGGTTGCAGCGGATCGCCCAGTCGTCGGGGCCGAGCTTGAGGCCCATGGCGGCCGTTTCGAGCGGCGCCCGGCCCGTGTAGACGACGAGCGGATCGTAGCCGAACAGGCTCAACGTCGCGACATCGCTGGCAGGCGTCAACCCCGCCGGCACGTTGTCGGTGCGGCCGACGAGGCCGGTCTGGGCGATGCGATCCATGTTCGGCTTCTTCGCCGCTTGCAACGGCGTTTTGCCGCCGAGCGATTTCTGCGGCTCATCGGCGCAGCCGTCGGGGATGACGATGACGTATTTCATGATCGCAGCTCGCTTGCGGTTTCGCGCTCGGGTCGCACCAGTAAAAATATGGCCCGGCATTCGATTGAGAAGATCAATCGCGTTTGCAAACGACCACGACATAGCGACAATAGCGCCGCCAGTGCGGCCATTGGGCGAGGAGAACGTCGTCGCACCAGGCGAGACGCGACGCGACACCTGAATGCTTGACGACGCGGCCGGCCATGGAAAGGAGTTGATGTCCCTCGACTTGCAGGGACGGAAACGAAGCGCGCAGCAGCGCCAGATCGCGGGACCTGAGCGGCATTTCGTCGGCAGTGCGTTGCTTGGCCGGATAGAAGAGCCGTTGCCTCGCCCAGTTTAGCAATCGATTGCCGGCCCACGGTTCGCAGAAAACGGCGATGCCGCCAGGGGCCAGCACGCGATGCAATTCACGGGCAGCGACGTGCAAATCGAAATGATGGAGAACCGCGCTGCCCCAGATGCGTTCGAACACGGCATCGGCGAAGGGCAAGCGTTCGCCGTTGCAGACGACGGGCTGAATTGTGACCGCGTTGGCCTCGGCGCGCCGGCTTGCCTCGCGAACATAGCCGAGCGAAAGATCGCACACGGTGACGATGGCGCCGCGCCGCGCGAGGACGACGGACGCCATGCCGTGCCCGCAGCCAAGGTCGAGCACGCGTTTGCCTTTCACATCGCCCAGGCTTTCCATCGCCGGTGCGATCCATGATTCGTGTTGCAGATAGGATCGATCGTCGAAAACATAATCGCTTGGCCGAAGCGCGCGAGCCCGGGCGGCGGCTTGATCGTCATGAAATCGGCGTTCGCTGTCGAGGCGCTGGGTCGGCATGTGCGTACTATAACGAAGATTGTCGATGCGGGGCAACGTCAGCCAACCGGCTTGGATGTGGCGGCAAGACTCCGATCTTGCCAATGTACCCGGCAAGATCGGAATCTTGCCGCCACGAGAGATGCTCGTCACATGCCCCAGAAACCGCTCAGGAAGTAAATGAAGATGATAAAGATGAGTGCGCCCACGCCATATGGCAGGTACTTCCAGGCGATGGCGATCCAGTAGCGGCGCGTCGCGTCCATCGTCGTTTCTTCGCCGAGGCCGAGGCGCTGTTGTTCTTCCTTTTCGCGCTCCAGTTCCTTCTCTTCGATTTTCTTGTACAAGCCGCGATAACGAGCGGTGTTCTTGTCCGCCGCTTTTTTCGCCAGCGTGCCGAGTGCGACGCCCTGGAGTTCCTTGTACGTACCGAGCGTGCGGAAGCCTTCGGTCGGTTGATGGCTGGCCTTGGCGGTCGGCTTGATCATGCCTTCTTCGAGCATCTTGAAAAGCATCGCGGTCGTATATTTGCGCGTCTCCATGGTGCCGTCGAGCATCTTCATCTGCAGAAACCAGACATCGGGATCGAGCGTCGGCGCCGCGGAGGCCGCGTAATCGACATCGGCTCGTGATTTCGCCGGCGAGGTGATGTTCGTCTTGCCCATCGCGTCAAATTCTTCGGGACTGACTTCCGCCGCGGCCGAGCCGTCGTCGAGGAACGCCAGCTTTTCGCTGGCCAGGTTCAGGCTTTCCAGGTCCTTGATGACCTCGTCGCAGGATTGATAACGGTTTTTTGGATGTTTGGACGTCATCTTGGCGAGGATGAGGTCGAGCCGTTCAGGCACGTCGGAGTTCGATTGCCGAGCCGGCGGAAACGTGCCGATTTCTTTTGCTTTGATGACATCGACGATGGTGCGGCCGCCGAACGGCGGATGGCCGGTGACATACGCATAAAGCGTGCAGCCGAGGGCGTAGATATCGGCGCGGCCATCGATCTCCTTGGCGTTGCGCGCCTGCTCCAGCGGCATGTACCACGGAGTGCCGACGGCGTGGCCGGTTTGCGTCAGCGACATCTCCTCGTCTTCCTTCTTGACCATGCCGAGGTCCGCGACCTTGACGACGCCTTTCCTGGTCAACAGGATGTTGTCCGGCTTGATGTCGCGATGGACCATGTTGAGCGAATGCGCGTACGCCAGGGCGCGAGCGCAATCGAGGGTGATGCGCACCGCGTCGGCGACCGGAATGCGGCCGACCTGCCCCAGCCATTTTTGCATGCTTTGGCCTGAGACGTATTCCATGGCGACGTAATGAAAGCCTTGCGCCTCGTAAATACCGAACGCCTGGACGATATTGGGGTGATCCAGCTGGCCCATGACGAGGCCTTCGCGATAAAGGCGTTGGACCAGCTTGGGATTGTTGGCGACATGCGAAAAAAGAATCTTGAGAGCGACCACGCGGTTGTACGTGGTTTGCCGGGCCTTGTAGACGGCGCCCATGGCGCCTTCGCCGAGCTTGCGGATGAGCTTGAAATCGCCGAGTTCCTTGATGTCCTTGCCGAGCACCCTGTTCGGCGACATTTCAGTGTAGTTGGACGGCGAGTTGAGGCTGCCATTGGAAGGTTCCGCGTCGGCAGCTGCAGCTGCAGCGCCGGTCAGGCGCGTATTGCCCAATTCGTCCCAGGAAGCGTCGTGCTCACCCGGAGCGGCGTCGCGCGCCACCTTGGTTTTCTTGCCAAACAGTTCCAGCGGCGTGTCTTCAGAACCGGCATTCTCCTCCTTGCCCGCCGTTTTCGCACGCGGCAGTTCTTTCTCCATGCCTTCCTCGGTCATAACGCACCCGATGACGAAAAAAAAGTATCAGCAGTGCGTGACATCTCCACTTTCGACATTGAATCAGTCCAACGAGCAACCGAGGGACGGACGAACTTGCTCGTTGTACGTTAGTTTATTCCGAGTATAGCATACCATCAACAAAGAGAAAACGATCTTAAAATCGCGCGAAAAATCTGGCGCATTCATCCGACGGCCTTTCGTGGCGGCAAGTTTCCAACTTGCCGGGCATTGGCAAGATTTCAATCTTGCCGCCACAATCGACCAACGTCGCGTGCGAATTCATGGCCTTTTGTTCACATCAAATCGCGTTGTAGTTTGAAGGTTCACAGGTATGTCGCGTGGCGCGGCGTTTAGTTTCTCATTCTTTGGCGCAAACGAAAGTTATCAGTCTTTTTGTCTTCACCCGGCCCATCCTTCATGGATGTAAGCTATGCTTGCTCGTTGTCAAACAATTGTCCATTAGTGGGTATTGCGCTATGGCCGACGAGCCCCGTATTGTGTTAACGGGCATGGGACCGAAGTTATCCGGCCTGACCTGGGAAACGGACCGCGGGCTGCGCATTGGGAAGCAGTCCAACCTCGACGTAGTTCTGCGCGATTTCTCCGTGGAGCGACTTCACGCCGAAGTGAAACATCATGGCATGCGCTGGATCCTTCGAGATCTGGCGCGGAATACGATGTTTCCGACCATGGTAAACGGCGTCTGCATCTCCAGCCGTGATAAAACGCTGCAATGCAATGACATCATTCAGATCGGCAAGTTGCAGCTGAAGGTTACCGAACTGGTGACTGACCAGCCGCCGCTGGCGTACACGCCGTTGCCGTCGGTGATCAGTGCCGGCGGCGTCAAGAACATGCGCATTGTGACCAGCGGAGCCCACATGCTGGTCAAGGCGAAGACGCAACAATCCTGGGACCAGGCCCTGAAGATGGTCACGCATGATCCGGTGCCGCACCCGAATCAGGAGCAAGCGATGCTTGCCCTGGTGCGTGCCAACCATCACATGACGCATCTTTCGCAAATCGACGAGCTGCTCAAATCCATCCTCACGGACACCGTCGGCGCCCTCAGCGCCAAGCGCGGCTCCATTATTCTCGCCGATTCAACCGCCGGTTCGTTGACCTTTCGGGCCACGGTGTCGGCCAAGGACGGCAAGCCAGGCGGACCCATGCGTCCCTTCAGCTCGACGCTTGTCAAACGTTGCTTCGACGGCGGCGAATCGATTCTCTGCGACGACGTCAACACCGACGAAGCCCTCGCCCTGTCGCGCGGCATTCGCTCCGGCGCCATGGCTTCGGTCATCT
>DAIOGM010000569.1:0-4317 GCA_036745215.1 Gemmataceae bacterium
ATGCGGCCGGCTTCGCGTTCCTCGTGGGCGGGGTAGAGGAACATGCGGCCGCCGGGGGGCACATCATGAATGACGCCGGACCCGGCGCCGACCAGGGCGCCGTCGCCAATCGTGATGTGGTCCTTGACGCCGGCCATGCCCCCCATGAAAACGTAGTTTCCCGTGATGCACGAACCGGCGATGCCGACCTGGGCGGCGAAGGCATTGTGCTTGCCGATCCGGCAATTGTGGGCGATTTGCACGAGGTTGTCAATTTTCGTGCCGTCGCCGATCGTCGTGGACTGAAACGTGCCGCGATCGATCGCGCTGCCGGCGCCGATTTCGACGTCATCGCCGACGACGACGTTGCCGAGCTGCGGCACCTTGACGTGCCGGCCTTGCTGAAAGCGATAGCCGAAGCCGTCGGCGCCGAGGACCGCGTTGGCGTGGACGATGACGCGATCGCCCAGTACGGTGTCGTCGTAGAGAACGGCGTTGGGGAACAGAACCACATCGTCGCCGAGCCGGCAGTTGTTGCCGATGACGACACCGGCGTGAATGCGGCAGCGTTTGCCGATGACGGTGTTGGCGCCGACGATAGCGTTGGCGTGAATGGTCGGATCATCGCCGATGCAGGCGCTGTCGTCGAGGATGGCGCGCGGATGAATGCCGGTCGTCCGCGGCGTGGTGTTTCCCTTCAAGAAACCGAAGATCGTGATGAACGCCAGCAAGGGGTCCGCGACCTGGATGAGCACTTTGCCGTCCGCGTGGAAATCGGTCGGCACCACGGCAGCGCTGGCCTTGGATTGGGCCAGTTGCGCGGCGCCGTTTTTCTTTTCAAGAAACGTCACGTCGTCGGCTTGCGCATCCAGCAGCGGCCGCGCGCCGCGAATGACCAGATCCGCGTCTCCCACGACGGCGCCGTGAACCAGAGTTGCCAGTTGCCGAATGGTTGTCACGCTCGGTCCTTTCGTCCTTGAAATAAACAGCAAGCAAGATCGAAATAATAATGAATCAGACCTCAGGGAAACAAGCGTAGTTTGCCCTTGGGGGTGAGCATTTATCCCAATTTCGCCGCCTTGCCTGGATTGCGGCGCGCCGTAACATCTGCGGGAGCATTGCCGTCGCTCTTGGAGATCGCGTTCGATGCATCCGCTTCATGTCGCCCCGTGGTCGATCGCGCCCTTCGTGGCATTGCTATTGAGCATTGCGATCTTGCCGCTGGCGGCGCCCAAATGGTGGCACAGCAATCTCCGCAAAGCGATCGTGTCGATTGGCCTCGCCATCCCGGCGGCGCTTTATCTTCTCTACCTCACGTACTACGAGCAACAATCCGGCCGCGCGAAACTATTGCACGCGTTGCAAGATTACATCGAATTCATCGTCATGCTCGCGGCGCTTTACACGGTGGCGGGCGGCATCGCGATTCAGGGGCAGTTTCGCCCGACGCCCGTGGTCAACGTCGGCATCCTTGCTTTCGGCGCCGTGATTGCGAACCTGATCGGCACCACCGGCGCGAGCATGCTGCTCATCCGCCCGTTTCTGCGCATCAACGCGGTGCGGCAAAACCGTGCCCATCTGCCGCTCTTTTTCATCATTCTGGTAAGCAACACGGGCGGCCTGTTGACGCCGCTCGGCGATCCCCCCTTGTTTCTCGGCTTCTTGAACGGCGTCGATTTCTTCTGGACGCTGTCGCTCACTCCGCACTGGCTGGTCGCCAACGGCTGCATCTTGTCGATCGCTTTCATCTACGATGCGATCGCCTACCGGCGCGAGCCCAATCGCGATGCGTTTTCGCCGCGGCACGGCTCCGTCGTCATTGGCGGCTGGATCAATTTCATTTTCTTCGCCGGCATCCTCGCGACCGTGCTCTGCCAATCGGAGGCACTTTTGGGCGAATATCGGCTCCTGTTCCCGATTCCCAGCGCGATCATGGCTGCTTTGGGATTCTTGAGCTGGCTGTGCACGAGCCGCACGGTGCGCGAGCACAACGAGTTTTCCTGGGAAGCGATCATCGAGGTCGCGGTCCTATTCGTCGGCATCTTCGTGACGATGGTCCCTGGGCTGGCGCTATTGGCCGAGCATCGTGCGACGCTCGGCGTGACGCAACCGTGGCAGTATTTCTGGTTCACGGGCCTGCTATCCGCAGTGCTCGACAATGCGCCGACGTACATGACGTTTGCGGTTCTGGCGGCGGGAACCGTCGAGCTCGCGCCATTGTCCGCCAACGAGCCTCATATCTTGCAAGCGATCAGCGCCGGCGCCGTCTTCATGGGCGCGCTCACGTACATCGGCAACGGGCCGAACTTCATGGTGAAGTCCATCGCGGAAGCCGCGGGCTATCGCATGCCGAGCTTTTTCGGTTACTTCCTTTACGCGGCGCTCATCCTGGGGCCTGCAATGGCGCTGGTGACGTGGTTGTTCTTCCTTTGACGAGGCGATTGGATTTCTCCGCGTCCTCTGCGCCTCTGCGTTTCTAAAATGAGATTTCGCGAATCGAACGAGAACGTCCAAATTGGAAACGCGGAGACGCAGAGGACGCAGAGACTGGAATCGCAAAAAAAAAACCGGGCGACAGCGGCCGCGCGTGTGGCGCTTGCCAAAAAACACCGTTCAATTTAAGATGTAAACGTACTCCGATGGTGGGTGTAGCTCAGTTGGTTAGAGCTCCAGATTGTGGATCTGGCTGTCGCCGGTTCGAGTCCGGTCATCCACCCTTCCCTGTAAAGCCGGCTGATCGACGCGATTGGTCGGCTTTTTTGTCCCGCGTTCATTGAACAGGATGCAACCAGACCGATGCGCAAGAAACATCTGCGAACCGCCGCCAAACGTCGCCGCAAGGCTTACAACCATCGCTCCCCCTGGAAGCGCACCAAGTGCAATCGCCTCAAGCACGGCAAGGCGAAAGTGGATATCTGAGGCGCATCGGCTGAATTTCGCTTTGCAAATCCGGGCGGCAAGGGTACGATTGGCAGTGATTCCCAGGGGGACATTGCCATGCGTTCGCGAAGTCTGTTCATGTTACTTGCGCCGCTGCTCTGCGCCGCACCAGCCGCCGCGCAGCCGATCACGCCGACGCAGCCCGTCAAGCTCTTCAACGGCAGAGATCTCACCGGCTTGACCACCTGGCTCAAAGACACCAAAAAAGACGATCCGCGCAACGTCTTCACCGCGAAGGACGGCATACTTCACCTCTCCGGTGACGGCTTCGGCTACGTCGCCACCGAAAAGGCATATCAGGATTATCACCTAACCGTCGAATACAAATGGGGCAAGCGAACCGACGGCGGCAAATTTGTGCGCAACTCCGGCGTCCTCCTGCACGCCACGGGCCCCGACGGCGGCGGCCGCGGCACGTGGATGTCGTCCATCGAATGCCAGCTCGCGCAAGGCTGCGTCGGCGATCTCATCCCGATTTCCAGCAAGGACAATCCCGTCTCGTTCACCGCCGACATCGAAGTCGGCCCCGACAAGCGTCCGCGCTGGAAAGCGGGCGGCGAAAAACGCGTCTTCACCGAACGCCAACTTTGGTGGAACAAGCACGAGCCGTTCTTCAAGGAACTGCTGGATACGCGCGGCAAGGACGACGTTGAAAGCCAGCTCGACGAATGGACGAAAATGGAATGCCTGTGCCGCGGCAAAACGATCGAAGTTCGCGTCAACGGCGTGGTTGTCAACAAGTGTTACGAAGCATCGCCGGCCGCGGGGAAGATTTTGCTGCAGACGGAGGGGTTTGAGATTGCGTTTCGAGGTTTTGAAATCAAGCCCCTGGAAAAACAATAGCAAGCCCCAGGATGAGCGCAGCGATTCCTGGGGGTTGTTCGTGTATGATGAACGTAAGAACCACGAGAAACAACGTGCCAAATAAACAAAGAAAACTCCTGGGCCGCTATATCGTCGCGGATCCGAAAATCTGCCACGGCAAGCCGACGTTCATCGGCACGCGCATCATGGTGTTTCAGATTCTGAATCAACTCAAAAGTGGAAACTCCTGGGACGCAATCGTCGCTGATTGGCGCGGGAGCGTGAGCAAAGAAGCCATAGCCGAAGCGATCATGCTTGCGAAACAGTACGTGATCGACGACAATCCTACAAGCAAACTCGTGTGACAACGCCAGCCAGAAAGGACCCCACCCATGACCACTCGCCGCCAGTTCCTCCAATCCACCGCCGCCCTTGCCGCGACCTCGGCCATCGCCGCGAACGTGCATGCTCAGGGCACCGACCAACTCAAAGTCGGCCTCATCGGCTGCGGCGGGCGCGGCACCGGCGCCGCGGGGCAGGCGCTGCGGGCCGATCGCAATGTCAAGCTCTGGGCGATGGCCGACGCCTTCGAGG
>DAIOGM010000570.1:0-4302 GCA_036745215.1 Gemmataceae bacterium
GGGCTAACCTCTCCGATGCCGACCGCTGCCTGTTCGAAGATGGCGCGGAAGCGATAGTAATCGACGTGCGAGAACGCGTCGTACTTGTGATCGTGGCACTTGCAGCAATTGAGCGTCAGGCCGAGGAACGCCTTCGATGTATGTTCGACGGTTTCGTCGAGCCAGGTCGTGCGATTGAAGAGAAAGTAGTGACGTGCAAGAAAGCCAGTGCCGCGCAAGGCGTCGTCGTCGGTGGGATACAATTCGTCCGCGGCGAGCATCTCGCGGAGCATTTGATCGTAGCCCTTGTCCTTGTTGAGCGACTCGACGATCCAGTCGCGCCAGTGCCAGATGTGCCGTTGACTGTTGCGCAATTCGGCGCCAAGGCCCCACCAATCGCTGTAGCGCCAGATGTCCATCCAGTGCCGGCCCCAGCGTTCGCCGTACTGCGGGCTCGCGAGTAAGCGATCGACCACCTTCTCATACGCCGCTTGCGGTTTCGCGCTCGAGCATTCCTTGAGGAATTCCCTTTGCTCGTCGCGCGTCGGCGGAATGCCGATGAGATCGAGATAAACGCGCCGCAACCAGACGCCGTGCTCGACCGGACCCTGCGGCGTCAAACCGCGTTTCTCGTGTTCCTGGCCAACGAACGCATCAATAGGTGCTTTTACCCATTCACGATTCTTGATCATGGGAACCGCCGGGCGCACCGGCGGCCGAAACGCCCAGTGCTCGCGCGGGTCGGCTTCCGGCTTCTCATCCTTCGGACTGACGGCGCCTTGCTCGATCCAACGTTTGAAGATCGCGATCTGGGCCGGCTTGAGCGGCTCGCCTTCATCGACCGGCGGCATGCGTTTGAAGCCTTTGACGCCGAGGATGTGCTTCAAGAGCAAGCTGTCCTCAGTTTTGTTCGCGAGGATGGAGCCGTGATCGCCGCCTTCTTTCATCGACGCCACCGTATCAAGGCGCAATGCCGCCTTTTGCTTGATGGCGCCGTGGCAGGTGTAGCAACTTGCAGCGAGGACAGGCTTGACTTCGCGGACGTAATCGACGGTTTGAGCAGGCGCCGATCTGGCGCTGAGGAGTAAGAACAGCAAGCAGGTTCGCGCGGTGTTCATGTAAGAATGGTCCGGCGAAAGGGATGCGGAGGCCGCGTCAAGTAATCAGCGCGGGATCGACTTCACCTGAAAATCGACGCCCTCGTGCTTACCGGGTTTGATCTCCGCTTTGAGCGTCGAACGCGTGTTGAATTCCTCGCCGATCATCGGCTCGCGTGCGATGTCGCCCAAGACTTTGTCGGGTATCAGCGGTGGTCGCGACGCATTGATGCGCACCACCTTCGAGCCGGGCAACACTTTCAACGTGTATTTTCCGTCAACAATTTTGGCGGAACTGGGCGTGACGGTGTTATCGGCCTCCATGAAGATAATATCGCCTTCCTTGAGGGGATTGCCGTCCATGAGAATGGTACCGGAGACTTCCGCCACCGCCGGGCCGCAACCCGCAATCAATCCGAGGACGAGGAGGAGCGCCGCGCACTGGCATATTCTATTCATCGAACTTCACCGGATGCAGATTCAAGGAATGCTGACAGTTTCATTGCCGGCGCGGGTACCAAGAGCGAGCCAGATCGACGGCGTGATCCCGTTTGGAATAAAGCGGACCGTGCCGTCGGCGAGGCCGACATTGACGCCGCCCGGGTGCATGCTGCGGGCGAGCGTGTAGGCGTTGAGGGTGGATGTCGTTGCACAGGGTGCCATGGGAAGCGGCTGGCAATAGCCCATCGGGTTGTCGCCAATATTCGAGTTCGGCGGAAAGATGGTCGAGAATTCCGTGCCCGCATGGACCGAATTCCACACTCGGCCACGGATATCGTGCAGTGTTCCGATGTCGGGAGAAAGGAGAATCTCACTGGCCATGAGGGTGTTCGAAGTGCCGTCGAGGATATCTGTCAATTTTGTTTTCGACCGTCCATAAAAGATGCCGTCAAGTCGGATCCCGGTCGGGTCGGCGGTCGTGGTCGCGTAACCACTGCCCAGGCAGACAATGATATTCGAGTGAAATCCCTGCGGACTACCGGTGTTCGTGCCCAATTTGAGGCGATTCGGATCGGAAGGGCAATGCAGCGCCGTAATTCGCGTGTCCTTGAATGGCGCCGTGCTGGTGAGACCGGGCGGCGCTTTGAGCCATGCCTGGGCCTGGTCGTAATGCGCCAACTGTTCGATATATGGCAACAAACCGACAACCCAGCAGCTACGATCCGCGTCCTTGACCAAGGGGTCGGTATACCAGTTTGTGTGATAGAACGCCTGCGGTTGACCCATCGGCAGAACCTTGTACGTGTCATGGTGGCCGTGCAAGCCTAGGCAAACCTGTTTCATATGATTCGCACATTGGATTCGCGCGGCTGCTTCGCGAACTTTTTGCACTGCGGGCACGAGCAAAGCAATGAGGATAGCGATGATGGCGATGACGACGAGCAATTCGATGAGCGTGAAGCCCTGGCGGATACGTTGCAACATGTGGGTGTCCGAAAAAACACTGGCGGGATATTACTCGACATTCTACGCGCATCGGGTTAAAAGTCAAATGATGAAGCCCCACCACGAGCGCAGCGATTGGTGGGGGTGGAGCGGGGTTCGACCCCCGCGAATCGCTGCGCTCATCGCGGGGCTTGAAGAGGTTGCATGAAAATAACGAAAATAGAAACGCATGTGTGCCACGCCCGCATGCGCAACTGGATCTTCGTCAAGGTCCTCACCGATCAGGACGGCCTGTTCGGCTGGGGCGAGGCGACGCTTGAATGGCACACGCGGGCCGTCGTCGGCGCGATTGAAGATCTCGCGCAGCTCGTCGTCGGCGAGGATCCCACGCGGCCCGAGCACCTTTGGCAAATGATGTTTCGCCAGCACTTCTGGCACGGCAGCGGCATCGTCCGCGCCACCGCCATCGCCGGCATCGACATCGCGCTTTGGGACATCCTCGGCAAGGTCGCTGGGCTGCCGCTTTCGAAGCTGTTCGGCGGGCCGGTGCGCGACTATGTACGAACCTATTGCCATCTCGGCGGCGGCAAGATGGAAGATTTCTACGAAACGTCGCCCGAAGAAGCCAAACGCTTCGGCGATCTCGCCCGGCAAGCGGTTGACGATGGCTTCACCGCATTCAAGTCGATGGCCGTGCCGCCGACGATGCCGATCGAGGGGCTCAAGCCGATCCGCGCGGCCGAGGCGACAGTGAAGGCGATGCGCGATGCGGTCGGCGAATCGATTGACATCATGGTCGATTGCCATGCTCGCCCGTCGCCGGCGATGGGGATGAAGTTTGCTCAAGCGCTGGAACCTTATGGCTTGTATTTTCTGGAAGAGCCGTGCTGGCCGGAGAGCGTCGATGGGTTGGCGGCAATCAACGCGGCCGTGGCGACGCCGATTGCGACTGGTGAGCGCGTGACGAATCTCGCCGACTTTCGCGATCTGTTCCAGGCGCGGGCGTGCGAGATTTGTCAGCTCGATCTGACGCATTGCGGCGGCTTCACGGAGGCGCGGCGCGTGGCGGCGCTTGCCGAAGCGCATCGCATCGCGCTGGCGCCGCACAATCCGCAGGGGCCGGTGAGCACTGCCGCGTCGCTGGAGTTCGGCTTTTCGCAGCCGAGTTACATTATTTGCGAAACGGTGCATGCGGATGTGCCGTGGCGGCAGGATGTGGTCGCGGAGGGATTCACGGTTGAGAAGGAAGGACGCATTGTGCGGCCGAACGCGAAGCCGGGCTTGGGGATCACGATCAATGAAGCGGAGGTCAAGAAGCATCCGTTTCAGCAAGAAGTGTTGCAGCGCGTGGTTTACAAGGACGGCAGCGTCGGCGATTGGTGATTTTCACGTTCATCAAGCCCCGGGATGAGCGCAGCGATTCCCGGGGGTGTACCGAGTGGGACCGGCGTTGTTCCGGGTGCGACCCCCGCGAATCGCTGCGCTCATCGCGGGGCTTGAAAGGATGACATGAAACGTCTACAGGGCGTGCTGCCCATTGTGCACACGCCGTTCACCAATAACGATGAGATCGACAACGCGACGCTGCACCGCGAAATCGACTGGGCGTACACCCAAGGGGCCAACGGCCTCGGCACCGGCATGGTCTCGGAGTTGTTGCGCCTCACCTTCGACGAACGCATTGCCTTGACGCATCACATCGCCGAGATGAGCGCGGGCCGGGGCGCCGTCTTCGCGGGCGTCGGCGCGGAGAGCACCAAGCAAGCACTCGTTTACGCGAAGGCCGCCGAGAAAGCCGGTTGCGACGCGGTGATGGCCGTGCCGCCGGTGACGACGGGGT
>DAIOGM010000571.1:0-4288 GCA_036745215.1 Gemmataceae bacterium
CCGCAATCAGACGCACCTCGGTGATGCCCCCCGCGTGGCAAAGATCGGGCTGCAAGATCGTCGCGGCCTTTTTCTCCAGCACCTCGCGAAAGCCCCACTTCGTGAACACGCGCTCGCCGGTCGCGATCGGCAGATGCGTGCCGCGCGCGATCTCGGCCATGAGGTCGTGATTCTGGCAGTTGATCGGCTCCTCGATGAACATCGGATTGTGCGGCTCCAGCGCCTTGATCAGCACCTTCGCCATCGCAGGGCTGATGGCGCCATGAAAATCGATGCCGATGTCAACGTCATCGCCGGCCACGCGACGCAATTCGCCGAAGCGTTCCGCGGCGTAGCGAACCGCGGCAGGCGTTTCGACATACCGACTATTGCGCCGCTTCGCCGGCCCGCACTTGAACGCCGTGAACCCGCGCGCCAAAAGCGGCCGCATCGCCGCCGGCGTATTGGCGTGGGCATAGACGCGGACCTTGCGGCGCGTCGGTCCGCCCAGCAATTCGTAGACCGGAACGCCGAGCGCTTTTCCCTTGATGTCCCAAAGCGCCATGTCGATGCCGCTCAGCGCACTCGTAAGAATCGGCCCGCCGCGATAGAACGCATGTCGATAAATCGCTTGCCAATGATGCACCACTTGCCGCGGGTCCTTGCCGATCAGATATGGCGCAATCTCCTGCACGGCCGCGGCGCACGTGGTCGCGCGGCCTTCGCAGATTGGTTCCCCGAGGCCGACGATACCCGCGTCCGTGTGCACTTTTAGAAACAGCCAGCGCGGGCGAACCAGAAACGTCTCCAACTTGGTGATGCGCAAGGCCCGATTGGGCCGCACCGGCGGGTTCGGCTGCTGCTCCGCGGCAACGGCTTCGGCAGCGACGGCGGCGGCGGCGGGCACGGCCGCAACCGCGGCGCCACCCAGAAAATTCCGGCGGTTCATGGTGTCACTCCAGCGTTGAATGAAGATATGCGATGCCGACTCGACGACGATCGTAGTCGGTGAGATGCTGCGTGACAACGAAAAAACGAGGGGCGCAAAGGTGAGGACGGCGCCGCTCTCCCTACGCCGCCTTCTTCGCCTCCAGGTAGATATCCAGACCGAGCAGCGGACCCACAATCGGCAACAACTTTTTCCGGCGTACCAGAATCTTGCCGAACACCGTCAGATTGTCGCAGTTGCGTTTCAGAAATTGCACCGAATCGAATTGCCTTAACGCGGTTCGGAGATCCTTCTTCGACGAGAACACGGTCTCCGGCGCCGCCTCACCGTCCGGCTTCGGATCGTACGCGGCACATTGCTCGGTATTGCCTCGACGTGCCGAGGACGTCGCGAACACTTCCTTGACGAAATCCTTCAACGTCGCCCGCGGCCATTGCGTCCACTGCCGCCACGAGAATTTGTTGTACACCATCAGCACGGCCGAGCCGTCCTGCTTGAGCACGCGATGCGTCTCATCGATGCAGCGCTGGACGTTGCCGGTGTGGTGAAAGCACCCAATCGAGACGACGTGATCGAACGTCTGATCGGGAAACGGCATCTCCAGCGAGCTGCCCTGCACGGCCTGCCCCGGCAAGTTCGACATGCGCAGGCGATGGTTCATCATCTTCACCGGATTCTCCGCAATATCGAGGCCCGAGTAAATCGCGCCCGCCTCGGCGATTTTCTGCCCCAGCGTGCCGTAGCCGAGACCGATCTCCAGCACCTTTTTGCGGCGCATGCGCCTCGGTCCGACGATCGGCAACAAGTATGGATAGAGACTGAAATACTCGTCATCGAATCGCTTCAATGATTCGGGGCCGTGATCCTTGATACCGAGGCACATGGCGGTGGTGGTGCCGCACAGCGTGTTCCAGAATTCCGCATTGGCGGCGTCGATTTCGGATTGCATGACATTGTCCTTTCCTTGAATCGTCTTTTCCGCGGCTCACGCAGCCGATCGCTTCGATTTGACTTCGCCTGGATCCGTAAGTTCTTCGAACATCCGCACGAGCGGCAGGCTTTGCACATTCCAGTTGAACACCTCGCGAGCTTTCGCCTGGGCATTCTTGCTAAACCGATCCAGCAACTCCGGCTCATTCAAGAATCGATTGACCGCAGCGACAACCGTCTCGGGCCGAGCGCTGTCGTAGATCAATCCGCACTCGAACTCCTCGACGATTTCGCGAACGTAGTCCAGGTTGTTGGTCAGGATCGCGAGCCCGGCTTGCATGTATTGCGACGTCTTGTTGGGGCACGCCAGCCGGCTGTTCAGGCAATAGGGTGCATAGGGAATCACACCGACATCCGCTTCGCCCGCGGCGCCGACGAGTTCGCTTTCGCGCACGGGCGCCAGAAATTCGATCGTCGCGCCCAGAAGTTGCAGGTCGGTCGCCAAGTCGATGCACCGATCCTTGAACTCGCCGTCCGGCCCACGCAAGAGCAGCACCGCACGCGAATGATCGACCTCGGCCCATGCTCGAATGAGTTCCTCGATGCCGCGTCCCGGACTGAACACTCCCTGAAACAAGAATCGCATTCGCGTCGGCACGCAGGCATTCGCAACGCTCAAAACCGTCGGCGCGGCGTCAAGGAAACGGGGCGTGAACTCCGGTTGCTTATCCCGAATGGGCTCACAGTTCGGCAACGCGCCATAAGGCACGCCGATCATGCGTTGCATCTCGGCGGCAAGCAAGTGGTTCACGGTGTACGCCGCATCGGTGTGCGGCGCCAGCGTGCGTTCGAACTGCAGCCAGAACATGCGTTCCCACCAATAAAACTCCGCATTCATGCACGCCCAGAACTCATGCGCGTCATAAACCAGGGCGCACGCAAAGTGCTTCTTGAGCAAGACGCCGGCAAGCAGCGTATCGAGATCGTTGCAATAAATGATCGCCGGCGGCCGCGTTTGCGTGGCGACCTCGATCAGCGAGCTGGTCGTTTTCAATACATGTCCGATGTACCACTGGAACTCCCGCACGCGTTTTACGAAGTGCATGAATCGATTCGCAAGCGACGCAACGCGCGGAAACCGTCGCGCCAACGATTTTGCTGTCGGTCGCCAATAACGTTCTTGCACATCGACTGCCCAGGCGCGCCACGCATCGCGCGTCCGAACATATTGCTCGGGCGACATCGTCTTGCGACAGCCGAAGCGAGCCCAGCGCAGCGGGTTGAGATATCCAAGCAGCCAGTAAGCGACGAATCCCAGCGCCGCGATACTCATTGGAACCATCAACAAGAAGGCCGCCAATGTTTTGAGTACCAATTCGCCGGCCGCCTGGATCGGCTGTTCGCTCGTCGGCGTGAAAATCAGGCGAGCGCAAAAAAGGAACATGAATAATGGCCGAAAGCGTTTGTTGCCGATGCGCATGACAGTGTAACTGTTGACGAGCGCATAGGGCGGTTCCGGCCGCGCCAAACTCTCGAAGCCCAGAACGTTGACGCGCAACAGCGAGCTTGCGGTCTGGGCGACCCAATCCAAGCGCGGATCCAGCAACGGCTCGTGGGACGCGATCATCAGCATTTCTTTTTTCGGCATCAAATACTCATTCATCGACTGAAAACGTTGTCATCACGCAGCCATCCGCAAGGACGCGTTCTTGGCAATCAACTCACCGTAGACGGCCTCCAGCTTTTCGACGAACGTGTCCACGCCGAAGCGTGCCACCACGGAATTTCTAATTACGCCCGCGTCGAACCGATAGCCGCCCTTGAGGAAGCCGGCCATCGCATCCGCCAGTTCCAGGGGCCGCGCCGTCGAAACCAAAACGCCCGTGTCGGTGGTCACGACGAATTCCGGTCCGCCGCAGCGCGTCGCGATCACCGGCTTGCCGCACGCCATCGCTTCGCCGACCGCCAGGCTGAACGTTTCGCCGAGGCTAGGCAGCACAAAGGCGTCGCACTGCCGCATTTGTTCACGCACTTGCTGCCGATCAAGCGATCCGAGATAGCGACAGTGTGCGCAGAGTTCCCAGCGCTCGGTAAGTTCTTCGAGCTTGGCGCGCTGCGGCCCATCGCCGCCGATGACGACTTCAAATCCGTTGACTCCATGCGCGCGCAGGATGTACGCGGCCTCGAGCAAATGATGAATTCCCTTGGCTTCCACAAGCGACGCCAGCGAAAAAAAACGAAACGCGGCATTCGTTTGCGTCGCCGCCGGCGTGAGGTAATCAGTGCGAATCACGTTCCCCAACACACGGGGCTCGACGTCGGGAAAGCACGCCGTCATGATGTTCGCCAGGGATGGACTGACGGCGAAAAGGCGATCGACGCCGCGCAACGTCTCGTGCGCTAACTTGCGTTGCCAGACCGTTGCGAGAT
>DAIOGM010000572.1:0-4280 GCA_036745215.1 Gemmataceae bacterium
GCGGCCCTGCCCTTCGCCGGCCAGTGAGCCGTGGTTGGCGTTGGCGATCCAATCCTTGATGTGAAAGTGCACGAGCCATTGCTTCGACGCGTGCCAACCTTCCCACGGGTCGTAGCCGCAGAAGACGAAGTTCGCCGGATCATGCACGGCGCCGATCGTCTCCGGGCCGAACGATTGCCGCAGCGTCGTCATCAAGTCGTGCACGCGATTGGGCGAATCGCCGAAGATGCGATGCTCGTTCTCGTGAATCAGGCGCACGCCGGCCTTCTTCGCGAGTTCGCACTTTTGCATCATTCGGCTCATGACTTCATCACGCCATTTGGAGAAGTATGCACGCTCCCCACCAAGACCACGCTTCACGCGGACGACGTCGCCTTTTTCCCAGTCGTAGTTGTCGGGCGGATAGTAGCTGAAGATGCGGATGTTCTGCGTGCCGAAGACGCCGCAAAGCTCGATCGCGCGTTTGAACTTGACCAGGTGCGGCTCGAACGGATCGTCGATCTTGATCTTGCCGATCGGCGAACCGATGGCGCTGAGCTTGAAGCCGTTGTCATCGAGCAGCGTCTTGAAGTCGTGGATTTGCGAATCGCTGAGCGCGAGCACATTGGTTGCGTAAATCGAGCGGAACTCGATGTGGCGAACGCCGCACGAACTGAGGACATCAATTTGCTTTTGCGGATCGGGATCGATTTCGTCGGCGAAGGCGCTGAGGGTGAACATGGTGTTGCCCAGTTGTTTACGTTTAGCGCTCGCTTGGCCCCGCGAGCGCTAAACGGGAAAATCAAGGTAACTTCTTCGCCGGCGTCGGCGGCCCCGGAATGAGGACGATGACTTCCGGATTGAGTACCCGCAGAAACGCCTGGGCCGGCGTGTTTCCGTCGGCGCTGACGGCGACAACGGCGTCCTTCTTCAGGCGGTTCCAGACCTCTTCGATCGGCAATTGTTTGCCATCGGTCGTGATGGCGCGGCTATTGGCGACGTTGAATAAGGAAATCTGATGCTCCATCACGGGGACGAATCTTGTTTCCGTAATGGTCTCTTGCTTGCCATTGACGATGACCACACGTTGAACGTTCTGCGGGACGAGTTTGACGACGGTTTCGAGAAAGAAAATCTCGCTCTTCATTTTGTCAATCTTGTTGACCACCTTGAACGTCGGCGGCGGCCCGAAGGGCGCGGCCGGTTGTGTATGCGCAACCACCGTTGCCGTCAGCAATGTGGCCAACGTTAGAAGGCTTTTCATGGACGGCTCCTCATTTAGGTTGTGGTTCGAGCTTGGGTAGCGCGGGAATGGCAACGAGCGTTTCCGCATTCAATGAACGCAAGAACGCGGCGCTCGGCGTTTCAAAGTTTCCGCTGATGGCGACGACGGTGTTTTTTTGCAGACGTTTCCAGACCTCGTCAATCGCCAGTTGCTTGCCGTCCGGCGTGATGACGCGACTGGCGGCGAGATCGTAAATGGTGTCCACTTCGACGAAGCGGAGCACGGTCTTATATTTGGTAACATCTCTGGCCACGCCATTGAGGAAGACTCGCTCAACGTACGGCACCATTTCCTTAACCGTTGTCGTTTGCACGAGAATCGCGTGCCCCTTGTCGGGCGTCGTCTTGCGAACGTAAGCAAACGACGGCGCGGGACCCGGCGATGGCGCGGGTTGCGCCGATGCGCCTGCGGCGGTCATTAACGTCAATGTCAATGCCATTCGTCTCATGAGAGCCTCCCCGGCTAGGTTATGAAACCCGCGCGATCGCGACTGCCCAGGCATCAGGGTTTCTGAACCAGCGCCAGTTTTGCTTTGGCAGCAAGAAAAGTACGTTCGCCACCGACCGAGAATCGAATCTTCAGCTTCTGCAACGCCCCCTGGCCGGTGACATTGGTAATCTGGCCGACGCCATACGCGTCATGCTGGACCAAGGCGCCGACCGCATAGCCTTGAGGTTCGGCGTCGTCGAAAAAATCATGCTTCTTCTTCGTCGAAGTCGCGGCAAAACCGGTGTCATACCAGCCGTCGCTCGCCGGCGTGGTCCGCTCGCGCCATTGGTCCGCCGCGGGGCGATAATGACCGCTGCTCGACGACAGATCGATGCCTTCCACGTCCCCTTCCGGCAACTCCTGTAGGAAGTCGCTCGGAATTGTGTACAACGTCTGCCCGCGGAACTCGCGCATGCGAGCATACGACAGGTACGCCTCCTGCTGCGCTCGTGTGATGCCGACGAACGCGAGGCGACGTTCCTCCTCGAATTCGGCTTCATTGTTCAAGCTGCGTTCGTGCGGCAAGATGCCTTGCTCCACGGCCATGATAAAGACGACCGGGAATTCCAGTCCTTTCGCGGCGTGCAACGTCATCACGGAGACGCAATCTTGCTTCTCGTCCCAACCATCCAAATCGCTGGCGAGCGTGATGTTCTCCAAGAAATCGCTGATGGTGCGGCTATTGTCCTCAACGTGAAACTGATGCGCCGCCGTGACGAGTTCCTCGACGTTGGCGAGCCGTTGCTGATCTTCGGGATCGCCGGATTCCTTGAGCATGCGACGATAACCGCTGCGATCGATGACTTGCCGCATGACCTCGTCCGGCGTGGCTGACAACGTATCGCGCAGCTCGGCCATCAACTTGGCGAACGTCTTGAGTCCCGTCGCGGCCTTGCCTTTGATGGCGGGGACCTTGTCCACCTGCTCGGCGGCGCTGAGCAGACTCATCTCGCGCGGGCCCGCATAGTTTTGCAGATGTTCGAGCGATGTCTTGCCAACCCCGCGAGCTGGCTCATTGACGGCACGCAAGAACGACAGATCGTCGCGCGGATTCAAGAGCAGACGAAGATACGCAAGCACGTCGCGGTTTTCCTTGCGTTCGAAGAACGCGACGCCGCGCACGATCTGGAACGGCACGCGTTGCCGGACGAACGCGGTTTCCAGCGAACGGGATAACGCGTTCAATCGCATGAGAATCGCGAAGTCGCGAAAATGGCGCTGGCCGGCGTCAACGGCGTCGCGAATTCGCTTGACAATCAGGTCGGCTTCTTCCAGGCCGGTCTCGCAGAGAAGAACGCCGACTTTCGAGCCTTCGATATTCGACGTGTACAACGCCTTCGCCTTGCGATGGACATTGTGCGCAATCAGGTGGTCCGCGACGCGCAAGATCGATTTCGTACTGCGAAAATTCTCGCCCAGCGTGATGACACAAGCTTGCGGGAAATCACGTTCGAAGTCGAGGATATTGCGCAGATCGGAGCCGCGGAAGCGATAGATCGATTGATCCGGATCGCCGACGACGCAAAGATTCGGATGGTCCATCGTCAAGCCGCGGGCGATGGCGTACTGTGCCTTGTTCGTGTCCTGATATTCGTCGATCAAGACGTAGCGAAAGCGCGCGTCGAGCTCGGCACGCAGGTCGGCGTCGTTCTTGAGAGCTAGGGCCGGCCAGAGCAGCAAGTCGTCGAAATCGAGCGCGTTCTGATCGCGCATCTTCTTCTCGTACACCGGATACACCTGGGCGACGATCTGCTTGAAATAGTCGCTCGCCTGTTTTTCGTACTGTCCGGGCAGCAAGAGCTGGTTCTTGGCCTTGCTGATCGCGCCTTGAATCGCGTCGGGCGTAAAGCGAATGTTGTCGATCTGGGCCGATTCCACCGCGGTCTTCACCACGCGCACACGGTCCGCTTGATCGTAGATCGTGAAGTTGCGGTCAAGGCCCAAGCGATCCGCGTACTGGCGAAGGAGCCGCACGCCGAACGCGTGGAACGTGCTGATCCAGACGCGGCTGCCGGGCATCATCGCGTCGATGCGCTGGCGCATTTCGCCGGCGGCTTTGTTGGTGAAGGTGATCGCGAGAATTTGCGATGCCGGCACGCCTTGGTGGATCAGATGCGCGACGCGGCAGGTGATGACGCGCGTCTTGCCGCTGCCGGGACCGGCGAGAACTAGCAGCGGCCCTTCCATGTGCAATACGGCTTCGCGTTGGCTTTCAGTCAAATTGGCAAGGATTTCGTCGAACTCCTGCGGCATCGTGCGAGGCTCCTTGACGAGTTTGGTGTCCACTATATTGTACAGACGAAAACAAACAGCGAACAATTGGCGTTTCGTGCGTCAAGAAAGCACGGATTTCGGTTTTGCCCGTTTCAGCGCTTGGCCTCTTGATCGCGGAATGCACGGCGCAGGGCGCGGCCAAGCCGCAGTCATTTCCAATTCGAAGCGGAGGGCTTGGTTCACAATCAGAAACTCTCTGCGTTCTCTGCGCCTCTGCGTTTCTAAAAAAGGGCATGCCGTACCGTCTGTGAAG